>JBLHWZ010000306.1:0-6774 GCA_047629415.1 Bradymonadia bacterium | reverse complement strand
TCATCGACACGCTCGTAGCGCGCTCGCTCGACTTCGAACCTCAGGACGTCGACCTGCATGACGCACGGGTGCGAGGCCGGGTCATCGCATGGCTTCGCCAAGAGGCCTGGGAGAACGCTGCAGTCCAGATCCCCGACCAGGAAGCGGTCGCACAATCACTCGCTGATCCAGCAAGTCGGACGCTCTTCGGCACTCCCTCGCTCGTTACCGCGTCGCATGTACTGCTGAACGCAGAGGGCGACGACCAAACTCCGGAAAGAGAAGCCGCCGCCCAGGAACTCGCGAATCGAGTACGCGCGGCGCTCGTGGATCTCGGCAGACCGATCCAGGGCGCCGACCTGATCCGAGCAGCGAGAGACGTCATGCCGCCCGACGATCCACTGCTTGAGGGCATGAGCCTCACGGCGGACCCGGCGCTAGTTTTCCCGGCAGAATACTCGGGTCCAGCGACGTGGAACGGAATTGAAGCCGTCGTTCCAGAGTTCGGCGACGCCGCTTTCGAAGGGCCGTTGCACGAGGTTTTAGGCCCAGTTCAATCTCCGTTCGGTTGGCATCTGATCGTGGTCGAAGCACGTCAACCAGCAGATTTCCCCTCCGAGTCAGAGCAGCGTCAGATCGCAGAGCAGCGCCAGATCGGCTTTCAGCGGGGCGAGGTTCTCCAACAGACGGTCCACCGTCTGATCCTGGAAAGCCAAGTTGTCGTCTTTGAGGAGAACGTCGCGTTGATGGCGCTCTCGGCCGAGGAGCGAGTTCAGCTTCAGGCCGGAGAGAACCGAGAGCAGTTCAACAAGTGATCGCTTGTCGGTGAGAGACCATCGACGCCTTCGCTGCGTCGGGAACAAAATCAATCCCATTCTTGGTTTCGCAGCGGTCGGCAAACTATGATGGGCTATACTTCTTGGGAGAGACTCTAGATGTGCGGAATTGTTGGATATGTAGGTCACCAGTCATGTGGGGACATCCTCATCGAGGGCCTAAAGCGACTTGAGTATCGCGGCTACGACTCGGCAGGTGTCGCCATCTGGAACGGGACCGAGGTGATCCGGCTGCGAGCGGAGGGCAAACTCAAAGCGCTTGAGCGCGTCTACCTGATCGAGAAGCCGGAAGGACAGACCGGCATCGCGCATACGCGATGGGCGACTCATGGCCCGCCGGTCGAACGCAACGCCCACCCGCACAAGGTCGGGCGCATCACGTTGGTCCACAACGGGATCATCGAGAACTACAGCGAACTGCGAACGTCACTCCGCGCCGACGGCTCGGTGTTCGAGTCCGACACCGACACCGAGATTATCGCCCACCTAGTCGCGCGATCCGTCGAAACTACGGCGACCCTCCGCGAAGCGGTAATCGAGGCCCTGGCTCAGGTCCGAGGCTCGTACGCGCTGGTCGTTCTCGACGAGCAACGGCCCGACGAGCTGATCGCAGCCCGTAACGCCTCCCCACTGGTGCTCGGGGTTGGCGATGGTGAGTGCTTCGCCGCGAGCGACGTGCCGGCGATCATGATGCACACGAGGGACGTCATCTTCATGGACGACGGAGATGTGGCGCGCCTCACGAGAGAGGGCATCGACATCATCCGCCACGACGGAACTTCGGTCGAGAGGATTCCGAAGCGAATCCTCTGGGATCCAGTCTCGGCCGAGAAGCAAGGCTATAAGCACTTCATGCTCAAGGAGATCCACGAGCAACCTGCGAAACTTGTCGACACGCTTCGCGGCCGAGTGAACCCGGATACTCACGTCGTCGAACTCAACGAGGTGACGCTGGACCCCGAGTGGGTAAAGTCGATCGATCGGATCGTCATTCTCGCGTGCGGCACATCGTGGCACGCCGGTCTCGTCGGCAAATACGCGATCGAGAAGTTCTCTCGCATCCCAGTTGAAGTCGACTTGGCCAGCGAGTTTCGATACCGCGACCCGGTTGTCAGCGAGCGAACCCTCGCGATCGCGATCTCGCAGTCTGGGGAGACCGCAGACACGCTCGCCGCGATTCGAGAGGCCCAGCGACTCGGAGCCCAGTCGCTCGCGATCTGTAACGTGATGGAATCGACGATCGTTCGGGAGTGCCAGAATGTTGTCTACACTCAGGCAGGCCCTGAAATAGGCGTCGCCTCCACCAAGGCGTTCACCACCCAACTCGCGGCACTCTATCTCGTCGCGATTTGGCTCGGTCAACATCGCGGTACACTCACTGACGAACGCCGCACGCAGCTTGTCGACGGACTTCGGCAGGTACCCGGCGCCGTCGAACGCGCGCTCGAGTCGGAAGACTTCATCAAGTCGTTCGCCAAAGACTACTCACACGCGAGCAGCTGCCTCTTCTTGGGACGCGGAAACCTCTTCCCGATCGCGCTCGAAGGCGCTCTCAAGCTCAAGGAGATCAGCTACATTCACGCAGAAGGCTATGCTGCCGGCGAGATGAAGCACGGCCCAATCGCGCTGATCGACGACGAACTCCCGATCGTCGTTCTCGCGCCCGCGAGCGACACGTACGAGAAAGTCGTGTCCAACTTGGAGGAAGTAAAAGCGCGGGGCGGGCAAGTGATCACGGTGGCAACTGAGGGTGACGACCGGCTCGCAGAGTTCTCCGATCAAATGCTCTATATCCCTGCGATCGAGCCAGAATTTCTAGCCGCCGTCGCGGTCGTGCCGCTGCAACTCTTCTCCTATTATGTGGCCGACGCCAAGGGCACCGACATTGACCAGCCCCGCAACCTCGCGAAGAGTGTGACGGTCGAGTGAGAAATCCGACGCTGGACAACGGCGTTCTGCGCCCTATGTTCGCGCACTCAGGAGATCGACTACGGTCGGTGTTCTTGCCGTGCCATTCCCGAGGAATCCGCTGATGGAGCAAACAGAATTCGAGCGTGCCGTGCTGCAGATGGCACACAACGGGGGCGTCTCTCGCCTCACGCCCTCCGCTGTCGCCTATCAGGTGCGCGTGAGCGTCAAGGACGCGGAGCGCATGCTCGATAAGATGGTCACAAACGCCCATCTTGAGCTCGACAGCGACGACGATGGGAACCTCTTCTATTTCGTCCCAGGGCTTGGCGCGCCGGGTATCTTCACGTCGGGAACCGCAGCTGCGAACCCGATCGATCCGCCCAAGCCACCAGAACCCCGCCCAGGCGCCCCCTATGCGCCATACGGACAAGACCCAACAGGTGCCGGACAGAATCCTACCGGCGGCGGGCAGTACGGGCAGCCGTATGGGCAGCCGCCCGCGTCCTCGCCCCAACCCTCGCCGTACCCCGTCGCGGGGGCACCCCAGCAGCAGCAGCAGTACGGTCAGCCCTACGGACAACCGCCAGCGGCTGCGCCTCCCTACGGGCAACCAGCAGGTGCGCCCTACGGACAACCGCCTGCGGCTGCGCCCTACTCCGGTGCTCCGCAGCAATACGGACAACCTTACGGCCAGCCCGCGCCGCCACCGTACGGCGGGCAGGCGTACCCGTCGCCGCCACAATATGGCCAACCGATGAATGGGTACGGGCAGCCCTACAACTACGGCCAGAACGCACTTGTCCCGCAGGGGACAGCCGGCCCGAAGTCCTCGGCAGCATCTGCGCTCCTGAGCGCGATGATTCCAGGTGCCGGACAACTCTACAACGGTCAGGTCGGCAAAGGCCTCGCGTTCTTTTTCATCAGCCTACTGATGGTCTCGACCCCGCCGATGCTTTTCGTTCCGTGGATGTGGGGCATCATCGACGCGTACAACACGACGCGCCGACAGAACGCACAGCAGCACTACGGATTGCTAAACCCGTAGAGGCGCGCTCCGGATCGACCGGGGCGACGATCGACACCGATGATTCAGTCCACGATGTCGACGAACTTCGAGACGATCTTCTTGATCCCGACGGTCGGGAACTCGATCGTTAGCACGGTTTTCGCGGAAGACTCCTCAACTGCGATCACGAGGCCGTCACCGAACATCTTGCTGCGCCCGGTCTTACCGATGAGGCGGCTGGCGGACTTCGGTGCCCCGATCTCCTCGAAATTCTCGTCAGTGAAGATAATCCCACCCTCTGGAACTTCCGCATGCCGCTCTTGCCACGGCCGCTGATCGAACTCGTCCCAATCAGGCTTGCCTTTACGGCGGCGCACGTCCTGTTCTCGACGGCTGCTCCAGTCGAGACTTTTACTCGAGGACGTAGGCGAAAACTGGATCAGAGCTTCCGGTAGCTCGGTCAGAAAAATCGATGGCCGATTCTCACGCGTCTTCCCAAAGAGCCGGCGGCGTTGGGCCGCGCTGACGTAAAGACGTCGCATCGCCCGCGTGAACGCGACGTAGCAGAGGCGACGCTCCTCCTCCTCGTCGCTCGAGTTCATCCGTTCCATCGGGAACTGTTTCTCCTCAAAACCCGTTGCAAACACGACCGGAAACTCGAGCCCCTTCGCAGCGTGCATCGTCATCATCTGCACGGTGCTCTCGTCATCGGCTACGTCCTGCGATGTGGTGAGAGTTGTGGCCTCAAGGAAGGCGATGACGCTGGTATCCTCCTCAGTGTCGCAGAACTCCCGGGTGCTCTCCAACAGGTCGCGGACGTTCTGTACCCGCTCCTCACCGTTAATGTCGTCCGATTGAACGAGGTAGCCCTCGTAGTCCGTGTCAGTAATCACGGCCTCTAGGACTTCGGCCGCTGTCGCCAAGCCAGCGAGTTGGCTGAGAGACTCAAGCAGATCCGCTAGCTCACGCATGCCCTCACGCGTTTTTGCCTGCAGCCGCGCTTTGTCGGCGGTGTCTCGCAGCGCCGCAGCGAAGGGAAGCCCCGTCACGTCGTCTCGCAGCGCGATCACCTTACGCAGGCTAGTCTTGCCGATACCGCGCGCCGGCACGTTGGCGATACGCCTGAAGGCCACCTCGTCGCTCGGGTTGGCGGCCAGTCGGAGGTACGCGAGAGCATCCTTTACTTCCTTCCGGTCGAACCAACCGAGCCCACCCCGCAAAACGTGGCGGACGCCAGCGGCCCTAAAGCGCTCCTCCAAGACGCGCGACTGGGAGTTCACCCGGAAGAGGACAGCAAAATCCGAGTACTTCAGCGAGAGTTCTCCACGCAGACGCTGAATCTCACGGATGATGAAGTCGGCTTCGTCACGGTCATCGCGACCGATGAAGACCTCGATCTTCTCGCGATCTTCCCGGTCCGTTCGGAGAGTCTTGGGCAGCCTTGATGCCAGCTTCTCTACCAATGCGTTGGCCGCTTCCAGAATCACCGGCCCGCTCCGGTAGTTCTGCTCCAGCGCGATCACCTTGCAGGGCTGATTGTCGTCCTGGAAGTGGCGCACGTTCTCAACGGTCGCGCCTCGCCACGCGTAAATCGCCTGGTCATCGTCTCCGACCACTGCGATATCGCCCGTGTCCGGCGTTAAGAGTCGGATCAATTTGTATTGAGCGACGTTCGTATCCTGAAACTCGTCGACAAGCAGATGCTGATAGCGGTGGCGGATATACCCGGCGAACTGTTCGTCATCCTCCAACCCGTGCACCACGTGCGCGATGAGATCACCGAAATCACAGGCGTTCGCGGTATGCAGCGTGGCTTGGTAAGCCTCAAAGAGATTCGCGGTCTGCTCCTCGTCGTCTGACCGCGCCATCGTGTGCACGTCGTGCGGCCGCATCGCCTTCGACTTAAACCCTTCGATCAACGTGCGCTGCGCGCGCACCGCCGACGCGTCATGTGGCTGGTCCAGCTTCTCTGCCAACTCGCGAAGCAGCACCAAGCTGTCATCGGGATCGTAGATAGTGAACGACCGCGTCAGACCAACGATATGCGGGTTCCCGCGCAGAATACGGGCACACGCAGAGTGGAACGTCGAAATCGTCACGTACTGCGCTTCCGGCCCGACGAGCTTTGAAGCCCGCGCCCGCATCTCCCGCGCCGCCTTGTTCGTGAACGTCACGGCGAGAATCGATGACGGGAGCGATCCCTCCCTGATCAGCCGAGCAATCCGCGTCGTGATCACGCGCGTCTTTCCGCTTCCGGCACCAGCCAGAATAAGAAGCGGGCCGTCGGCGTGTTCTACCGCGGCCCGCTGAGCAGGATTCAAGTCATCGAGACTCACTCGATAGGTTCCTCGCTAGCGGAGTTCTTCTTCGGCAAGCGCGCCGAGGGTCTGAACCAGTGTGGCCCAGGTCGAAGCGTCAACACTGACCGAGAGGTTCAGGTCGGAGCCAGACGAGGTCGCCTGAACCGCAGCGAGCACGGCACCGAGGCCGAGGCCCTGGACCTCCGGCTGACCGGAGAGAACGGTCACTTGAGTGCTGAGTTGCGTGGCCGTGGTGGTCGCGAGCTCTTCAGACTCCATTGCCACGGTGATGGTCGTCGAGAATCCTGCGCTCAGATCGACCGACATACGGGCAGTCTCTGCGCCCTGCGAGCCGGCCGGAAGCTGAACGACGGCCCAGATCGCGCCTGACTTATCGACCGACGAAATCTGCGAAGCGACCGAACCGCTGGCTCCGGCAGTACTCTCCCCTGCGGCGGCGTTGATAGCCGCCTCGACGAGCGTGAACTCGCCGACTGCGAGGACATTGCTACCGATGAAGGCGATCGTCGACTCAGACTTCCGATAGAACGCGATCTCGCCGACCGTGTCGGCCTCGTAGGCCTCCCCCACAAGCGCCGCCGCTAGCTCTTCGGCGGGATAAGCGATTTCAATCAAGACGACAGCGTGATCCCCGATGTCGCTGCCCGCCTCAGTGGAGGCAAATAGGATCGTCGACGCCGTCTGACGCGGGTCGAAACCAATCGTGCTCAGTGCGGACTGC
>JBLHWZ010000305.1:0-6838 GCA_047629415.1 Bradymonadia bacterium | reverse complement strand
TGCTCAGGGTTCATCGCTGAGGTGATTCGCGAGTGCGGTCAGCCCATGGTCGACTGTTTTGCGACCGCCGAATCGGGTGAGGCCGTCGACGCCTGTGAGGATCTCTGCGAATAGCGGGCGAGCACTCTCGTTGACGACCCGGCCATTCGCGGCGGCGGCGGCGCGCTTCTGGCGCTCCAGCCGCGGAGGACGGCCGTCTGCACGGCTAGGTGCATCTCCAATGCGGATCCCGTCACTTCAGCCGCCGCTGACCAAGCGTTCGCGAGCGAGCGGCTGATAGGGGTTCAAAGAACGGCCCTTTAGGTTTGGTTCGGATCTGGCATCAAAGGCCCGTAATCTGGTTACTCCATGCCAACCACGCAGACACGGGGAGTATCGTCGACCGGGCCGCGGCCGCCGCCGAGCTCTCCCTGAGTGTTCGTGCGCTTCGCCCCCTCGTCGCGTCTTCCCGATCGCTACTGCTGGGTGAGGGCGAACCAGCGCGATGGCCTAGCCCCCCGCGCTGCCTGCTACCACTCGCCCTTAAACTCGGGGGCTCGCTTCTCCGCGAACGCGCGGGTCCCTTCTTTCGCGTCCTTTGATTGGAACACGGGCCAGCCGAGCTCGAGCTCGCGCTTCAGGGCGACCTCTTGTGGTTGTCCCCACGCTTCCCAGGCGGACGCCTTGATCGCTTGAACGGCGAGCGGACCGTTGGCCGCGACCGCTTCCGCCATCTCCATCGCTTTGGAGAGTGCTTCGCCATCATCGACGAGAGTGCCGATGAGACCGACTCGGTGGGCTTCGACGGCGTCGATGGGTTGAGCGGTTAGCAGCATCTCCATCGCCTTGGCGAACGGGATCTGACGCGGCAAGCGAACGGTGGATCCACCAAGCGGGAAGAGTCCCCACTTGGCTTCGGTGATCCCGAATTTGGCGGAGCGGCCGGACACCCGGATGTCCGTTCCCTGGATGATCTCGGTTCCGCCGCCGAACGCGAATCCTTCGATCGCGCAGATTACCGGTTTCTTGGGCCGATGATCACGCAGGAACGACTTCCAGTGGAGGGTCGGATTCTCTGCGAACTTCTTGGCCCATGGGTCTTCAGGATCCGATGAGTGCATCGCCTTCATATCGGCCCCGGCACTAAAGAACCCTCCTGCACCTGTTAGAACGGCAACCCGAAGGTCGTCGTCCTCGTCGAGTTGATCCCAGGCATCGGCGAGGCGGCCTAGCATCTCCAATCCCATCGCGTTCTTCGCTTTGGGGCGATTCATCGTGAGCTTGAGGACGTGTCCGATCTTCTCGGAAAGGAGGTGGGGTTCAGCCATTGGAATCTGGGTGGTTAGAACGTGTTTCAGTCGACCATTGTCGGACGGACTGAAACATGTTCTATTTGCGGTATTAGCGCAACGTAGTCTCAGCCGAGACCGGGTTTATCTGACCGCAAAACATGAGCGAATTGCTTTGAATACTGCAGAGTCCATCAAGAAGAGCGCCGCCCGAATTCGGGCCGAGTTCGACGTCGACGTCGCGAACCCTGACACGTTCGAGAAGGGATTTCCGGACGAGTACTTCACCGCGCTGCGCAAAGAGGCTCCGATTCACTTCCACACACCGGAAGTCGACATCAAGCCGTTCTGGGTGATCACGAAGCAGGATCACATCCGCGAAATCTCCCGAAACCCCGCGGACTTCTCGTCACAGCGCGGGGGATCGAACATCGAGGACTACGAGGGGGACGACCTCTCAGCGATTCAGATGATGTTGATCAACCTGGATCCGCCTCAGCACAATAAGTTCCGTAAGCTCGTCGCCTCCGGTTTCACGCCGCGCCTAGTGCGCGCAATGGAATCCAAGATTCGCGCGGAAGTGAACGATATCCTCGATGAGATCCAGGGACAGGACTCGTGTGAGTTCGTTACTGCGGTCGCGGCGGAACTCCCGCTTCGCGTCATCTGCGAATTGATGGGGGTCCCGCGCGAAGAGCGGCACCTCGTGTTCGACTGGTCAAACCGCCTCATCGGCTTCGACGACCCCGAGTTCCAGACATCGCTCGAGGACTCGCGCCTCGCGGCAATGGAAGTCTGGCAGTACGCCAGTAACCTGGCTGAGACCCGCAAGGGTGAAGAGGGCGACGACCTCGTGCGTGTCCTGATGAACGCCGAGGTGGACGGAGAGAAGATCTCCGAGCCCGAGTTCACCGCCTTCTTCCTGCTGCTCTCGGTTGCAGGAAACGAGACGACGCGAAACGCCATCTCACACGGTATTCGCGCGCTGGCTGCGAACCCGGACGAGTGGACGCGGCTGCAGAAGGACCGTTCGTTGCTCGATACCGCTGTCGAAGAGACCGTGCGTTGGGCAACTCCGGTCATCTACTTCCGCCGCACCGTGACGAGGGACCTCGATTTTCACGGTCATCAGTTCAAGGAGAACGACAAGCTCGCCATCTATTACTCGTCCGGAAACCGCGACGAGGCCGTGTTTGACGACCCGTTCCGCTTCGATGTCGGCCGCAACCCGAACGACCACATCGCGTTTGGTCACGGGCAGCACTTTTGCCTTGGCGCGAGCTTGGCGCGACTTGAGATTAAGGTCTTTTACGACGAACTGCTCAAACGAGTGGAGCGACTGACGCCAAATGGTGACCTTCGCTTCCTGCGCTCGAACTTCATCAACGGTATCAAAGAGATGCCGGTCGGAATTACCTGGAAGTAGCGCTCGACTCGGAATCACTCGGCAGACGGCAAATATGAGACTCGAATACACTCCGGAGCAGGTTGAGCTCCGAGCGGAATTGCGCGCCTTTATGGCGGAGCTGATGACGCCGGAACTCGACCGCGAACTTATCGAAACGCACGGCGGCGGACCACTCTACATGGCCGCCATGAAGAAGCTCGGCGACGCGAATTGGCTTGGTATCGGCTGGCCTAAAGAGCACGGCGGGCTCGGCCGCGGATCGGTCGATCAGTTCATCTTCTTCGATGAGGTGCAGCGGGTTGGATTCCCGGTGCCGATCCTTACGCTTAGCACGGTCGGACCGACGCTTTTGAAGTTCGGGACGGAGGAGCAAAAGACCTTCTACCCGCCGAAAATCCTGCGCGGTGAGTGTCACTTCTCCATCGGCTACACCGAGCCCGGCGCCGGCACTGATCTCGCTTCGCTGAGGACCTCAGCCGTGCTCGACGGTGATGAGTGGGTCATCAACGGGCAGAAGATTTGGACGAGTCTCGCGGACCACGCCGACTACATGTGGCTGGCTTGTCGAACTGATCCGGACGCGAAGGCTCACAAGGGTATCTCGATGATCATCATCCCGCTCGATACACCGGGCGTTCAGGTCACGAAGATGCACGCCCTCGGCGATAACAACACCCACGCCGTCTACTACGACAACGTGCGGGTGCCGAAGTCGAACCTGGTGGGCGATCTGCATGGCGGCTGGCGTTTGATCACGACACAGCTCAATCACGAGCGCGTCGCGCTCAATGCCTGTGGTCCGATCGACCGGATTACGACCGAGGTTGGCGAGTGGGCGGCGGAGACGCCGAGCGGGCAGGGTGGCAACGTCATCGACCTGCCTTGGGTTCGAGCGAATCTCGCCAAGGTGGACGCGAAACTTGAGGCACTTGAACTCATGAATTGCCGCCAAGCGTGGGCAATCGACAGCGGCGACCTGGGCATGGCCGACGCGAGCGCGATCAAGGTCTACGGTTCGGAGTTCTACGTTGAGGCGAGCCGCCTTCTGATGGAAGTGCTCGGCGCCGTCGGGCCACTCTACGATGAGTCAGCCGGGGCCGCCCTCGGTGGTGAATTGGAGCGCTTCTACCGGAGCTCGCTAGTTCTCACCTTTGGTGGAGGAGTTAACGAGGTGCAGCGTGACATCATCGCGATGGCCGGCCTCGGCCTGCCGCGAATGGGGAGAAGCTAATGGAATTCGCACTCACTGAAGACCAAGCATCCATCGATGAACTCGCCGGCAAGATGCTGACCGAGCTTGTGACCGACGACTCGTTGAAAGCGCTCGACCGCGACGGGCAATGGTTTCACGCCGAGGCGTGGGCCGCGCTCGCCGACGCTCAACTCCTCGGGCTCTCGTTGCCCGAGGATGTGGGCGGAACCGGGTTCGGTGTCGTCGAACTCTCACTACTTGCACGCCACGCCGGTCGTGTTGTGGCCCCGCTGCCGCTCATTCCAATGATCTTCGGCTCGGCGTGGGCTTTGGCCTCTTACGGTGACGACGATGTTCGCGCCGACGTGCTTTCGCCGTTGTTGGCGGGCAAGTCGTTCGTCGCGCTCGCCCTCGAAGAATCAAACAACCGCAACTTACTCGCGCCGGTGACGAGTGCCTCTGAGGGCGACAAGATCACGGGCTCTAAGACGGGCGTCGTGATGGGAGCCGAGTCGAGCCATGCCGTGGTGTCGGCTCATGGGCCGGCCGGGCCGTCGCTCTATCTGGTGTCGCTCGCACAAGATGGCGTCACGCAGGCGGCGCAGCGAAGCACCGACGGCACGCCCTCGTCGCTCATCGAGTTCGACGGCGCCACAGCGATTGAGCTCGGTGGCGGTCTCAATGCGCTCTCACAGTTGGTTGAGCGCGTCCGCCTCGGCGTCTGCGCGGAGACTCTAGGCGTTTGCGATACGGCGATCTCAATGACGGCGGAGTACACCCGGACTCGGAAGCAATTCCGGGTTCCGATCGGCATGTTTCAGGCGGTCAAACAGCGAATCGCTGATGCGTATATCGACCGTGGCGCGCTCGAGGTCACCACGCTGAAGGCGGCGTGTTTGATTGCGGACGGTGGAGACGCAGGTCGCGCTGTGTCGATCGCTTCGATGTGGGCTGCGGATGCCGGGCACCGTGTTGTCTGCGCCGCTCAGCACCTGCACGGCGGCATGGGCTTCGACCGAGACTACGCAATTCATCGCTACTTCCTGCGCGCCAAACGTCTGGAGTTCACATTTGGTAGCGCGCCGGAGCACCTAGCTGAATTGGGCGACCGGATCGCAGATGACGGCGATGGTAGCGACGAGGAGGCCCTATGAAAGTGATCATCGACTTTGATCTCTGCGAGGAGAACGCAGTGTGCATGGATCTGGTGCCAGACGTTTTCTACTTTGGTGGAGCCGACGACTCGCTCCAAATTCGGCAGGAAGCGGCGGCGGACGTGACCGAGGCCGCCCTTCGCGAGGCTGTTCGGCAGTGCCCGCGCGGCGCGATCCGCATCGAGTAGTTGGCCGTGTGTTGCTAGCCGTGTCGCTAGCCGGCGTTTAGTCGCCAGATTGCCGTGTTGAGAACAGTCGCGAACGTCACCCACGCCAGGTACGGAAGTAGCAGGTACGCGGCGGTTCTCTGGAGAGGCCAGAACGCCACGATCGTCGCGGCGATCGTGAGCCACATTGCGCAGATGATTACCAACGCCAGCCCTGGGCGGTGCATCCCGAAGAAAGTCGGGGACCAGGCGGCGTTCAGTAAGAGCTGAATCAGCCACAGCGCCAACGCCCAACGAATCGCGCTGCTGCCGTGATCCCGCCAAACGAGCCACCCGCTGGTACCGATCATCGCGTAGAGCACGGTCCAAACCGGCCCGAATACCCACCCTGGTGGATTCCAAGAGGGCTTGTTCAGCGAGTCGAACCACCCATCGGGTGGGCTAAAGCCACCGAGCACGGCGGCAGAAAAAGAGGCGACGAGGAAGAGGACGAGTGACATCTTCTAACTTGGGAGTGGGGGCAGGTGAAATGTGCGGACCGCCGTCCTAGGTGCGCTTGTTTCGCAAGAGTGAGGAGGCCATCTTGGGTTCTCGCTGGTCGCCACATGAACGTTCGGTTATCGTCTGACCCACATCAACCCCAACGTCATGCGCCGACTTTTTCCAGCATTGTCCTTGCTCTTTGCCTGCTCGACGCCGGCCGAGCAACTGGCGGATCAGCCGGTGGTGGATTCGCCGGAAGTCGGGGAGTTCGACACAGGTGCCGATTCGTCGACGGATATCGCGTCGCCGGATACCTTCGCTGACACGCTCGACGATGTGGAGCAGGCGGCGCCAGTCGTGGTGGCCGACAAGACGATCCACCGACTTAACCGCGCCGAGTACGACAACACGGTGCGCGATCTCCTCGGAACCACGCTGCGGCCGTCGGCGGACTTCCCAGATGACGACGTTGCTTATGGGTTTGACAACATCGCGAACGTTCTGACGCTCTCGCCCGTACATATCGAACTCTATGCGACCGCGGCCCGCAGGATCCTCACAGATTCGCTGCGTCCTGAGACCGAATCCCGAGCGAGGCTTCTGGTGTGCGTGCCGGCATCCGGGGCGAGCGATACTGAGGTGGTCGAGTGCTTGGCTGAGATCATCGCTGAGTTCCTGCCGCGTGCTTGGCGTCGACCAGTGACGGAAGAAGAGCTCAGTCGGCTAGTGGCGTTCGGCGCCCGCGTTCTTGATGACGGCGATACGTTCGAGGTTGCGGCTTCGTTAATGATGGAGGCTGCTTTGGCGTCGCCCCATTTCGTCTTTCGTGTTGAGCATCACGCGTCGTTGAGCGCCGAGCAGCTAGCAGCGGGAGAGGTTCCTTGGCTGGATGACTATGCGCTGGCTTCGCGCCTCAGTTACTTCCTTTGGGGCAGCATGCCGGACGCTGAACTCTTTGAGATGGCGTCCCAAGGACGGCTTCAGCAGACGGCTGAGATCGAGCGGCAGGTGAGGAGAATGCTCGCGGACCCTAGGGCTGGGGCGCTGGTTGAGAACTTCGCAGGACAGTGGCTGTTCTTGAGGAATATTGACCGCGCCTCGCCAGATGTTTGGTCTTACCCAGAATTCACCGCTGAGCTTCGTGCGTCGATGCGCGAAGAGATGGA
>JBLHWZ010000304.1:0-6898 GCA_047629415.1 Bradymonadia bacterium | reverse complement strand
ACCCCTGCTGACTCGTTACGAGAGTACGCGCTGATGATCCTGAAGGTTCGCGCGATCTACCGCGCGGTCTTCGAGAACCGCGTTGTCAGCAAGCTCCTCCGCGTTATGCCGGGCCTCCCCGAGCTGACGATGCTCGGCAAGGCGTACTACCACGAGCAGCAGGAGGTGAACGGCAAGAAGCACTGGGACGTCGTCATCATCGACGCCCCGGCGACTGGCCACGGGATGTTCCTGCTGCAGATTCCCCAGGTGGTCACGAGCGCCCTAAACTCCGGGCGCATGGCGAACGAGGCGCAGCGCATGCTCGACCTGCTCGAAGACAAAGAGCGCACCTGCGTGAACCTCATCACGCTGGCCGAGGACATGCCGGTCAACGAGACGATCGAGCTGCGCAAGCAGATCGCCGCTGAGTTCGACATTCGTATCGGTGCGATCATCGCGAACGCTGTGCTTCCTAGGCAGCTCGAGGCTGGAGACGCAGACATTGTCAGCGCCATGCTCGGCCAGCATGGTACCGAGGCCGACGACCTCGGCAGCCTCATGAGCGCCGCGCTCTTCCGCGACCGGCGCTGTGACCTACAAGAGCGCTACCTCCGCAAGCTCCGGCGTGAGCTCGATGCTCCCATCGTCGAGGTCCCGTTCTTCTTTGATACCGTGATCGACCGCTCGGTCATCGAGCGAATGGGCGTCTCGCTGGCCGAAGGCCTGGGAGGGGTGGAATGAGTACTCTCGATCGCCTGCTCGAAGATACCCGCGTGGTCGTCTCCGTGGGCTCAGGCGGCGTAGGCAAAACAACGACCGCCGCGATCACCGCGATGCACGCCGCGATGCGAGGAAAGCGCGCGCTCGTTATGACCGTGGACCCCGCGCGACGCCTCGCAAACTCGCTCGGCATCGAGGGACTCGGTCACGAAATCCAGCGAATTCCGCTGCCCAACGCCGAAGGCGAGCTGTGGGCGACGATGCTGGATATGAAGAACACCTTTGATGGCATCGTCGAGCGCTATTCGAAAGACGAGGAGTCCGCTCAGCGCATCCTCGACAACCGTTTCTACCATCACTTCTCGACCTCGCTCGCAGGCTCCCAGGAGCTGTCTGCCTCAGAACGCCTCTTTGAGGTCGTCGAGAGCGGCCAGTTTGACCTGGTGGTGCTCGACACGCCGCCGACCTCCAACGCGCTCGACTTCCTCGACGCCCCAGTTCGCTTCTTTGAAGCGCTCGAGAGCCCCGCAATCCAGTGGGTCATAGCCGCGACCGGCTTCGCTCGCGGAAAGGGTTTCATCGGTATGGGCACACAACTCGTGCTCAAAACGCTGGGGCGCTTCACCGGCCAAGACTTCTTCCAGGAGCTCGGTGAGTTCCTCTTCCACTTCTCGGGACTGCTCGACGGCATTCGCGACCGCAGCGACGCCACACAGCTCCTGTTGCGTGCCCCGGACACCCGCTTCGTCATTGTGACCACGCCCGACCCATCGACGGTCGATGAGTCGATGGGCTTTCGCAAGCGCCTCGACGCTTTCGGCGTGCATGTAGGCGGCGTCGTTGTGAACCGAGCGCACCAAAACTTCGGCCACAACGACTACACCGAGCAGCCCATCAATGTGCTGACCGACGCCCTCGCAGCGGACGCACCAGAGCCGGCACCAGACCGCGCCAGGTTGACGCGATTGGCCAGCGCGATGCTGGACAACACCCGCGCGTTCAAGGCGCTAGCAGCTCGAGACGATGAGGCGATCGCCGCGCTGCGAGAGTCATTGGGAGAAGAGACGCCCGTCGTGCGGGTCCCGATGTACGCGACGGACGTTCACACCATCAATGGCCTCCTCCGGATGCGCGCGGACCTGTTCGGCGAGTAGGCGCGGGTGGGGTTTTCATCGAACGGCCGCCCTCAGAGCCAAAAGTCCTGAGACACCCTATGCACAATCACGAACTAGATGACCTCGTGCGAGACGCTGCGGGCAGGCAACTCGCAGCTTATAACGCGCACGATATCGAAGCCTTTGTGGGCTGTTATCATCCGGACGTCGAGGTCTACGACCTCCCAACCGGCGCGCTACGAATGCAGGGCCGCGCAGCGCTGCGCACGGCGTACGGAGAGATGTTCGAGGCGTCCCCGAACGTACACGCCACCCTGACCTCTCGCACCACGGTCGGCCGATTCGCGTTTGACCGTGAGGTCGTCACCGGCCGAGGCGAGCGTGTCGTGCACGCGATGGCGACCTACGAGGTCGACGAAGACGGGCTCATTCGACGCGGCTGGTTCGTCGTCGACTGAGGAGCGAGCAGTCTCGGCGAGTTCCTCGACGAGGCGAGCTACTGAATCGGTCCGAGGAAATCTCGCTTGCCGATAACCACGCCGTTGTTCCGAAGAATCGCGTAGGCGGTCGTCATGTGGAAGTAGAAGTTGGGGACCGCGAAACCGGAGAAGTAGTCCGCCCCATTGAAGGTCAGCGTGGTTGACCCAGCCTTCATCGAGACCGTGCGGGACTCGGCTCCTTCGAAGGCGGCGGCGTCTACAGACTCGATGAACGCGACCGTCTTCGCGATGCGCGCCTGCAGTTCTGCGAACGTGGTCTCGGTGTCCGCGTGCTTGGGATTCTCCGTCTCAGAGAGGCGCGCGGCCATGCCCTTGGCGGTATCACAAGCAATCATGACCTGTCGCTTCAGTGCCAACATGTTCGGGAAGAGACGGGCCGAGAGCATCACGTCCTGATCGATCTTGCCCTCGGTACAGTACTCTTCTGCCGTGGTGAGAATCGCGGAGAGAGAGCCGAGCGAGCGAGCGAACGAAGGGACGGGTGATTGCATGTGTTCTGTTTGTTGGTGTGCCGAACGAGGGACCGTTCGGCGTTGGGAGTCTGACCGCCAGGCGGGCCGACCAGCGTGGATAATCATCGTGGGAAATGGGTCAAGGGTTGGGCCCAGAACCGTGCGCGTGGACGATCGACGGCGTTGTACGTTCGGCGCGAGTCGCGTTCGTGCGCCGCGAATCAACACCGCCAGAAACGAACGAAGGCCGGCGCGAGCGCGGCCTTCGGTCGTTTCATCAACCCTTACGGGTTGTACGGGTCTCCGTAGTCCATCATCGTCGACATGTCCGACATGATTTCGAGCAGGTCGATGTACTGGCGAAGCTCGAACGCGGCGACGGCGGGCGAGGCCAACCGGGCACTCTCACGCTCACGCTCGGTCAAACCGGCATAGGACGGACACTCTTCGAACGGGTTGTTCTCTAGTGCCATCACGTCGTTGCCAGCACTCCAATTGGACACGGCGTCGAGGCAGCGTGCGCGACGGATCATGCTCTCACCAGAGGTGATGCGATCCGCGTAGTCGATCGCGCCGTACTGGAGGCCATTCTGGCTGTTCGCGAACGTGATCAGCGAGCCGGCGACGAGTTCCGGAGCCTCTCCGCCCAACTCGAAGATGCGGGACTCATCAATGAATCCGCGGTCGTAGTTGTTGGGGAAACGCGCCTGGCCAAGCACCTGCCAGTAGAGCTGGAGGGTGAACGTCGCGAACGGGTTCACAGGGGTGGCCTGTGGCGTGTCCAAGCGGCCCGCGTAGTTCGGGAAGATGAGCTCGCCAGCGCCATCGACGGTCGGGGCGACCGTCTCGAAGTTCTGACTCATGATCGCTTCGCTGACCGCGGCGATCTGATCGGGGAACGTGCTGTAGAAGCTAACTTCCCACTCCCGGATGTCCTCTGGAGTCGAGCGAGCCACGAAGTTTGTCCGCGAGTCGGTCAACGCTTCGATCGCCATGATCTTGTCGAGATAGAAGCCAACGTGGTGCAAACATTCGTACCACATATAGCCGCAGTCTCGACCGTCTCCGCCGCCAAACGACCAGTTGGTCGAGTAGTAACGTGCGTCGGTGATATCGAGGTCGAAGCGAGCGCCGAAGCCCTGCGCAGTGCCAGCGAGCACGCTGCCGTCCGGCTGAAGCTGCGCGCCGTCGTAAGCTCCAACGTCAGGCATCAGCAAAGTCTGCATCAAGTAGTTGAAGGCGTTCTGCACAGCCCAGGTCTTCACACCAAATCCTTCCTCAGTGTCTGTCATGAACTCTTCCATCTGCGCCGGCGTGAAGAACTGCTGAAGCAGCGCGGCGTAGAGACCGTAGAGATTGTTCCAGTTCTTCAGACGGTGGAACACACGGCCGTAGTAGCGATCGACGTAGTTGAACGTGTTCACACCGATGCGTCCGCGCGGGAAGTTGCGCAGGATGTACCAGGTGTTGAGATCGTCGATGATGTTCTGCATGCGCTCCATCGAGTCCGCACCTTGATCTCGTGTGAGACAGTGGTCCGAGAGGTTCGACGAGTTGTGCGAGCAGTAGATGTACGGGACGCGATTGTAGGACTGACCATCCACGTTCACGTTCGAGAAGTCCGTGACATCGAACTCGGCGGCATCGACGAGGATACGGTTGTCCTCCGACCACATCAGATCACCCATGCGGTTCCAGAAGTCCGTGTAGTGATACGTCCGCAGGCCGAACCTGCCACCGCCGGTGATGATGTCACCGTCGCTGCCATGCCAGTCTGCCATCTCGCCGGAGGTGACGCGGCCGGAGTCCTCGTAGACCTCGACCATATTAGCGTAGCCGAAGAGGATCGCGGCGCGGTCGTACTTGCCGATGCCGAGCCCGTCGATCGTGTAGCGGCCGGCGTAGTCCATGACTGAGCTGTAAGCGAAGTTGTAGATGCTCGCGTTAACCTCTTCGTCCGTGATCGGATCCTCGGTACGCGGTCCGACGTTGCCGTCGTCGCGAATCTGCCAGTACTCGTCGTGGTAGTTAAAGACGTCGTCCGAGCCACCGAAGTTGTGCATCAGGCCGAGCGAGTGACCGACCTCGTGCGCGAGAACAGCCGTGTAGATGCTCGTGCGAACCGAGTTGTAGATCGCCTCGAAGCGCGCCTCGGGACCTTCGTCGCAGAGCGCCATTCTATTCGGGTTCGAGAGGCTGCAATCGAACTCGCGAGCCAGACCAAGCAAGGCGTCATCTGCCATCTCCGGCAGGTACATGTTGCGCTCGGCGGCCATCTGCTGGCGAAGCTCGTCACGGCGAAGCGCACCCTGTGCGAATCCACCACGAAGAATCGAGGAGCGCTCAATGTGATCCGGCGTTCCGTCGCGGTCGTTGTCGATGTTCATCTCTTGGCCGGGCATCTGCCCGCCGGTTGCCATTATCTCGTCAGTGAGCAGAAGGTCCTCAATGTACGTGCCTCGAAGCTGCTCGAGACGGCCGCGGCTCGAGTGAGCCTCGCCGTTGAGAATGCCGAGGTCGTACATGTTCTGAAGGTGCGGCTGCACCCACGACTCGAAGCCCTGCTCCTGGATCTGCTCGATGTCTTGCGCGGTGATCGGGCGGCGCTGGCCTTCCCAATACTGCGACATCCAGCCGTTCGAGATTTGCTCGACCATGAAGTCAGCATCCTCAAGCCCGAAGGTACGCGGAGCAGCCTGTGTCCGTCCGTTGACCTCGTTCGCCCACTCGCTGATGTCTAGGCCATCGATGAATTCGGTAAACGCGGGCGAACCCTCAGGCTCAGCAAGCAGCTCGATCATCTGCGCCGTGTTGTACGCAGCCAAGTTGTTGTGGTGGTAAACATACGCCATGCCGCTGCGAATCTCGCCGGTCACTGGATCGTTGTTACTGGGCCCCAAGCCAAGCAAGCCGTACTGCATGAACTTCGGGATATACGCCATGAACGAGTAGCGAATGTCACCGAGGCGCGGGCTGATCCCGACTTCGCCGCACTGAACCGGGTCGCCTTCTCGGACTGGGTTGTTGGGGCAGACGATGAAGGTCCGCTCGCCTGGAGCGAGCGCGTATCCCTGCGCAGTGACGACGTCGTTGAACGCGCCGTTCCACTGATCACCGACGGCTCCCGCGATGTCCTTCAGGTCGTCCGGGAAGTCCGTGTTCACGTGATAAACGATCGGTCGCAGCGTCCGGTTCACGACCGGAATCTCGGTGCAGGCCGTGTTCAGGTCGAGACGAACCTCGCCCTCGGCGAGCTCTTCGTCGTCACCAACATCGTGGCAAGTCGTTTCGTCGTACCAGTTCACCCACATATTGTGGCGGGTCAGGTAACGGGTACGGTTCTGTTCGCGAATGCCCTCAAGCGGGTCATAAGACATACGGTCCGCAGTGAAGAAACCGAAGAGATCGGTCTCAGCACCCTTGTACGGCTCAGGGACATACTGGCGCTCGTCGCGGCGCTCGAAGGAGTGACGGACGGCGTATTCGCCAGAGCCACACTCGCTAAATTCCTCGCCGAAGAGCCAGCAACTCGGCGCCTCGCCGAAGCCCTCGATGTTGATCGTGGCGGCACGCGCGAAGAGGCGTACCGTGAGGTCGAAGTAGTTGCCGTCATCCTCGAAGTGCGGCGCGTCCTCCGGGTGATCCGCAAGCGAGCCCTCGTCCTGCGGGTAGTAGGAGAGCGGCTCGACCAACACGCGGTTGAAGTCGAAGCGCAGGTCGTGGACGAGGTCAGTGCCCCACTCAACGCGCACGAAGTCGCGATCGTACCACTCGCGGTCGCTCGTGTTCTCGCTGATGACGTTCGTCTGCTCACCGGTCGAAGCGTCGTATCCGCGTTGCACGTCGATGTGCTGCACAGGGAACGCAGCCACAACCTCGCCCTCGTACTCCGCACCCTGAATCGCCAGATCGTCGGCACCTTCAATGAGTTCGAGGTGGCGACGCACGAGCATCACGTTCTCTTGGAGGTCGAACGACACGATGTCGAGACCGCCGAAGTCCGCGCTACCAACGAACGTAAAGCCGTTGCCTGAGGGCACATCCACGATCGTGCGCTGATAGTACCAAATCCCGTCAAACTGCTCTCGAGGGATCAAGTTCGGCTGGGTCCGATCGACTTCTCCCACCG
>JBLHWZ010000303.1:0-6905 GCA_047629415.1 Bradymonadia bacterium | reverse complement strand
CCACTTCGACGTCTCCATCAAGGACGAGGGCATCGTAGTTGTTAGGATCGCGTGCCAACACAAGAGCGGCATCCTCCCGAGCGTTGTGGATATAGCCGCGCTCCAAGGACGCTTCTCCGCGCGCTAGATAGGCTTCGAGATACCCTGGATTGCGACCGATTAGCTCGGTGGCGATTGAGTTCCCGAGATCGTGACGGCCGGATCGAACTGCGCTGGAGGCGTAATAGTAGAGGACATCGTCGAGCGAAGGGTCGCTCGAGTACGCCGCCTCGAGCGCGTCCATTGCTGGATCGTAGACTCCGAAGTCGTGGAACGCTCGCCCGACGGCGAGAAGGTCTTCGGCGTCTTGCTCATAGGACGCTGCCCGCCCGAGTACGCGAACCGCGTTGGGCAGATCGCCGAGCTCAACGTAGAGCCGCGCGAGACCGACGCGAGCTTCGGTGGTGCCGGCGTCGAGCAGGAGCGCTGCCTCGTAAGCCGCGACCGCGCCGGCATTGTTGTCCATCGCGGTCAGGGCCTGAGCGGAGGCCGTTTGGGCGGCAGCCTCAAGCTCGCGCATCTCATTGTCGGCTGCCAGGTCGATCGCGGTAGATGCAGAGGCGAATGCGTCTTCGTACCTCCCGAGTGCGATCAGCGCCTGCGCGCGACCGAGTAAGGCGTCAACAGACGTCCCACGCAGAGAGAGCGCTTCGTCGAACGCGCTCACTGACTCTTGAGCCCGGCCTTCATCGAGCAACAGCTGGGCAAGAGCAATGTGGGCGGCGAGGTATCGAGAGTTCGCGACGAGCGCCTCGCGGAACTTCGTTTCTGCCACCGCTGGGTCTCCCGCCTGCCAAGCGCGCATCCCCGCCATGTAGAGGTTGTCCTCGTCTCCACCCAGAAAGGCGGAAGACGCAGACGGAGTGCTTTCCAGTGATTCTTGGCCACCGCCGCAGGCAGCTGCAGCGATCGGAAGAGCGAGGAGTGCGAAGTGACGTGTTCTCATTGGGGCCTCCGGGGAGCCAAGTTCCGGGAGCATCTACGATGGCTGGCCGTTTACCTCAACCCGAAGCGCCTGATTCCGCCGCTACGCGAGTGATGTCCGCTAGTCCTCGATTAGAAGGCCCAGGTCTCCCGCCGGGCCCTCAATGACAATCGTATACGTCCCCGCAGCCAAATCTGCCGAGAACCAGGCGTCCAGCGGAGAGCAGGTGTCGGAGCTGCCATGCTCCTCAAGCGGAACTGCGTCTCCATCGCTGTTTCTGAGTCGGACGGTGGCTACGTCGGAAAGCAAAATATGCGTGGCGCCACCCTCGCTGGCGAACGCGAGGTAGCTCGCCCCGTCAAGCAACGCGACGTCGTATTGAATGTGGGACCCGAGCATCGCAGTCGATTCGTCTGCTACGGCGGCCATCGGGTCGGCTGCGGCGGTCGACGGCTCGACTTCACCAGCGCTAAAGTGCGCACAGGCCGACGCCTCAATGTCCATCGTCGACGGAATCCAAGTGTGGCGAACGATGGGGTTGATCACTACGGCGAGACCGAGGGAAATCAACAGTCCGGTGAGCACGGTGAGCAGATCGCGAGTCATCATCGCGGCTGCGCCGCCAACTGATCGCCCAGGAATTGCCTTGGTCCAAGTGAGCGCTAACTCCCGGCCACCCAAGAGACCGATGAAGACCCATGTTGTACTCATAGGCACGGGCGATGAGGTCATTTTCCAGGCGAGAATGAGTCCGTAGACAAGATCGATGACGGCCGCGGGCCGGACGTCGGCGACCGCCGACTTCTCCTCGATGACTCCCTGAATCTTCTCGCCGCGCTGGTAGAAGAGGACGCCGAGGCCGAGGAAGATGAAGACGACGAACATGAGCATCTGCGTCACGTTCAATGTCCGAGGGAGGTACACGGCGATATTGGCCGCGTCTTGTGCGAGCCAGACGGCCCAGAGACAGCCTGTCGTGATGAACTGGAATACCCGCCACGCGACATGCGGCTCTCCGGTGAACCGCTTCTGCATCCAACGCCCGAGGGTGCCCCAAATGAGGATGGAAGCGACGAACGCGACGCCGTAACCGCCAACGCTCTTCGCGATGACGTTGGTGATGCCACTTGGCGCGGTAGCGAAGCAGCTCAGCAGCAGAATCGACGTGGACACCGGCATTCGGAGTCGCGTGAGCACCAGCAGGAAGAGCGGTGCCGCGACTTTCAGAAAGGTGAACGACGTCGGGGCAATCTCGAACCCCTTGGAGGTCAGTCGCTGGTAGCTGATGTCGCCGTCAAAACGGAACCACCCGAACACCATGGTGACGATGAAGATACCGCCAATGTAGAGCCATAGGTGCCACCACTTCTGGTCCTTATTCGACGCAATGAAGGTACCAAGGGTCTGAATCGAGTCGTTCGCAACCGCACTATATCCGGCAAACGCGAACCCGACCCACATCGCGATGTGCGGAGTCTGGTACGTGAACGCGGCCAGCGTGAAGCAGGCCACCAGAACGACGAGGAACGTGCGCTCAGCGACCATGAACTGGACGAAAGTCGGGCGAGGTGTTTCGGCGGCCATGAGGCGTTGGTGCAAGGTGGGATGCGCGCGCACCATTGTTTGCCAACGTGACAAATACGTGTCGGCCCCGTGAATTCTGCGTTGTGAGGGCGCTTTATTCGACGTTTACGAACGTCTCGATCGATGGAGGGCCTGTTCCCTCCGCGGTAACGACGGCGGTGGCGTAGGCGAAAAATCCCGGCCCGGGCGTGTCGATGCAGGGCAGGGTACACCGCCCAAGCAGCTCAGGTTCCGTGGCCGCCAGCACATCCCGCCGGAAGAGGGCGACCTCAAGCTCACACGCCTCAATCACCACCACGTATTCTTCGGTGGTCCGCAGACGCGGAGCGCCAGAGCAGCGCGAGTCGATCGGAGAGATCGAGACGACTGCCGACGGCGAGTTGGGTTGCACGAATTCTGCATGCGGCGTCCAGGACGCGCATGCATGAATCGTAGCTAGAACGCCCAGAAGAAGCGGCCTTGAAGTGTCCATGCGGGGGTCGCGTCCTCGTCCGCCTCGTAGTTGGCGGTCAGGCGGGGCAGAGCGTTCGCAACTTGCGGCATGCGGGTGTTACCACGGAGACCGTCAAACGCAGCGCCCGGGAGGTAGAGCCCCGCCATGATGTCCGCGCCGTAGCGGGGTTCGCGGTAGAAGATCGTGAGGTCAGTCTCGAGACCGTAGAAGCCTTCACCGGAAGGCGTAGCCTCCGAGTTCGCAGCGAAAGCGGTGATGATGTCGAGACGTGCGCCGAGGGTGTCGTCCTGCTTGCTGAACAGGTCATAGCGGAAGAACGGGTTCACGTAGATCGCGTTCGTCACTGTGCCGATGACCTCACGGAACATGATGGCGTCGACGAAGTAGTTTCGGTCGAACCGGAAGTTGGTGAGGGTCGGCTCCGATGCGCTGATGTCCCAGCCATCGTTCACGTTGAACCCGACGTAGTCATCTTCCGCCTCGCCTTCGAACGAGCGGCCCGAGGCGTAACCCGCGTTGAAGCCAGTGGCGAGCGCGGCGCGAGTGTAGTCAAACTCTAGTGCAGCCGCGAACATCCGGATGTCACGCTCTTTGCCCTCGTTTGGTCCAACCGGGTCTGCATTACCGATGGTTCCGAAGATTGCCGCCAGCTCGCCCTCGAATCGGATTCGAGTGCGGAACGCGGGCTCCGAGAGAACACGGAACCAGATGTCTGGAATGTAGGCGCGAGCATCTCGGTCAACGATGACGTCGGCGGGCTCTTCGAGATTGTAACCCTCAGCCGAGAGGCGCTGGCGCCGGTAGACAAAGTAGGCACCCCAGTCGAGCGTTGGGCGACGAAGTTCCTTGAGCGTGCGGTTGCGCGCTGCGATCTCGGCGGGCTGAAGCGGCCGCTGGAAGATTGCGACGGCAATGCTGTTCACGTCGTCGTACTGGCTCGTGTCACGTGGCTGCCCGAAGTAGTCGTCGGCCGAGAGGTTGCTGGGTCCTGCGACGTTGTAGTCCCAGGCGAGGGCCAAGTACGTGTCGAAGAGGTTCGTAATGAACATCGCGCGGTCGACGTAGTCGCCATAGTCGCAGTCGAGGCAGGTGTGACCTGAGAGCGAGAGACTGCGGTTAGAGACGCGCGGCTCGTTCAGGTGCGAGTACGACCCGCCGCCGTTCGCCAAGATGCCCAGGCCCCAGTGCGACGCCATGCGACCGAGTCGGATGGTACCGAAGAAGGTATTCACTTCACCGTAGGCCTGTGTCACCGAGATTGAGTCGCGGAGCACGGTCTGCGTGTTCGGGGGCTCTTGGCCGCCAGAGAACGCGAGAAGCGGCACATCGCCGCGAACGTTTCCACCCGGGTTGAGCGAGTTGAACCCGTCTGGGGTGCTGCCGAGGATCATGTTGTCCAAGATGTTCAACTCCAGGTGGAGTCGGGTCTTCTCGGTGATGTGAAACGTCGGTGACAGGCGCATACGAATGTTGGCGCCAGCGAGGTGCTCTGCGTCCGCATTCGTTAAGTCAGCAGACTCAAGCTCAAGTTGGACGTCACCAATCTCATTGTCGGGGTAGATGACCGACTCGATCGGCGGCAGGACCGCGCTCGTTCCAAAGGTGTCGAGGTCGAGGTTCCAGAAGCTGTCCGCGCGGAAGCGGAAATAGCCGTGCCATTCGACATGGGGGAAGTCCCGCGTCGGCTCAAGCAGTTCAGCCTCGGTGAGGCGTCGCCAATCGGCGTCGCCGCCACTCGGTGCAGCGGTACCGTTGGTCGGGGCCGGATTGTCGTTCGCGTAGTCTTCGAAGCTACGCGGAGCGGGCGTAGTCGCCACGGGTGCCGCTGCCGGCTCGCTCTGTACGAGTTCGACTTCAGCAGCTTCCTCGACCACCTCCTCCACCGCCTCTTCTACCGCCTCTTCCGGGGCGACTGCGACTTCGTCGGTCACCGCCTCCACGACTTCCGACTCGGTGTCGGTTTGGCCTGAAGCCAGGGACGGTGTTGCCAAAAGGGCCAGAACGAAGCACGACGCAAACGGTGAGCGCATCAGATTACTCGACGAATCAGTAGATTAGCTTTCGCCGACTCCTACCACGCGCGTTTTTCCAAAGTCAACGCGTGGTTGCCCGCACGGACACCCACTTGCTCAGGGCCGACGCATGCAAAATTCAACTAGGACTCCTGCGGTGTCCTTCGGGTGAACAAACGAGATCAGTTTGCCGTGGGCGCCGTCCAGCGGCGCGTCGGAGAGTAGGCGCAGCCCAGCCGCCTCTGCCTTAGCGCGGGCCTCATCGATGTTGGTCGTCGCGAACGCAACGTGATGAATCCCTTCGCCGCGTTTCGCGATGAATCGGGCGATCGGACTGTCGTCGCGAGTTGGCTCCAATAACTCCACCAAAGCCCCGCCGACCTTGAAGAAGGCGACGCGTGCGCCCTGCTCTTCAACTTCATCAAGTCCGTCGAATTCGAACCCGAAGAAGTCTCGGTACAGCGGGATCGACGCCTCAAGGGAACGGACGGCTATTCCGAGGTGGTCGATATGAGAGAAGAGGGAGGTCAGTGGTTCAGCCATGTGCCAGCGAGTATGAAAGTCCTGCATTTAAACCGAACGAGGCTATGCCGCGTTCGAGTGTGCTACATATGCCACTCTCTGACTTCGTGCTATCGTTCCCGACTGCACGCAACATGCCCACACGCGACATGGCAAACAACAATTGGCCGCCCGGCGGAGACGAACCCATCGACCTGTTAGACGACGACCTCCTGGAGGAGGCCGAACTCTCGATGGATGACGACAGCGGCGGCTTCGAAGAAGAATCCACGCAGATCTATCAGCCGGAAGAGCACGATGGCGACGGGGGATTCGAAGAGGAAGCCACACGTGTATTCGACCCGAACGATTCGGATTCTGGCGAGTTTGAAGACGAGTCCACGCGGGTCTGGGAGTCCCCAGTAGCTGCGGCGCTCCCAATGCCGTCTCAGACCGGATCCGCTGGTGCCTATACGACCCAGCTGTCGCGCCACGGGGTCACAGAGCTCAGTGTGGGCGGGCGCGCTTCGGCTCAAAAGATGCCGGAGGAGTCCACAATTATCACGGACTCGACCGCGCTCTACCCAGCTGGAGCCAGCCGGAAGCAGGTGGCGAAGCCGACCACTGCGGCAACATCAGGGCGCGCCCCGCGCGCTGCAGGAGAGCAACCTCGCTCAAAGGTTGTCCCAATACTGATTGTCCTGGCGGCGATCGCGCTGCTCGGAACATTGGCAGCTGTCTTCCTCACGCCAGGGGTACCCGCTACCGGAACGATCGCCGTCCTCACGACGCCGCCCGGTGCCGCCGTCGTCTTGGATGGAGAACAGCTTTCCCTGACGACCCCCACCACCCTCAGCGACCTTGAAGTCGGCCGTAGTTACACGATCAGCCTGTCCCTTGAGGGTTACGAGTCCGCGACCGATACGTTTATCGTCGCTGAAGGTGTCGCGCAGAGCACCTACGAACTTGATGCCGCGACCGGCTCAATCGTCGTGCGTACCGTTCCGGAGGGCGCGAGCATTACAGTCGACGGTACGATCCGTGGCTCATCCCCAGTAACGATTGACAGCCTGGACCCGAGCAAACCACACCAGGTCGTAGCGACCCTGGCGGGACACACTGACGCCAATCGAACCGTGACGTTCGGTGCCGACGGAGCGCGCGAGGAACTCGTCACTCTGACACTTAGTTCCACCGTTGCGGTGGCGCCCCCGGTGGCAGTGTCCGCGGCCCAGCCACTTCTGGACGCCGCCGGAAACCCTGTGATCGACGTCAATGGCCAGCCGGTCATGGTGCCGGTGCCTGCGGCCGGTCAGGCTTTGACAGCCAACGGGCAGCCGGCACTCGACATCAACGGTCAACCGATCATCGCTCCAAATGTGGTGCCCGT
>JBLHWZ010000302.1:0-6913 GCA_047629415.1 Bradymonadia bacterium | reverse complement strand
CGACGACTCTCATCTCGGCTTCGTCCGGCGGTGGGCCAGAGAGCCCACCAGAGGAACCCGTCTTCGGCGCGCGAGACGGTGCGGCCCTCGTAGTGCGGGTGAACGAGGAGAGTGTTCGCAACGATCCGGAGTTCTTCCGGACGTTGCTCAATGACCCGTTTCGATTCTATCGGTTCATCAACGTCGCCTTCTCTGATGCGGTCTGCGTGCACTTCGCAGACTCGCTCGGACAAATGCCCACGGTGAACCTGCACGGGGACGCGCACGTTGAGCAATACGCAGTCACCAACGTCGGTCGAGGAATGGCCGACTACGATGACTCATCGACAGGTCCTGGCGTTCTTGACCTGATGCGCTTCACGGTCAGCCTGCGGCTTGCAGCCGAGCGAGCGGGTCTTGGTCCGGAAGAAGGAGACGCTGCTGTCGCCTCGTTCTTCGAGGGCTACCGCGACGGTCTGAACGACCCCACTTTCGAGGCGCCGGAGCCGGCACTCTGCTCCACAATACGAGATGGGTTCGCAACGGATCGGGGCCCTTTCCTTGAGTCTGCAACCGGTCTCATGGGGCCACTCAATTCGGATGACGAGTTCGAGCTGCGCGGCGCATTTGCCGCGTATGGTGAGCGCCTCGGCGAGTTGGTCCCGGAGTTCGACGACCCGGCCCGGTTTGAGGTCGTCGGCCTAGGCGGCCTCGACATCGGCATCGGTTCGCGGCTGGATCGCAAGTTTCTGATTCGCGCCGGTGGAGAGACGTCTGACCCGCTGGATGACGCGATCATCGAGTTCAAGGAAGTGCGCGATCTCTCTGGAATTCGCTGTATTCAGGGCGCGTCTGCTGGCGGCGCATTCAGAGTTCTGATGGGGCTCACTCGAATCGCTCAAGACACCGACCCTTACTTGGCCGCGGTACCGATGGCCGCGGAGGGAATCTTCGCCGAGCGCTCCTTTTGGGCCAGAAGCTGGTTCGACCACTACGTCGAGATGAACGTGCGGGAGAGCTTCGCCGACCCCGCAACCTTGGAACAGGTCGCGTTTGATGTCGGAGTGCAGCTCGGGATTGGCCACGTCTTGCACATCGCAGCTCCCCTTGATGCTCAGCTTCGGCAGGAGCAGCTCGTGGTCGTGAACAATCTCGAGGGAGAGATACTCGCGGCCATCGACTACTTCACTGAGTTGACGGCCGAGTCCCACGCGCGCTTCGCCGCCGATGTGAACGCAATCCTCGTAGACTGAGGCTAGTTTTCCGGGCGGCAGACAATGTCTACGATTCGGAAGTTCCAGGTGGTCGGCATACCGGCAGTCGCGACAATCACGGCTCGGTATTCTCCGGCGTTCTCAGCGAACCACTGGACGAAGTCGCCATCCACGGTCGCACCGGGCAATCCCGCGATGGCGATCCACGTCGCGTCTGGGAACGGTGTCCACCCCAGCGACGCCTGCGCGAAACAGCGCTCCGGGGGCTCATAGAAGAGCAGCGACTCGGGCGCATCCTCGACCGAAGTGACCTCCTGCACACCTTCGTAGAGCCGATCGAACGCGTCCGGGCTGGTGTCGGCTGGTAGCGCCCCGATCGCCGCGGTCAGGAGGTCGAGCTCCGCTTCGGCGTCAGCCGTTGAGCGTCCGCCGAGTCGTTCCCGAAGCTCGGTGAGTGCCCAGAGTCCTCGCTCTCCCTCGACGCGGAGGTAGTCCAGCCCAAGCCACAGGTCGTCGACGAGGTCGGATGCTAGCGGCGAGTGCCAGACGACCGACCGTATCGCGGCCATCTGGGCGAATTGGGTTAGGGCATCTTGGACAGAACGGTCCGACGGCGCGCCGGCCTCTAGGTCTCCGACGAGGGTGTCGATGACGTCTTCGTAGTCCTCGAAGCGCGGGTCGGCCGGGCCCGCACCATCGAAGGCGCGGGCGATCTGGTTAAGAAGCTCGCTGTGGAAGTCACCCTCGATTTCGCGAAGCCCCCAGCGTTGTTCGACGACGGCGGCGAAATCGCGGGCGCCTTGAGGGCCGCCAGGACGTTGCTGGGTCCAATGCGCGAACTGGTGAAGGTTGAACCGGGCGATGCCAGGACGCGCTCCTGTACGAATCCAGATCGGCGGGCGAATCTGGAGTCCCTCACGGCCGGTGTAGGTCCCGAGACGGGTCGACGGCCCAGCCCAGTAGCTGTCGAGCAGGCCTGCGGGCTGACCGGTTGCTGCGGCGTGAGCGTCGAGTTCTTCTGCGTTGAACGCTGCATTCCATGACTCGGCGCCCGACCAGAGAACGACCACTTCGTCGGGAAGCTCCGCGAGCGCACCAAGGTACGCGCTGCCGTCGGCCGCCGAGTTCCGCTCGGCCTCCGTCACGACCGACGGGAAGAACGTGATCTTTCCTTCCAGACTGGTCTCGCTCATCCACGCGACGACGGCGCCGACAGCCGCTAGCTGAGCCTGACCGAGATCAGCATCCACCGTGGCGGCGTCCACTCCATCACCCATGATCACAAACGAGGTCGCGCCTGCATCAGCGATGGTCTGAAGCTTGCTAATCAAGGTTGCTGTATCGCCCTCCGTCCAGTCTGCGAATGGGCTGATTCCGAAGGTGAGGGCAAACTCCAGGTCAGTTGCGAGACTGGCCAGCCGTCCGAACTCCTCCATCCATTCGTTTGGGTATGGGCTGCGCCAGTCCGAGCTGCGGAAGAGGTCTCCCTCCGGCGCGTAGACGTAGGTTCCGAGTCCGTGCAGCGCGTGTGCTCGCAGAAGCGCATCGCGCTCCTGCCAACTCCAGACCGGCCCACTGTGCCCTTCGAAGACGCCAAAGCCGGGGAAGAGGATGTCGATCGGATCGCGGGCGCCAATCGGCAGCGGTGGTGGCTCTAGCTCTCCGTCCGCATCAACACGAAGTCCGGTGACGCGGCCTTCCTCAAGCTCAACCTCCAGACATGCGCCGACGACTCCACCGACGTCAAAAACAGTAGTCTCGCCGTTCGCGGCCGCTTCCCAGACCACGTTGCCTCCGCAGCCATCCAGTAATCGGACATCGACCGGAGCCGGCGACTCAAGCTCAAGCACCACGCTGTAGATTTCGGTAGACGAGCCAAGCCACGGCTGCCAGTCGACGACGAGCCGTCCTCCGAGGGGCGGAGCGAGCCAGCCGGTGTCGGGATCACCGTCGCGAATCGCACCAGGACCGTTCCGCAGGTCATCGGCCCGTTCGCCGGTCCTTGCCAGCGGCGCGTCCAGCCTGCTCCATGGCACCAAGTCGGTGGTCACCTCCGGCACGCCTTGGCCGGTGTCCTCGCCGACATCAGCGCCGACATCCGCGACGGCGTCGGGCGCGTCAGCGGCGGTGTCGGTCGTACCGATGTCGACGCCCACCTCAGCCGGTTCAACTGGGTCTTTGGTGTCGGATCCGCAGGCGCCGAGAAAGACGAAAGTGGCGAGGTAGAAGGGCGGTCGTTGCATGACAGGCGGGTGATTGATGAACGTGCGCATCGATTGGCCATCGGCCGGCAGCACGTTGTCTTCGCGGGTTGGGGGCTCGTCCTAGCCTAGGTTTGTGCTCGGAGGCAAACGACCGACGTTGACCGTCCGCCGCGGCGCATCCATGCTCGGCGAATCACCGGACGCACGCATGATACTGTCTAGAATTCGTCCTCTCAGCCCGATCGAGCAGACCGTCTGGCGAATGAGCCGCGGGGCTTCGCTAAACTTCACGACGATCGCTCGGGTGCGTGGACAAATCACGCCAGCGATGCTGCGTCGTGGGATTGATCTCACGCAAGCGCGACACCCGTACTTCAGGGTCGCGATCGACGGCTCTGACCAAGCGGAACCGTGGTTCGTTGAGGCGGAGGGTGGCGCGATCGCGCTCGAAGTCTCTAGCGAGCCTTGGTTAGAGGTCGTTCAGCGAGAGCTCCATCGTACTATCGAAGACTCGGGCCCGCTGGCGCGTGTCGTCTGGGTGCCATTCGAAGGGGGCGGACGGGTCCTATTGACCCTCCATCACTCGATCAGCGACGGGAAGAGCGGGGCGTTCGCGATGCGCGATATTCTGCTCGGAGCTAGCGGCGTGGGACCGGAAGAGCTACCGGTTCTCGATGACATCCAGCCAGTCGACGAGAGGGTCGCGCCGATCGCTCAGGGCTGGCGGGGTCGTCGAGGCGTTCTTGGCTTCGTTGCGAGGGAGTTCTGGAGAGACGCGTTCAGCGGCAAGCCCAAGCCGCCGCGTTACGACGAGCTCCCGCGGTGCACCGAGCGTACGACCATGTTGTTGCCGCGCGAGTTTGAACCAGAGTTCGTCTCGCGGCTCGCGGCTCGCGCGCGGGCTGAGGGCACGTCTGTTCATGGCGCCTTGCTGGCTGCGATCGCCATCGCCGTCGTCCGCGATCGCAACGAAGATTCCGCCGTTGTGTCGGTGGGCAGCCCGATCGACCTGCGGGAAACGCTGAACCCGCCCGTCGATGAGGATGTGGGCTTCTATATCTCGATGATCCCCTACCGCCGGCGGCTGACTGGCGCTGAGGACCTTTGGGACATCGCCCGTGAGATCAAAGTTCAGCTGATCGCAGGTAAGGAGGCGCAGCGGGAGCATGTACTGGCCAACGCGATGCCGCTCGTGGACGCGATGATTCGAGGCAAGGGAAGAACCCCGAACGACTTCGTTCACACCTGGGAGAAGTTGGTGCAGTCGACCGCGGGATTGACCAACCTCGGCCGTCTGAACATCCGCACCGATTTTGGATCGTTCAGCGCCGAAGCCGTGCATTTCATGGTGAGCCCGTCGGCTCTAGGCGCCTATGTTTGCACGGCCACTTCAACCAACGGGCGCCTCAACTGGAACTTCCAGTACTCGACCCCCACCTTCACGCGTCAGCATGCTGAATCGCTGACCGACGCCACGGTGGCGTTGGTGCGCGCCGCGATAGAAGAGTGAGGACCAGCACACCCGAGAGTTTCCGGCCGCACGCCCGTACGCGCTCATCCCGGCAACGCCCGCAATCGACAGTAGAGAGTGTGTAACGGCACGAAGAGCAGGACCGTAAGGATCAAACTTGCGCCGACCGCCGTGGGGTCGACGCACCAGTCTCCGCCGTTCTGTGCGGTTGAGTTTGCGTAAGGGGCACAGCCTAGGAAAGCGCTGACGACGACTGGTCCGAGCGCAGAGTTTGCGGAGAATCGAGCTTGGCGGACCTGGAAGGCCAGGAAGAGCACCCCGGCGCTCGGCACGCCCCAGATCAGGGCCACGAGCATCGCTCGTCCGACCACAATCCCGAAGGCCTCCTCGGCCACCGCGACAATCATGCCCAGTAGGACTCCCACGCTTAGTGCGATCGCCATGCCGCGGTAGGCCTGCGGCCTGCCGAGTGGGCGGCCGATGGGCGCGAGCGCACAGAGCGACCAAGTGAGCGTCAAGATGACCGAGGATGCGAGGCAGCCGACGAGCCAAAGTAGTACTGGCCCGGGCACAGCGCTCGGCTCAAGGTCGCCACTGAGTCGTGCGGCCTCCACGAGTTGAAGGTCAACGTGGCCCAAGCGGGAGTTCCAAGCTGTCTCAGCACATGCCGAGAAATCTAGTGTCCACAGCGCGCTCGGCTCTGAGAAGGTGCGGTCGGTGCACGACTCGGCGAGCGAGTAACGGCTTAGGCCGCGTAGTCCGGCGCCGATGAGCATCGCGCCGGGGGCGAGCGAGGTGATGAGCGTCGGCCAGATCGTCTGAAGTACGAGTCGTCGCCACTGACTTGGATTTGCGACGGCGGTGAAGCGTGCAGCAGCGATTCGGGTACCCGAGATGGCGACGCCCGCGACTGCGGCGACGGCGACGGATGTGCGCAGTAGTTTGAAGAGATCCTGTTCGCCGTACCATCGGGTGTTCAGTGCTGCGAGCTGATCCCAGCTGAAGCCGAGAACGAGCGCCGCCAGCAAGAAGGTGAGCGCTTGCAGCAGACGTAGGGAATCCGACGCGTAGGGTAGCTTCACTGAAGTAGCCATCCGGACGGGACTCTCAGGTGCCCCGGAGTCGGGTGCGGTCGGCAGCGCACAGATGGTGATCACCGCGTGTAGGGAGGCGATTCCGAGCACCGTGACGCAGGCGGCGCCTACCAGCGCAACGGTCGCCGGCGGGGTCCACGCTGCGAAGGCTGCGAACGGCACGAGGGGCCAGAGCGCGACAAGCAAACTCGCCCCAGTGAAGTGTCTCGCTCGGAGCGCGTACAGGCATGCGAAAGGCGCCAGCAGCCCGAGTCCGACAAGCATCAGGCTCGCCGGCTTCGAACCGGTCAGGACGGACCAACCTGCCAAGAGGCCGATGGCGGCACCCGCAACTTGGAAGGGTCGACCGGTGCGATTCCAATCGGAGGTCTGACGCGCACGAAGCAAGAGCGGAACGGCGAGCCGCATGATGAAGAAGGTGGGGACCAGCGCCAGCAATGCGGTGCTAAATGAGACCCACCATGGAACGGCCCCCGTGCCATCGCCCATCTTGTGCAGCTCGGCCCAAAGTCGAGCTTCCGGTGTCAGTCGCCCTGTGAGTAGCTCGGAGAACTTCACCTCCGGCCCAAGATGGTTGCTGTTGCGGGGATTTCCGAACACCTGAAACCAACCGTCGGGAGTTTGCCGAATCAGGTCGCCAATCTGATGGGTAGGGCCGTTGCACTCCGACTGATCGCGGACCAGGAGACCGGCTCTGCAGCCAGTTCCGAGGGCGACGTGCCGTGCCTCAAGCGCCATGACCTTGTCAGCATGAATCGGGGTGACGGTGCCGGCGGCGCCAGCGATGAGTACGACGCCGAGCAGGCCGCCAACGGTGGTCCGCACTTGGTGCGAAACGGAGGAGGCCCAGTGAAGGCCTCGGATCACCAGCCAGAGAGTGCCTAGGACGACGGCCGGCGCTGCGAGTACCCCAGCATGTTGTGCGGTGGGGGCATAAGAGAACTCCTCCAT
>JBLHWZ010000301.1:0-6948 GCA_047629415.1 Bradymonadia bacterium | reverse complement strand
ATCGGTCGCAGGGCCCTGCGACCGCTCCTTGATGCGCTGATGGGCGAAGACCAAAGCGTCAGCCGCGCCGCGCTCCGAATTCTATCCGCCCAGGCAAATCCCAACGCTGCTCTGCCGATCGCTCGCCTCCTTGACTCTCCCGATCAGGAGCTACGCGCTGACGCAGCCCTCGCCGTCGCGCGAATTGCTGATCCACGTTCGCTGGCACCGGTGCTGCGGGCTGCGAATGAAGTGGGATCGCCGACGGAGCTCCTTGCTGTCTGGGCTGTTGCTCGAATGCGCACCCCGGAGGCTGCTGGATTCCTTGCCGCGCTCGCGGTGGATTCGACGCGCCGTGACGAGGTACGGGCGATCGCGTCTGTTGGTCTTGGCGCGTTCCCAGACGACGAAACGGTCCGCGCCGCGGTTCTCACAAGCTTGGCGGCGGAGTCGCCGCTTATCCAGTCCGCTGCGCTCCGAGCCGCCGGTGCGATGTCGCTTGATGAGTCGGCGCCAACCGTCCGACTCCTCTTGGAGCACAGCCGGGGCTCCACGCCCGCCGCGGCGGCATGGGCGCTGGGCGCGATGACGCCCTCGGATCAGAATGTGAGAGCACTCCTGGACGCGTACATCTTTGGTTCACCGGAGATTCGACCGCACGCCGCTCATGCACTCGCGTCGGTGGGGCGCCGAGCCATCTCCTGGCAAGCTGTAGATGACTATGACCGTTCCTTGGTCTTCTTCGACCGAACCTCCCGCGACTTCGCCGTTGAGCGCTACCTCAGCGGCCTCTTTACCTGGGAGTTGGTAGAGCGTGATACCGGCTCTCCGGTGGTCTTGGATGAGTTCGTCGAGATCGTAGCCGCCGCCTTCGCTTCTGGTCTCTCTTCAGATCCTGGCACGAGGCGTCGGCTCCTCACGGAGTTGAACGCAAGTCCGGACGGACTGTCTCTGGGCGGCGTCATGTCAGGAATGACCGGCGATGTATTGGCCAGCCACCGGTCCGTTGTGGAGCAAGCACTTCGGGCGAACGTGGAGGTTCTCGCGGGCCTTTCCGAGCGCGGAGATGACTCAGAGCGTGCACTTGCGCTTTCCGTGCGATCCAAGCTCGCTGACGTGGGAGCATCGAGCGCCGCACGGTCGTGTATCGAATCCGAATCCGCGCAGGTGCTCGTCAGTTGCATCCGTGCGCTTGTCCGGGTCGGCGACCGCGCAGACTTGCAGAGAGTCATTCGCTTCGTCGCACACTCGGAGTGGTCGGTCCGTGCAGCAGCGGTTGAAGCGATTGCATTGCTTGGTGGCCCTGAGGAGGCGTCCGTCCTTCGAGAGGCCGCTGGTGACGATTTTGCATCCGTCCGCGCTGCGGCGCTTGAGGGATTGCTGATCTTGGAGCCGGTAGGTGCCGCAAGGCTCGTCGGTGACGCCTGGTCGGAGCTACCTGTAGCGGTGCGGATGCGGCTGGCTCGGCGCGCGTTTGAGCTAGGCGTACTCAGTGTTGTCGAGGTCGCTGGAGCCGACGTCGACCGCAGGGTTAGGGACGCGGCCGGAGAGTAGCTGTCCGGGGTTCTTGACCCTTCAGAACAGCGGCCAGTAGAATCTGCGTCCCTGAAGCTTCTAGGAGGCACCCGTGGCAAAAAGTAGCCGAAAAACCCAACCCCTAAGTCCGTTGATCCGTAAGGGTCACGCGCGAGTCACCGTCCTTGCGGGGGAAGCGCCCGCTGGGCTTACCTTTTCTCTCTCGGGCGCCTCGCACGACATTGGAAGAACCGCGAAGCACATTCCGCTCAGCGAAGACTCCACTGTAAGCGAGCTGCACGCGACGCTTAACTACCGTGGAGACCAGCTTCAGATCACCGACAAGGCGTCGTTGAACGGTGTCTACGTAAGGATCACCGGAGCGAAGGAGCTAAACGACGGCGACTGGTTCCGCGTCGGCTCTCAGTTCTTCAAGTTTGAGGTGCTCAAGGAGAAGGAGACCTACGATACGGACGACGGGACTCACTACTTTACGAGCCCTCGGCACGAAGCGCCGTTCCGGGTCCTACAAATTCTTGATGGCGGAAAGGCGGGACTCTCGGCGATCGCTATCAATGATGAGATAGTGATTGGAGGTCCAGGAGCGACGGTCGTCTTCACGGCTGACGCACACCTCTCCGGGCGTCACGCTAAGATTAGCCGCAACTCAAGCGGCAAGTTTTCGATTGAGGACATGGGTTCAACCAACGGGACCTTCGTGCGGATCGATGGCAAAGAGACCCTGCAGCATGGGGACCTCTTCTACGTGGGCGAAGAGCTGATGCGAGTCGAGATCACCTGATCGTCATCGCGGGGGCTCTCCGAGAAGCCAGTCCGCGACGCTCGTGTTCCAGCCGGGGCCTTGCTCGGCTAGCCATACGAGCAGCCGCTCGAATCCGAGAGCGATTCCTGAGGTGGGGCCTAGCTCACTGATGCCGTGCAGCATACGCTCCGGCATCTCATACGCCGCTAACCCTCGTGATTTGCGGTAGCCGAGTTCAGAGGCGAATCTCGTTCGCTGCTCTTTGGGGTCGACCAGCTCACCGAACGCGTTCGCGAGTTCGATGGCGCCGTCCCCACCCGGTAAGTAGAGTTCGAATCTCTCTGCGACGGCGGGATTGCCTGGTTTAAGCCTCGCGAGCGCCGCCATTTTTGCGGGGAACTCGTAGAGGAAAGCCGCGCCTTCGCTGCAAACGTTTGGCTCCACACACTCCGCATAAGCGATCGTGAAGAGAGTCTCCCAGTCCCAGTCGCCCACGTCGATCTCCGCGGCCTTAAGGGCGGATCGGAGCTCCGCTGTGGAACTCGTAGCAGGGACGCCGACCCACCGGGTGAAGGCATCTTCCAACGTAATCCGGCGAAACGGCGTCTGAACATCGAGGTCGAAGGCGGCCGCGAGCGATCGGATGAGGTCCTCGCAGTCGAGCATGAGCACTTGGTAGTCGGCACCGCGCCGGTACCACTCGACCATCGTAAATTCTGGATGGTGCCATCGTGTCGGAGGCTCGTCGCGGAAGGCGCGCGCGAACGTGACAACGTCGGCGTCAACCTGCGCGAGCGTCGCCTTGATCGCGTACTCGGGAGACGTGTGCAGCCATCGGCCCCTGACCTCGGCTGCCTCGGTAGGGTGGACAGGAAACGCGCGGAGGTGCGGCTCCATCCCTGGGCAGGCGACCATCGTCGGGACGTCGACCTCGAGAAACTCACGGTCCTCGAAGAAACGCCTTGCGAGCCTAGTGACTTTGGCGCGAAAAAACGCCCGCTCCCGAACGCTACTCACGGAGTCTAGCAATTCGGCCCTCGATGACTCCGCGGTCCGCCACGCCCTCGGGGGCAAGTGCGAGATATCGCACGAGAGCTCTGGCTGCTGCTGGGTCATCTTGCCCCTGTCGTATCAGCAGCATTCCGAGATTTCTCCAAGGCTGACAAGCACTGTCATCGGCGCCGATCGCGCGGTCGAAGAAGTCGACCGCGGCGTCGAAGTCTCCGAGTCGCTCTGCGACAATACCGAGAGTGTTAAGTCCGGTGGCGTCGAGCTGATCGGCCGAGAGCGTCCGCAGGATTTCCTGCGCCTCGGCATGCTGCCCACGGGTCGACAGAGCTACTGCCCGGAGGATCCGTGCGTCTGTGTTCGACTCCTGAAGCAGCCGAAGCTCAGCATCGGCTGCGCCGACCAGCCCTGCACGGACCTGAATCCCGGCGAGAACGAGGCGAGCGTCATCGCCGGCTCCCGCGTTGACCGCCTCTTGAGCATCGGCGACTGCAAGATCCCAGCGTCCCTGTGCCGCGAAAATTACTGATCGGTTGAGCAAGGCGTCTCCTCGGTCTTCTCCTCTAGCAATGGCTTCATCGAACCAGCCAGCAGCCGCTCGAAAACGACCAGCCTCGGCGGCCTCGATGCCACGGCTCATGGCGGATCGGCGCGGATCCTCCGCTTCGGGTTCGGCGTTTTCCGGGGTGTCACCGGACTGAGTTGGCGCCGTCTGTCGCCCTCCGCACGCTGCGACGAGTAGGGCGAGGCACCAGATGTAGGCGAGGCGGGTCGACACGATGAACAGGGAGAAGTAGGACCGCGAAACGTCCCTATACCAATACTCCGAATGTCCCAGCGAGTCATCTGGCCAGTCGTGTTTCTGGTCGCCTCTTGTTCATCGTCAGCGTCGAGTATTCGGGAGACCTCGATTCTCAACGCCGAAGTGCTCGAGCGCGAGATGGACACACTCTACGAGTGCGGCGTCGAAGAGGCCGAAAGGCGATCGCTTGCGATCGAACGATCCGATCCGGTGGCCCGGGTCTACCAGACCGCGTGGGAGTTGGACGGGGAAGACCGCTGGCGTCTGACTGTCCTGATCCAGGTGCACCCTCGTTTCGGGCCCGGTGCTCACGCTGTGATCACCCGTGATCAGTGGGTGGGCGATTCGCCGCAGGGGGCGCTCGACGAGCGAACCCTGCCGAATACAGAGCCGGGAATGAGTGGGTGGGTGAGGGCGCGGGGTGCCTCGACCGACAGCGATTACAGCGCCGAGATAGGGTCTGGCATCCGACTGTGTTGGGAAGGCCGTAGTCCGCTGGCAAATTGAGGCGGGCTCAGACCCGCAATTCTTGACGGGAAGGGCCCGGAAACGCCAGGATACGAGTCCGATGCGTTGATGGAATTCCCCAGAGGTATCGTACATTTGACGACACTGCATGACCGCAAAGTCTGAGAATTTCCCCGGCACTACCCCAGCAAGGGGTACGATCCGTATCGCCCAGGTCCTTTCGACCGGAAGAGGGGCGAATAGTGGGCTGCACCTGCATCCACAGGGCCACCGGCTCGTTACGGGTTGGTGCGGCCAAAGCGGCGGCTTGGATTTCTGGAGCGTCGACACCGGCCACCACCTCCAAAATGTCCAGTTGGATGTCGAGCTAGCCGACATTGGTTCGCAGATTCGTCCGGACCTGATGCCGCCTGGTTCTGACGCGAACCCTGACAATTGGCCCGCGCACCTCCTGCCAGTCGTCGATTCATCAATGAACTCGCTGGGCGGACACGTGGCCGTAGGCGCCGGTCGTGGCGTTCGCATCTTCCGGTTCTCGGGAGATGAGAGCCACCTGGTCCCTAGCCAAACGTTGCGGGGCCACGAGCAGGCGGTCGCGCGCGTCTGCATCGACTCCAGCGGCGAACAGGCGATGTCGTCCGACCATACCGGTCAGATCATCGTCTGGAATACAGTCACCGGGAAGCAGAACCACCAACTTCGGATCTCGACCGTACCGCACACGCTGTCGTTCATTTGGAACAACATGCTGGCGATGGTCGGCGACGACAGCGGCCGGATCATCTGTTGGGAGCTCGCAGGAGGGCGCCGTCACCTGCAATTCCAAGCTCACCACGGAGCGGTCGAACGATCGGCGTTCAATCAGGACAGCGGCGTCCTCGTCACCGTCGGTGGTGATAGCTCTGCCCGCATGTGGAACCTGGAAGAGGGCAAGCAGATCGGTGGTGACATGCGCCATCGCAGCGCGGTCTGCGACGTCTGTTTCGCCTACGCCGGTAGATTTGTCGTAACCTGCGGTCTCGACGGTCACATCGCCATCTGGAATTCGACGGATGGCGACTTGTTGGACTGGTATTTCGACAGTTCGCCTGTCTATCGCATCAGCTTCGACAAACTGAATGGCACGCTGATCGCCGGAAGCGCTCGGTCGGTGAAGGTGCTTTCGGTCGATTGGCAGCGACTGCGCGAGCTTGATGCGGATGCTCGGTCGTCTTTTGTGATGGAACTCTCGCCTGCCGACCACGCGGCGATGTTCAGTCAGCCTCCGCCTCGACCCCAGGCGAACTACCAGGGAGCAAACTCCAACGAGGCGCCCATCGGGTCGATCATGGCGGCCCGCCAGACCACTGACCTGCCGTTCGCTGATCGGTCGAACCTCTCCGTGCCGAGAAGCAGCGCTCCCGCACAACGTCCGGGAGTTATGTCCGGGACAATGCCGGCGATGCCCCTACACGGCCGTCCCAACTCGAGTTCATCCAGCTCTCCGGGGCACCAAAGTGCTATGCAGGGCATCGCCCCGGCCCCTGGCCCTTCGGCGTCCCACTCCCAGAGTGGCGCTGGCCCGATAGTGGCCCGGAACCCATTTTCATCTGCGGCGGGGATGGTGCAGCCGTCAGGTGCTGGAGCAGAGCCTTATAGAGGCACGCAATCATCGCCCCGGGTCGAGAACCCAGTCGGCGGTCACGGCCAGCCTACCGGCAGCACGCCGAGCCTTGCGGCCGCGATGGCTTCCGCGCAGCAGCGGCAGTTGGAGGCGGACAAACGCTCGACCTCTTATGGGATTGGTAAGGCGACGGTGAACAATATGCCGTCAGAGGCGAATTCGTTCTTTAATCCGGTGAGCCCACAGACCGCCTCTCCCGATAGCGGCGCCGGAGCGTCGGGCCGGATGTCTCGGCTCGAAAGTGATCTGATCGAGACGGAACTTCACCCGCTGCCGCCGGTTGAGGCCCTTGAGCCAGCGGTCGTGCCTGCACCAAGCTCCTCTAACTCTCGGCTGGTTGTCCCAAGTTTGCAGGGATCCCTATCGCACGCTGCCGGTGCTTCTTTAGCTAAGTCCCAGGCGTTCAATAAACGTTTGGCCATCGCGATTATCGCTGTCCTAGGCTTGATGGTCTTCGCTAGGAGTGGCGTCTTCTGGTGGTATGCGGAAAAGACCCTCCCCGGCTCCGTGGCAGTAGAAGTAACCACCGCTAACTCGCTCTACGACGCTGCACTGGTCGAGGCGAACGCCGTCTTCGAAGAGCGTGAGGAAGAGGCTCAAGATCGTATCGCGACCTATCGTCGTCCGAACAGCGGTCGGACAGCCGAAGAAACTGACACTCTTATTGGACGCATTGAAGCGCGCCTTGATGAGAAGCGGGAAGACCGTGATGCCGAGGTCGGACTTGCGGAGGAAGCTCGAGACGAGACG
>JBLHWZ010000300.1:0-6964 GCA_047629415.1 Bradymonadia bacterium | reverse complement strand
TGGCCGACAATCCCTACGACTGTAACGACAGTGTGGCGACCGGAGTGAGCTCTCCCTGCCCTGGGTTTGTGATTGTGCTCGGTGGTACGTTCCTGATGGGCACGCCCTCGGGCGAGATCGAGCCGACTCCTCCGGCAGAGGTCAATCAGCAGACGGTCGAGATCACACACGATCTGCTCGTGATGGAGACGGAGGTCACACAGGAACTCTGGCTCGAGAAGTCAGGGACAGTGACGAACCCCGCGTTTCATTCGGACTGCCCGGCCTGCCCAGTCGAGCGCGTGAACTGGTTTGAAGCCCTGATGTTCGCTAACGCGGTGTCGGAGTTGGAGAGGCTGCCTGCGTGCTACGAACTCTCGGAGTGCTCAGGCTCGTTCGCTGGCGGCTGCGCTGAAGGCGATCAGTTTTGCCCAGGATTCACCTGCGACAGCGTGACTTTCGCCGGAGTCGACTGCCTTGGTTACCGTCTGCCCACAGAGGCAGAGTGGGAGTACTTGGCCCGCGCGGACAGCACCGGACCGTTCGATGGAAGCGTCGAGGAACTCGCGTGGTTTCGCACAACTCTGGATACGAGTGAGAGTCAGCCGGTAGGTGGTAAATTGCCGAACGCCTGGGGGCTCTTTGACTTACATGGAAACGTCGGCGAGTGGGTCATGGACATCATCGATGCGCCTTATCCGGAGTCAGAGAGCACTCTCCTGAATCCGTTGGTCTTCGGCGACGCCGACGATGTGAGCGAGCTCGCAGCCCGGGGTGTTCGAGGGGGCGGTTTCGTCTCAGTTGAATCGGCGATTCGAGCGGCCTCTCGCGGGCAGACCATCCCCGAGGACCGAGTGTTTACGGTCGGAATACGTCTGGTACGAACTTTTTATACTGAAGCAGGAGATTGAGAGTGAAACGCTTACTATTCCTCGCCGGATTCCTCGCCGCATGCGGCTCTGACCCTGCCTCAGGGCCCGTTCGCGGACCTGATACTCTCACACCTGGTACCGATTCAGGCGAGAGCGACCTTGGCGTCTTCGACACACGCACGACCGAGGACGTGCAGCGAGATCCAGTCGGTTCTGACGCCGGCCGTGAGGACGTACCCGACACGGCGGAGCCCGACGCGGTTCCTCAGGACACCGGTGCCGACGCGCCGGACACCGAGACCGACGCTCGCGCAGATACACCACTCATTGATGCTGCCCCTGACGCTCCCGACGCCGCAGACGACACGGGCGCCGACGTCGCCGCCGACGCCGTCCCTGACGCCGAGGTCGATGTCGAGCCAGATACGTCTCTCTGCGACGAGGACAGCGACGGATACATCGCCGAAGAGTGCGGCGGCCCAGACTGTGACGATACAACCGGCGCGATCCACCCCGATCGTGTCGAGGGCTGTAATTTCGTCGATGACAACTGTGACGGTAGGATCAACGAGGACCTCGACTGCCGAGTGTATGCCCACACCTCTACGCAACTCCATTTGGTTGACCCGTTCATTGGAACGAACGAGTTCGTGACAACAGTCCCTTCACTCTTCGACTTCGACACTGACTCCGATGGCAATCTCTACGGCATCTCAGGCAGCAGGGTCCTGCATCGATTCGACGAACCGACCGACTCCTGGATTCGCGTCGGCGGCTTCACCGGCTCCTCGGGGAACGGGTTCGCGATCGATTCCGGCGGTGTCGGTTACATCACCGCCGGGAACAATCTCTACTCGCTCAACCTTGAGACCGCCGAATCAACGCTCGTTGGCGCGATGGGCGGAGGATTCCGCTCAAGCGGTGACTGCGTTGTCGACAAGAGCAACCAGCTCTTCATGACCTCGTCTGGCAGTGGGCCGGACACGCTGGTCGCCATTGACCGCTTGACGGGAGAAGCGCGTCTGGTTGGCTCTACCGGGTCGTCCGGCATCTGGGGCCTCACCGCAGCGTGGGGCTTCCTCTTCGGGTTTACGAGTTCGGGGCAAGTAGTTGAGATCGATCCAGGGACCGGAGCCGCGATAGTGCGACACACGTTCTCTGGTCTCCCTTGGTACGGCGCAGCATCGAGCCCAGACCGCTGACGCTCGCCCGTTGGGGTCGGGGTCGTGGTCTAGCAAGTTGAGGTTTGCCACGGCAGGGCCCCGTATGAAGCGAGTACTCAGCTGAGCGCCTTCGGCTGAGTACCTTCGGCTGAGCGCCTTCAGCTGAGCGCCTTCGGCTGAGCGCCTTCAGCTGAGCGCCTTCGGCTGAGCGCCTTCAGCTGGGCGCGACGTCTCGGCTGCGAGCAAGAGGCGACCCGCTAGCGGGTGCATCGGCTCCGCAGCCCTGCGAGCCCTAGGAGCAGGCCGAGCAGAAGGGGTGACTGCCCACCGTTCCCGGTCGCGCAGCCAATCCCAAATGCGCGGCCGCCAGAGACATCGAAGTCAGAGCCGCTCAAATCTTGCTTGCCGTCCGCGTTGATATCCTCTGGCTGCACGCAGCCTGGGATTTCGCCGGGCCCATCGCAGCGCCCATCGTCGTCTGTGTCGATGTCGAGCGGATCGGTCGTGGTAGAAGGCTCGATGTCTGCGACGAAGACATCGAGGTCCGTGTCGTCGCCCCCTTCGGGCTCCGTAAGCCCAGTCTCGGTGCCGTCCTGAATTCCGTCGCGGTCGGAGTCGGAGTGCGCCGGATCCGTGCCCAGTTAGTATTCCCGTCCATCGAGCAGACCGTCATCATCCGTGTCGCGATCGAACGGGTCGCTCTCGCCCGGGTCGACAATGCCATTCCCGTTCATGTCTTCGCCCGCCACGCAGAAGCCGTCGACGGTTTGATCGCCGTCGCAGAGCCCGTCGCCGTCAGTGTCCGGGTTCGACGGATCGGTGCCCGAGATGAACTCGGTGGAGTTTTCGAGGCCGTCCTGGTCGAAGTCGAAGCCGCGATCGTCGTTCGGGTCGTTGGGGTCTGTGCCGTCTAGAATCTCGCCGCCGTCGGATCGACCTCCGTTATCCGAGTCTGCTGCGAAGGGGTCGGTCTCCGGGTCTCCGTTGACCTCTTGGCCGTCGTTGCGCCCGTCGCCATCGGTGTCGGGGTTTGATGGGTCGGTTCCGAGAATGAACTCCTCCTCGTTGGAGAGCCCGTCTCCGTCAAAGTCGAACCCAAGGTCGTCGTTCGCGTCGTTCGGGTCCGTTCCATCGGTGATCTCGCCGCCATCGCTCCGGCCGCCGCCGTCTGAGTCCGCCTCGAATGGATCGGTGGCGGGATCTCCGTTGACCTCTTGGCCGTCGTTGCGTCCGTCGCCATCGGTGTCGGGATTGGATGGGTCGGTCCCGAGGATAAACTCTTCCTCGTTGGAGAGGCCGTCGCCGTCGAAATCGAAGCCTGCGTCGTCCTCCGAATCGTTGGGGTCCGTCCCATCTTCGACCTCTCGGCCATCACGTACGCCGCCACCGTCTGTATCTGGGTCGAATGGGTCGGAGGTCGGTTCGCCGTTGACCTCTTGGCCGTCGTTGCGTCCGTCGCCATCGGTGTCGGGATTGGATGGGTCGGTCCCGAGGATAAACTCTTCCTCGTTGGAGAGGCCGTCCTCGTCGAAGTCGAATCCGATGTCATCGGTTGGGTCGTTGGGGTCCGTGCCGTCGACATTCGTTTCATTGCCGTCAGACCGGCCGCCGCCGTCGGAGTCTTCGCGTTCCGGATCTGTTCCGAACCGACAGATCTCATTGATGTCGGTCGCACCGTCTTCGTCGGTGTCCGTATCCGCAGCGATCGCCTGTACAGCCAGAGAGCCAGACGAGGTTGCGAAGATCCAACCAAAGGTGTCGAGCAGAGCGTTATTGCCTTTGCTTCTATTGGTGAAGTCTCCCCAGCCCCGCGCGTTTCCGATCGTGGTCGTCGAGTTTGGCGTGGCTCCCTCGCCGGGCCCTCCGGAGTCGAGCCCGCCGACGGGAGATCGGTCTGCGCTCTCTTCGCCATTGAACATCATCTCGGGAGATCCCTCGTCGACGAGAGGGCCATCATCCCAATACATCGACAAGGGTGTGCGGGTGCCGTCGTCGCCCACGACGAACATCCGAACGCCAGCGAACGAGGTCTCGATGTCGTCGCCAATCCAGTGAACTTCGCCGACGTTTCCCCGGACTATGCAGGAGTAGTCCCCTGGAGCGACCAGCTCACCGGATCGAAGCACACCGTCCCACGACACGCGGTTCTCTCCAGCTTCCATCGCACCAATTTTCACGAAGTCGTCGCCGCCGATCAGTTCGAACTCCGAGTCCTGATCGGTATCGCAGACCAGTTGAAACGTTCCGATCGTGGTGGACTCGAAGACGAACTCGCCGGCGCTCGCGCCCGGCGCCAACGCGGCGCATTCTGCAGGTCCCCCAACGAACACAGGTTCCGTGAGCGCAGCTGGACCAATCAGATAGTCTGCGATGGAGGGCGGGTTTACGTAGAGTCGGTACTCTGGACGCACGGAGTGACCCGAGGCGCGGACAGAGCGTCCCGCGTTGGGCCCTTGGACTCCGGCTCGGTTCGACAGCACGGAGTACTCAAACCCTGCGAGGCCAGCGAAGCGCAACTCGACAACTCCTGATCCACCGACCGGGTCACCGACAAGTACGAAGAAGCTCGCGTCGGCCGCATCGTCTGAGCTGAACGATCCGGCGTCGAACATCCACTCTTGCGACGATAGACGACCGGCGAGGCCGCCGCCGACGGACAGATCCCACCGAGCACCCGCGCGTTGGTCTTCCGAGACCGTCACCTCGTAGGTGCCTTCGCCGCTTGAGGCCGAGACGACATCTCCGGAGGAGAACGCGCCTAGGTCGGAGCCGTCTGGCCCAACAACCGTGATGGAGCCGGTGCCAACGAAGACGAATTCCTCGCTCGGGTTCCGAATATCAACGAGCAGCTGTGTCGACGAGAGCAACCCTTGAGAGGTGCCAAAGTCGTCCGTGCCTTCCGCATGAGCGGAAGGGCTAGCGAGCAGGACCAACGAGCCAACGGTGAGCGCGTAGAAGCGCTGTGCCATGATGTACCGGGATGGGGGAGAGTCCGTCAGTCTGCCGAAGCAACGGACTGAGATCCAGTCCGGGTAGACGCCCCCATTGTGACAATCGTGCGGAGCCACGTAAACCAACGTTTCGACTTGATGCAGAACTAGCCGTGCTTTTCGCAAGTGATCCGAGCGCCGCAGGCAGACACGCGCCGAAGCTGACCGTGTCTGCGCGCCTCTCGTCTGCCTAAACCACTAGTCAGTTTAACCTGACGATAATCCTTGTGCTCAAGAAGTGCGGAATATAGTCAGGCTCAGCTGACTATTCTCCTACTCCCATGTTTTGATGCAGACTTCCGATCTCTATCCAATCGCCGACGGCCTCTGGGGCGCCGACAACTTCACCAGCTTAGGCCTGGGCATTACGTTCCCGAACCGCATGGTGATCGGCCGCCTCGCCGATGGCGGCGTGATGATCCACTCCCCGCTGCCTATCCACGACGCTCTCGCGGAGCAGATAGCGCAGATCGGAGCAGTGAAGCTAATCATCGCTCCTAACCTCTTTCACCACCTGTACGTGCCAGCCTCGCGAGAGCGTTATCCAGATGCCCGCCTTCTTGGGGCAGAGGGTTTCGCGAAGAAGCGAGCTGATATCGCCTGGGATGGATTCCTCGAAGACGAGCCGGTGCCGGAACTGGCTGGGGCGTTCGTGAGGGTTCGCCACCGAGGGACCGTGGCCCGAGAGAACGTCTTGTTCCATGCGGAATCGAACTCCCTCGTGATTACTGATCTGGTGTTCAACATCACCGAGCCTCCCAACCTCGTCTCATCGATCTTCTTCGGCATGCTCGGGGTGAAGGGAAAGGTGAAGCAGAGCCCAGCGTTCCGCTTCATTGCGACGAAGGACCACGCCGCTGCGGCGACCAGTCTACGAGAGATTCTTGCGCTCGATTGGACCCGCTTGATTCCCGCTCACGGGCCGGTCGTCGAGGTCGACGCGAAAGCCAGATTCGCCGAGGGTACGAGCTGGATGCTCAGTGGTGCTACCGCGATCGAGGCATGAGTGCCGAGTTTGAGCAGCTGAAACGGTCTAGCGTTCTACAGCTCCTCTTCAAAACCGGCCGACTGGCCGAAGAGGATGCGTTGGAGCGAATTCGACGAGAGACCGGTCTGCCGAATCTGCGCCGCGCGCACATGGCCTGCTTTCCGCACATTGACTTGGCCGGAACGCGATTGACGGCAATCGCAGAACGCATGGGGCTGCGCAAACAGTCGGTCGCTGCGCTCGTTGAAGACCTCGTCGTGATGCAGATGCTGGAGAGGGTGCCCGATCCCAGCGACCGTCGCGCCAAGCTGGTGTGCTTCAAGGGGGGGACGGACGCGCTGGCCGCCGGAGTGGAGCATTTGATCCACTACGAGCGGGAACTGGCCGCGCGGCTAGGAGAGGATACGATGAAGACGCTTCACTCGAATCTCCTCGCGCTGGAGGCGGCGCTTCTCGGTGCTCGCTCCTGAACAACTCTTCGCTGTGTGCTCCTTTGGTACGGTCTTCGATCGTGAGCTTCCCGAGGCGCACGACGTTAGCCCTCACTCGGAGGATGATGGAACTGGAGTCGGAGCTCCATGGTGCCTCTGAGCTACCGATTTGGATCGGGCTCACTCGGGTCGCTACCCTTCATGGCGAAGGCGAGCTTCAAGTGCGTGAGCGTGAGCTAGCGAGACACTCGATCATTTGGGCGCGCCTGGCTCAGTCGGGATCGCAGATGCCGTCCGTGCATGTATCGATGATCTCGCCGGTCTCAAAGAAGTGAAGCATCTGCTGCTGGTGGTTGGGCAAGGACCGTTGCGCTTCGTGAACGTCGACATCGCCCCGTGGCGCCGGCCGATTGATCGACTCCGAACGCCGCTGATCGGGCCAGGAGTAGAAGACGAGGCCGCTGCCAGTTGAAGGTAGCTCAGCCGTCGCCGCCAGGTCGAGGGTCCGGTCCGTGGTGAACTGGAAGAGTTCCAAACCCAG
>JBLHWZ010000299.1:0-6968 GCA_047629415.1 Bradymonadia bacterium | reverse complement strand
CGTGTGCGTGACCGTGGTCGTCGTCCGACTCGTCAGCGTGTGCGTGACCGTGGTCGTCGTCCGACTCGTCAGCGTGTGCGTGACCGTGGTCGTCGTCCGACTCGTCAGCGTGTGCGTGACCGTGGTCTCCCGATTCTCCGCCCGCTGGGATTTCGGGTGCGCAGCCGATCCCGAGTGCGGGGACGGCAAGAACACAGAGCCAGAGGGAAAGATGGGGTCTGCTTCGTTGCATTATTCGCTCCGCGCGATCGTATCGCTTCATTCAATTGCCCCGCGTCCGAGTGTTCGGTCTAGATCAAGCGCAGCACGGCGCGCCTGCCACTGGAGATCGACGCGCGCGAGCTGCAGTTCTGCTTCGCTCTCGTAGGCGTCGAGGAGGTCGGTCAGTGACGCTTCGCCTGCTTGGTAAGCGAGCTCTGCCATTCGGGTGAGTTGATAGTCGTTGTCAGGCGCAGCGAGACCTTCGAGGGCTACCAGAGACCCGTCGAGACGAGTTCTGGCTGCAACCTGGGCTCGGTCCGCGAGTGCCCCTTCCAGAGCGAGTTCGACCTCGATCGCATCTGATCTTGCGGCCAGTGCGTCCAAGACTGCCCTGTCGTTATTGCGCACCACGAGCGGAATCGAGAGTTCCACCAGGAAACCATGAGCCGTTGAGTCCGGCGCACGCCCGAGCAGATAGCCGCCACCGATGCTCCATCCGCGAAGGCCCGGTCGTCCATAGGCACCGGAGCGTGCCTCATTCGCAGCCACGAGGTGCCGTAGGCGCTGCAGTGAGGGGAGTTCAGCGGCCGCGCCAGACGGCTGCGTCGGGGTGAGTTCGCCTACTAGGTCGGGATGAGAGTCGAACGGAACCCAGCGTTGTAAACCCGACCAGGACTCGTTCAACTGAGACCACTCGCTCGCCAAGTCCGCACCAGCCGTATCTAGCTCGCGCTGAACACGAAGCACGTCGTACTCCGATACATCTCCGGCGGCTTCACGCTGCGCAGCGGCGTCGACGCCAGATTGCAGTCGAGTGATCCAGCCTTCGAGTACAACGACCCGCAACTGATGGTACCGAACGGAGAAGAACGCCGTGCGGACCTCATGGGCAACCTCGAGTTCCCACTCTTGCCGTTCTGAGCGAAGCGCCGCCTCCTGATGCGGCAAGGCGTCCCGCAAGCGTCCGCGCCAATCGCTCAGGTCGAACTCCTGATGGATCGAGAGAGCGGTCTCGGCTTCCCGCAGATCGCGTGTGCCTAAGAACCGCTCATGTGAGACGGCAAACTCGGGGTTTCGGACGATCGTCTCGACGGCGACAGATGCTCGTTCAGCGGCCAGCTGCGAGGCCACGATTTCATCGGCGCGCGTTGCCTCTAGCGCCTGATGCACCGCTTCTCTCTCCGAGAGAGACTGGGCCTCGGCGCCTGCCGAAACAAGCAGCCCTAGAGCAACGAGGAAGGCCCGCATTTGGGGATTGTGGGTTCGTTTGGTCATTGTTGGTGGAGGAACACGCTAACAAATCGTTCGACGACGAGGTGCACTGGGCCGGCGCCTACGAGCATGCCGATCGCCAACGCGACTGCCGGTGTAAAACGCCCGAATCTGGGTTCTTCCGGTGGGTTCAAGAGGTGATCAATTCGCGAGCGGAGCGGCTCGCTAGACGCACAATTCTCGTGGTGCAGAACGGGCGCCCCAAGCTTCAAAATGTCGGTCAGCGCAGTTGCGACGGCCTCTTCGCCACCCCCAACCCGCGCAGCTGCAGCGTCACACGCCTGTTCTCGCGCGAGCAAAATCTGGCCGGTAAGAGCTTGCGCGGCATGGCGAGGCAGCAGCGTCGCCGCGAAACGATCAAAGATGGAAAACCAGGTGTCGCGGCGAACCACATGGGCGCGCTCATGAGCGATGACCACGCGGACCGAAGCCGCGGGGATGTTCTCCACCAACCCACTGCTCAAGAGAATCGTTGGGGTGCGCCAACCTAGGGTCATTGCTACCGGCTCGGGGCGGTCCAAAAGCCGGACATCGGGTCCGAACGATGACGGGCGGCTGAGCGCGTTGAGGGTCTTAACAAGGCGCCATTCTTGCCGCGTGCGAACGGCGGTCACGAGCGTGACGATTGTCGCGGGCGCGAGGAGCCCGAACGCGATGATCCAGCCCGCGGCGTGTGGCGCATGAACTGTGCAGAGGTGGTGATGACCAGCGTTTCCGTGGGTCAAACAGGCCTCACCCACCTGCGCGAGCGCGCCGATGGCGCCCGGGGCCAAGGTCGATCCGATAACAAAAATGGGGATCCAGATTGGGGCGTAGAGCCAAGCCCGTGCGGTCGCTGAACGCCGAGCGGGAGCGACCCGGGTTGGGCTCACGTGCGGGCCAGCGACGGCCACGAGCGCCCAGATGATGACACCGATCAGCGTCCCACAAACAAGCGCTCCTTCGAGTAACTCGATCAAGCGTCGTCTCGGCGAAGTCGGTCGGCGATCATCGCCTCCAAGCTCTTCAGCGCTGCCTGGCCGCGCTCCTCTGCGAGGTCCACGAAGGCCGCCAGAAACCCGGTTCCGCCTTGCTCTCCGAACTGCTCAGTGATGGCACCAATCAGCTGCCGCTGCAGCTCGCTGCGTGTCACAGCAGCCTGATAGACGTAGGAGTGACTGACCTTCTCGCGGGTCAGCAGCCCCTTCTCAACCAGACGTTTCAGCGACGAACAGACGGTGTTCACCGTCACCCCGCGTTTTTCACCGACGACCGCGTGGACCTGCGCAGGACTCGATGGTCCTTCTGCCCACAGGCAATCGAGAACTTCCTTTTCAAGGTCACCGAGCGAGAGGTCCGGCGTGCGAAGCATGTTTGTCATGCGGTATTGTGCGATGAGGTATAAGTCCGACCGTTACTCGGAGTTTCATTGTACGGAGTGAACTCCGAGCGTCAACCGGAGTTTGACGATCTTTATTCGTTTGGGACTCCCGACGCCTTGCCAAACCCACGCGGAAGCATGAAATTTCGGCGATGAAGGAAGAAGCGGATATTCAACTATTCAGTGTGCTCGACGAGGAGTTGGGCGTCGGAGATGACGCCGCTGACGAGTGGATTCGTCGAGGGTGGCCTCACTGGTTCATTCGCGTGCTCGCACTCCCCTATTCGACCCCGATTCGCTCGGGGCTCGCGAAGTCGCACGGCGAAGCGTTGGTGACACATGCGCTCATCGCCTGGATCTGCACGCTCAAGTTGCCGCCAATCGGAGCGCTCTACCCGTTAGCTACGATCGATTGCACGAGCCTCGTTGGCCGCCAAGATCGCCGTTCGAGGAAGCTCCTTTCTCGGTGAGCGAGGAGCCAAGCGGCGCGGGTTGCAACGAGCAGGCGCCGTGCGTACCGTCCGCGCCTGATGACAACAACAAACAAACTTTCAGATACTTGGGCGACCCTGCAACTCGAGAAGGGCGAATCAGCGGTGAGGTCATTTGGGCCTCTGCTGCTGCAGATCGAGCGCCGCCCGGCAGAGTGGCGGATTCGGCGTGAACGCTCCGACGGGACCAACGGTACGCCAGCGATGGGGGACGAGCTTGTCCGGGTTGCGACGTCGAGTACAACGGCCGAACTCAGCTTCCATCCGATGCTCGCAGACCGACCTGTCGTCGCACATCCGGCAGTTCCGGTGGCTGTACTCCCCGGCGAGGAAGTTCGCTTCTTCGTCTCGACCCCGCTCTCCGTGCAAATTCGGGTCGGTGGAACCGCGGTTTTGGCCGAGGTCGCGACCGTTCGACTCTCCGATACTTGGTTTGGACCGGACACTCGGACGGGAGTCCTCTGTTACGCCTCGAGTACAGGGGCCCACACCGAGGTAGACGGGCTCTCAAAGACCGACGTTCGCGCTAAGACTACGATTCTTCTCAAAAATCGCGGCGTCGAGCACTTTCCGATTCATCGGATCCAGATTCCAGCACCTCACCTCTCCCTCTTCGCCGATGCGACGAACGGGATTTGGACGGAGGAGCTCGTTCTGAACCGGACGCGAGACGGTTCGGCCAATGAAGGCACCCCCCGAAAGCCGACAACGGCCGGTACCCTCGAGCAGATCGAGTCCCCGCGGCGGGAAGCTCCGCGTGGCTTCCTGCGTACCGTAGGAGGAATTTTCCAATGAGCTTACTCCTAGCAGACGCCACGATTTCCGAGCGTGCGACGGATGGCCTGATCGCGCTGGGTGTTCTCATCATAGGGCTGATGATCGCCCGAGCGCTGTCGACGCTCGCCGGACGCCTTCCACGGGTTCGCAAGAGCGCTCAGAACGCCATGATCGTGCGCCGGTTTGTGTTCTACGCTCTCTCGTTGGTCGTTTTCGGCGCGGCGCTGCACCAGCTCGGTGTGGACCCCAGTGTGCTGCTCGGCACGGCGGGCATCATGACTGTCGCGATCGGATTCGCGTCACAGACGTCCACGTCGAACTTAGTCGCCGGACTGTTCCTTCTCTTCGAGCGGCCATTCGTGGTTGGCGACGTGATCCGGGTCGGCACTGACCAGGGAGAAGTCCTCTCGGTGGACATGCTCTCGGTGAAGCTGCGCACCTACGACAATTTGCTCGTACGGGTCCCGAACGAAACCCTGCTGCGCTCGGAGATCGCTAACCTCACTCACTTTCCGATCCGGCGCCTCGATATCATCCTCCAAGTCTCTTACGGCGAGGACATGACCGCGTTCCGCGAGGCCCTCGTCTCGGTGGCACGTGCGATCCCGTTGGCGCTCGATGAGCCCGCTCCCTGCGTGTTCATCACGGAGTTCCGCGAGTCGTCGGTCGCACTGCAGTTCTCAGTATGGGGCGCACGCGAGACCTTCATCGACTTGGGGACTGCGCTCTTCGACGAGCTTCAGCACGACATCTACCAGGGCCGGTTCCAACCAGCGTTCCCGGTGAGGCAGATGATCGACAGGAGTGAAGACGAGGACGAGGTGGACGAACGTAGGAAGTGACGGTTCGGCGCCGCCCTCCTGCGCTCAGGTCGCGATCATGCTCACAGCCAGCGAAGACCGCCGCCACCAGTGTCGTAGATGACACCCACAACGACGGCGTCCAACTCTGCCTCTAACTTGCGCACGGTATCCTCTACATGGATCTGCAAGGCGGAGTCAGCGCACGGCGCCGCCCTCACCTCTGCACTGATCGCATCGCTCACCCCGGCCAGCACGGAGCCATAGTCAACGCCCGATCGCACGAGCGTGACCGCACCACAGTCAGTGTGGCCCATCACAACTACGACGGGCGTCTTCAGGATGCTCGCGCCGAAAGCAAGCGAGGAGAGCACTGCAGTGTCAACCACATGCCCGGCTGTTCTCACGACAAAAAGATCTCCCACTCCTTCATCGAAGATCAGCGCGGGAGAAACTCGTGAATCGGCGCAGGCCAGCACCGTGACGAAAGGGTTCTGCCCCTTCGCGGTCTCAGCGCGACGCTCCGAGGTCCGGCGCTCGCCACGGGTCAAACAGGCGGCCCAGCGGGCGTTGCCTTCGCTCAAACGGGCGAGAATCTCAGTGGCAGTGAGTTCGGTCGGCATTCTACGCGGGATTGAAGTGAATCGGATCAGTGGATTAACGTGATGCGCCAAATTGACAAGTCGCTTGCTTCGAGCCTCGGCGCTCGACCAGCGCCGAGGGTCCCTCAACAGCGCCTCTCGGGGGAATTCGCCAACTCGGGATCTCGACCGAGTTCGGGAGTTCCTGTAACAAGGGAGCACCTCGGCACGGACTCACCAATGCGACCTACCCTCCGCCTCCCTCGCTCCTTCGCAGCGTTCCTCACGCTAATGAGCTTGGGCGCGTGCTCTGAGGACCCGGCCATTTCGTTTTCGGACTTCGCTCCGACACTCGATACCGGAGACGCGGCTGCCGACGGGACGACTGACGGCGGTGCCGACGAGGCGGACCTAGTTGACGGCGGCCTGGCGGCGGACGCGTCCAGCGATGCCGTTGCAGACACTGCTGACGACACTGACGAAGTAGGCGCTGACTGCGTCGATGGAACGCCCAGGCCGTGCTTCTCAGGAGCCGAGTCAGAAGCAGGCGTCGGCGCATGCTTCCGCGGAATCCAGACGTGCTCCGACAGCGACTGGGGGCCGTGCGTGGGCGAAACCACACCGCAAGAAGAGTTCTGCGATGACGTCGACAACGACTGCGACGGAGAAACCGACGAGGGCGTGTCCAACGCGTGCGGCGTCTGTGGACCCGTTCAGCTAGAGGTCTGCGATGATGGCCTGGACAACGACTGCAACGGCACCATCGATGGCGTGACTGAGGGCTGCGCCTGTGGCGGACGGCTCGATCAACCATGCTACAGCGGCGCTCCGCAAACGCTCGGTATCGGACTCTGTGTGGGCGGAAGTTTCGACTGTGTCGAAGGGGACTGGAGCGCTTGTGGGGGCGAGGTCTCCCCTGCGGTGGAGGTCTGCGATGATCTCGACAACGACTGCGACGGACTGGTCGATGAAGGTACCCGCAACGCCTGCGGTGAATGCGGCGATACTGTTCCCATCGAGGTCTGCGACGGGTTCGACAACGACTGTGATGGTACAATTGACGAAGAGGTCCGCGCGCTCTGTGGCATCTGTATCGACGAGATCGACCCCGAGGGTGAGATCTGTGGTGACGGATTCGACAACAACTGTGACGGAGCAGTCGACGAAGGCTGCACCTGTAACTCCGGCGAACAAGCCTGTTACCCAGGACCCATCGAAGCACTCGGGATCGGCGTGTGCTCCCCCGGTACTCGGGGCTGTGATCCAACTGGCGAGCTTTGGGGACCCTGCGAGGACTTCGTACTCCCAACCGTTGAGGTGTGCGATGGCCTCGACAATGACTGCAACGGTACAGTCGACCGTGACGCCGACGGCTGCTCCGTTTGTGGCGTCGAACTCGAGATCTGCGACGGCGCTGACAATGACTGCGACGGCACCGCAGACGAAGGCCTCGTAAACGCATGCGATGACTGCATTGCTGACGTCG
>JBLHWZ010000298.1:0-6974 GCA_047629415.1 Bradymonadia bacterium | reverse complement strand
CCGAACGCCGAGCGCAGCGACGCTAACAACGACGAGGGGCACTGGTACAACTCGATCAAGCTTCGCAAGGCGATGGCCGGAGAGGCGGAAGAGGCCGAGTCGACCTACGTTGATTGGCCAGGAATTGGCGACGGAGCGACGGGCGCGTACGCCGTATTCGGCGGCGGGGACATCACAGAGAATTCGGGCAAGAACACGATCTACATGGCAGCGCTTCCCTCTGATGTTGCGGCGGGAGACTGGGTACGAGTGCACGCTCACTGCCTGACACACGGCGAATACGTCGACTTCATCCAGGTGTAGAGCAGTCGCGCTTCAGCCCGGCTGAATCCCCAGGATTCGGGCTACGATCACGTCGCTCGGTATCGCCGCTAGCTCGCCTAGGTCGTCCGTTAGCTTCATTAGCGCGATGGCCTGGAAAGTCCCGAGCAGCATCCAGGCGGTTGCCCGCCCGGGCAAACGTGAGGGGACGAGTCCAGACCGTTGCCAGTCTTCGAACGCGTCAACGATTAGGTCTAGAACGGCCTCCTGATGCGGCCGGTAGGCGGCGCGGATCGAGGCTTGATGCAGCTCTGCGTTTACGATGAATACCATGCGCGCGAGCGTCTCGTTCGTGTCCAAGATCGCGCGTGCGAAATCGAGGAGCGAGCCCAACGCACGAACCGGGTTGCCAGCGTTCACCTTGAGGGCAGCCTCAGTCGCGTGCACCAATCGCGACGCTGTGCGGTCTACGACAGCGATGAAGAGCTCTTCCTTAGAGCGAAAATACCGGTAAATCAGAGCCTCGGCCACTGCGGCCTCGGCAGCGATCGACTTCGTCGTGGCCCCACGATAGCCAAACTCGGCGAAGGCCCGTGTAGCGGCATCGAGGAGCTGGGCCCGTCGTGCTTCCGCAGAGAGACGCGCCATTAGGCGGACTTCTTCTCGCGTATGAGGACCGGCGGCGCGCCCTCAAGCACACACTCTTCAGTGATCACGCACTCGATCACATCGGTCAGGCTCGGCATCTCGTACATAATATCGAGCATGATTCCCTCGAGAATGGCGCGCAGCCCTCGCGCTCCGCTACCACGCGTGATCGCCTCGGCGACTACGGCTATCATCGCCTCGTGGTGAAACTTGAGTTTCACGCCTTCGAACTCGAAGAGGCGGACATATTGGCGCACCAGCGCGTTTCGAGGTTTCCACAGGATCTCGACCAACTCCGACTCATCTAGCTCGTCCAGTGTCACGATGACTGGGAGCCGACCTACAAACTCGGGGATGAGCCCGAACTTCGTCAGATCCTGGGGTGTCACCTGTCGGAGCAGCTCCGACCGTTTCGCCTTCACCTTGTCGACCTCTGCGCCGAATCCAATGCTCGATCGGCTGACGCGCCGCTCGATGATGTCGTGGATTCCCTCGAAGCTGCCGCAGCAGACGAAGAGGATGTCGGTGGTGTCGACCTGAATGAACTCCTGTTGTGGGCGTGTCCGCGATCCTTCTGGAGGGATCATGACGTTCTGACTCTCGATGACCTTGAGCAACGCCTGCTGGACGCCCTCGCCGCCAACGTCGCGCATGCCGCCCGCTCCGCCACCTGAACGACCGATCTTATCGACCTCATCGATGCATACGATGCCCTTGGCTGCTAACTCGGGGTCCCGATCCGCGGCGAGCCAGAGATTCTTAACGATGCTCTCCACATCCTCGCCGACGTATCCGGCCTCTGTGAGCGTCGTCGCATCAGCCATGGTGAACGGCACGCCGAGCTTCTTTGCGAGTGTCTTCGCGACGAGCGTCTTGCCGGATCCGGTGGGCCCAATCATGAGGATGTTGCCCTTGCTCAGCTCCGTGTCGTCGTCATCGTCGTCCGTGTCACGGATCCGCTTGAAGTGATTGTAGACGGCGACGCTGAGGGCGAGTTTCGCTCGGTCCTGTCCGACCACGTGCTCGTCGAGGTAGGCGCGGATTGCAGGCGGCCGCATGTTGGCGAGTGACTCGGTCGGCTCGGCCGCCTTGGGCACTCCTTCCTCAACGATCTCGCGGCAGAGCAGCACGCACTCATCGCAGATGTGCACGCGGTCTGGGCCGGCGATCATCTTCTTCACCTCTTTCGCGTCCTTCCCGCAGAAGGAACAACGGACTCGGATCGGCTTTACAGTATCGGACATTCGGCGTGGTTTCTCTCGCGTGCGGGCTACGTACGCGGGTAGGGTATTAAAGAGGTAGGGAGCATCAGCCCTCTGCTGGGTTTCGGCAAGTAGTTTCGAGGGGCAAACTCATGTTGACATTTAGAATCCCGATCTCTAGGGTCCGCCATCCCCGTACCCGGTGATTTCCGGGTCAGCGGTCCGTAACCTTCGATTATTCGAACGAAAAAAGCCCATGTCCGTTCGGCTCCGACTTCAACGTCACGGCGCAAATAAGCGTCCCTTCTACCGCCTTGTAGCTGCAGACCAGCGCGCTCCGCGCGACGGTCGCTATCGCGAGCTTCTAGGTACTTACGACCCGATGAAGGAGCCCAACGTTGTCGATATCGATCTCGACCGCGTTGACTATTGGCTCGGTGTTGGTGCTCAGCCCTCTGATCGTGCTCTCGCACTGATCAAGAGCTTCCGCGCCGGTGCAACCATCACTAACTCAGACTTCACTGAGCAGAATCGCCAGCACAATCGTGCGGCGCAGGAAGCTGCATTGAACTGCAAGCCCTTGCCTGAGCCAGAGGCTCCCAAGGTGGAAGCCAAGCCAGAAGCTGCTCCGGCAGCTGAAGAGGCCCCGGCTAAAGTTGAAGCTAAGGAAGCTCCAGTAGCAGAGGCGACTGAGGCTCCTGCTGCCGAAGCTCCTGCTGCTAAAGCAACCGAGACCACAGAAGGCTAAGGCCTTCAGGAGAGACGCATGGCAAAGGAGCATACTTACACTGAAGCGCTTGCCGAGGTGATCCGTCCGCTTCTCTCCCAGCCCGAGTCTCTCGAGGTCTTCGAGGCCCGCAATAAAAATGCGGTGGCCTTGGAGTTCGTCGTCGAGCAATCGGACGCAGGAAGGGTTATCGGTAAGGGCGGAGCAACAATCCGCGCGATCCGTGAGACCATTCAGTTCGCTGGTTCGAAGAACGACGACCGCTTGAGCGTCGAGCTACGCGATGCGGACTGACGAGGACCCGAACTGGGTAGAGTGGGCGAAGTGTGGAAAGCCGCACGGCCTCAAGGGCGAAGTCCGACTTTTCCTTCATAATCCCCAGTCCAATTCAGTCGCTCAGGTCGACGAGGTTCGTCTGATCCTTGCCGACGGGACCGAGCAGGAAACCGAACTCACCGCCTTCCGGGCTGGTCCGAAGTTCGGCATCGCTCGTTTTGCTGCCGCTCCAGGCCGAAACGAAGCCGAGACGCTGACCAACGCGAGGGTCTTTGTCCCCGACGAAGTGTTTCCCGATCTCGACGAAGACGAGTGGTACGCTTTCGAACTTGAAGGTCTAGACGCGCTCGACACGGCCACGAAGGCAAAGATTGGTGTCGTGCAGAACCTCGTCGATTTCGGTGCTGGAGACCTGCTGGAAATTCGCGTGAAGGGCCAGAACGTTTTTGTTCCGTTCGCTGCCCCCTATATCGGGGCCATCGACCTTCAGGCCGGCACGGTCGAGGTCGAGGCAAACGACTTCCTTACGTGAAGATCTCCATCCTGACGCTCTTCCCGGGAATCTTCGACGCGTTGGCCTATTCGATGATGGCCCGTGCCAACTCAGCAGGCGCGGTCACCTTCGAGCTGATCAATCCGCGTGAGTTTGCGCGGGACAAACACCGGACCGTCGACGATGCCCCCTACGGAGGAGGCGCGGGCATGGTCATGCGTCCCGACGTTCTGCGCGACGCTGTCGGCTATGCCAGGGTGTCGAACCCTGGAGCACCGGTCGTCTACCTCTCCCCGCAGGGCGCTCCCTTCAAACAGGCGCACGCCGAGTCGCTCGCAGCGCTTCCTGGGTTGATTCTCGTCTGCGGACGTTACGAAGGTGTCGACGAACGATTCATCGAGGCCTGCGTTGACTATGAGATCAGCGTAGGGGACTTCATCTTGACCGGTGGTGAGCCGGCTGCGCTGTGCGTCGCTGACGCCGTCGTACGACTGCTACCTGGCGTACTCGGAAACTCCGCCTCGGCCGTTGAGGAGAGTTTCGGAGATGGCGCACTTGAGCATCCGCAGTTTACGCGTCCGCGTGACTTCGATGGCCGGCCGGTACCCCCGGTGCTGCTCTCGGGAGACCACGGTCGGGTAGCAAACTGGCGCCGACGAATTTCGCTCGAGCGGACCGCCGCACGACGTCCCGATATGATGATCGACGAGCTGTCTCCTAACGACTTGATTTTGTTGGAGAATCCGGACTTCGATACGGAGTCGTGGCTGGTCGATCCTAGACACGTCCAAGTTGCAGTTGACGACTGAAACCAATCGTGTATCTTCCGCCGCCCTGACGCCCTGGGCTGGACCCGACCGGCCGAACACCAGAGAGACACCATGAGCGTTCACCCGCTTGTAGCGAAAATCGAGTCCGCCGAACGGCGAACGGAAGAGAACAACCTCCCCGACTTCGCACCCGGCGACACGGTCCGCGTGCACTACCGCATTCTCGAAGGCGAGAAGGAGCGGATCCAGGTCTTCGAGGGCAACGTCATCGGAATCAGCGGCGAGACCAGCCGCCGTACCTTCACCGTCCGCAAGGTATCGGGTGGAGTTGGCGTCGAGCGTATCTTCCCCATTCATAGCCCCCGCATCGCGGAGCTTGAAGTGAAGCGCCGCGGTCGCGTCCGTCGTGCGAAGCTCTACTACCTCCGCAACCTGCGCGGAAAGGCAGCCAAGATTCGCGAGAAGCCTTCCTGGTAAGCCCGGTTCGAAGGCAACTTCAACCACGAAAAACAAGCGGCGCCGACGCCGCTTGTTTTCGTTCGTGCGCACAACGTCATGAGACTGAGCGGAACTGGCAAGCGGAGCCCGCGCAGCGTACCCTGCGGTTATCGTGATTCTCAAGTCGATCTCCCTCAAACATGTCGCAGGTTCCGAGTCCCCCACCTCCGTAGTTTTGGAGGCTGGGACCAATCGGCTGACGCTCGACCGCAAGTCGGCTCCTACGTTGCCGATGGTCATTATGTCCCTGCTCTACCCAAATGAGGTGAGCTCCACGGACATCGCGCGCATTGCGGGCCCGAAACACGACTCTGCATGGAGGGTTGAGTTTGAGTCCGGTGGGACTATCTTCCGAGTCTCCAGGAGCTTTTCGCCAAGCTCGATGGTGCTCGATGTACAGGACGCCCACGGAGCCTTCCAAAGGGACGCAGCCGGCGCCGGGAACGTCCGAAAGCGGCTCGCCGAATTGGTGAAGCTGCCCGCTCCCAGCGTGATGGAGTCGCTCAACTTCTGGACGAATACCAACCCGATCACTCCGGCGAAGCCTGACGAGAGCCTGCTTGAGCTAGACAACGAGGACCCAGGTCAAATCGAGATGGTCGGTACCGACGACTACTTCGGGAACCTCATGGCCTCGGGTCAGGCTGACAAGCCAGCCTCCATGAGCGATGAGGAACGTCGCGTTGTCTCGGATGAGTTCCGAAAGACCCGGACGATCGAGTTCGTTGAGGACCAGCTGAAGCACGCGAACGCGAAGCTTGATGACCTCATCGATCGGCTAGGCACTATTGTAGACAGCAGTGGAGAGACCGCTCGAATCAGCCGCGAGCTCTCCAATCTCCCGGAAATGCGAGAACTCACTCAGAGTGAGGCGGAGCTTCTGACCGATCCGGAAGGGACCGTCGCAGAGATCGAGCGGAAGATCTTACAGATCGATGAAGCCATCGATAGCGCCCAAAAAACGGACGATGGCCGTGCTCCAATGCTGCTGGCGAACCCGGTCTTCGTCGTCGGTGTCGTTGGGACAATTATCCTGACCGTGCTGAGCTTCATCGGCGAACCGTCCAACCGACGCTTCGCACTCGGCAACATCGCGACGCTCGGTCTCGCGCTCGCGGGTGTCTTCAACTGGCTTGGGACTAGGGAGAATACTGGCAAGTCCGGTCGCAAGCTTCAGACGATGGCGCGTCGGCGGGAGCAACTGGTCGTTCAGGACAAACATACTCGTGCAACGGTCGCCCGGCTTCGAGAGGAGCTACCGGTAGAGAACACGCATGAGTATCGAGTTGCACGGGGACGCCGCCGCGAACTCGAGCGGCGTCTCGCCGAGATTCAGAAGCAGCACGAGGCGGCCTTTGAGACCGAGGAGTACAAGAAGCTAGATGGCAGAAAGGAGAGGGCGGAGACGCGACTCAACACGCTGAAGCTCGCGCGCCGGCGATTGGGGGACTCTCCGGTCAGTTCCTACGAGTTGGAGCAGACGTTGGAGCGTGCTGGACTCGATCCGGCCGTCATCCTCTGGCGACCCGACACCTCGATGGTTGAACTCAAGCGGCAGGTGAAGCGGCTCGGACAGGTCGCAAGTAAGTACAGGCTCATCAGTGAAGATGGGCTGAATCCGAAGACGGTCAGCTCATGGCTTCGGGTGGCTGAGCGCATCCTTGGTGAGGAAGTGCCCATCCTGAATATGACTCCAGATCATCAGATGGTGACGGAAGAAGGACAGAGCGCGTTCGAGTTGCTCGACGTAGATCGCGCGACCGCAATCGTTCAGGCGCTGAGAATGAGCTTGCACCTGACTTTGCTGAAGGCCAACGCGCCCGGCATTCATGGTTTTGCGATCGACGTTCACCCTGAACGGATCGGAGACACCAAAATTCGGAAGCGCCTGTCGAAAATGTACACTGGCCTCGGGGAGAGACTCCAGGTCGTGGTTACGACGGACCCATAGTTTGCAGCACGTCCTCGACTTGAAGTGCAACGCGGCGATCGGAGACGTGGAGAAGGCGCTGATCGAGCGTGGTGAACGTTGGGTTATTGGTGTTGACGAAGCGGGCCGCGGACCATTGGCTGGGCCTGTATCTGTTGGGGCCGTGATC
>JBLHWZ010000297.1:0-7010 GCA_047629415.1 Bradymonadia bacterium | reverse complement strand
AGAGTGTAGGATTCCTGGCAGTCGCCAGCGACGATGCCCGTAACACTGAATGCGTCTCCCGAGGGCGCCGGCGTCTGCTGCATGACGGTCCGCGACATCGCGACCGCCAAGCTGCCGGAGTACGAGAACGGCCAGCTCGTCTCGTTAAACGAGATGGCTGTGGCGCCAAAGAACACGTCGACACACAGGTAGCTGAGCGTTGGGGTCAGGGAGAATATGCCGCTTCGGTCGGGCCCTCCACCACCAGGAGGCTCCTCACAGCCCGTCGAATAGAGGCCGTCGTCATTGGTGAATCCGCCGGTGCAGCCCGCGATGAAACACCCACCGACGTTGCAAGCGGTCGTCGCGTTGTCGGCCTCGCAAACGACGTCACAATCACCGCAGTTGTTAGGGTCCGTGATCACGTTCGTGTCGCATCCGTCGACACCCACCTCGCAGTCTTCATAGCCTTCTGCGCACCCGAGGACCTCGCACCCTCCGTCGCTGCAACCGGTCAGAGTGAAGTCGAGATCGCAGGAGGTTCCGCAATCGCCGCAATGGTCGGAGTCCGTGACGAGGTCGGTTTCACAGCCATTCTCCGGCCCATCAATGCAGCCGTCTCTGCCCTCTTCACATCCAATGAACGTGCAGATTCCGTCGGAACAAAGTTCGTTGGCGCCAGCGATATCGCACACGAGGCCGCAGACGCCGCAGTTTCCGAGCGAGGTATCGGTGTTGGTCTCGCATCCATCGCCCTCGACATCTTCGTTACAGTCACCCCAACCCGTATCGCAGGCCAAGAACTCGCACTCGGCAAAGCGGCAAGCGGCGAACGCGTTATCGAAGGAACACTCGGCGAAGCACGCACCGCAATGCCCCAGCGTGGCGACCAGCGGCACCTCGCACCCGGTGTCATAGCGCCCATCGCAGTCTCCGAACCCCGCGTCACAATCGACGACCTCACAATCGCCGGCGACACATACCGCATCTCCGCCGGACGCCACACACGAGTTTCGGCACACACCGCAGTGCAGGCCGTCTGTCGCAAGCTCGACCTCACAGCCGTCGAAGGCCGCGCCATTGCAGTCGTCAAAACCCTCGTCGCACTCGTCAATACGGCAGACGCGGTCATCGCAAACCGGGGTGGCGTTGGTGGCGTCGCACGCGTTGTCGCAAGAGCCGCAGTGCAGCGGATCATCCACAAGGTCGCGCTCACAGCCGTCCGCTTCGTCATCATTGCAGTCCGCCTGACCGAGAGTGCACGCTCCCATCGAGCACTCGGCGCCGGAACAGATCCCCGCGGCGTTTTCGAACTCACAGAGTTCGCCGCATCCACCACAATTGTTTCGGTCCGATTCGATGCGGGTCTCGCACCCATCGGCGTCTCCATTGATGCAGTCGGCCCAGCCGTCGATGCACTCACCGATTACACATGCGCCGCCCGCGCATGACGCCCCAGCGTTCGGGAAGGAACACGTGCGACCACAGAGGCCGCAGTTGGCAGACGATGAGTCAGTGTTTGTCTCGCATCCATCGGCCGCGCCGTTTGCGCAGTCCGCGAAAGGTGCTGTGCAATCGCCCATCTCGCAGCGGCTCACCTGGCAGGAGGAGGCAGCATTCACGAACGTACAGGCGATCTCACAGCCGCCGCAGTTCGCCGCGTCACCTGTGGGATCCACCTCACAGCCATTGGCTTCCAGATCGTCGTCACAGTCGAGCAAGCCGCCCTCGCAGAGCGAAGGCTCACATATCCCCCCGTCGCACTGCGCTGCCGTGGTCGGGAATTCGCAGAGGTTGCGGCACTCTCCACAATGTTCGAGGTCGGTAGTTAGGTTGGTCTCGCAACCGGTAGAGCGAAGGGTGTCACAGTCGTCGAAGCCCACGTTGCACTCACCGAGCCTGCAGCTTCCACCGTCACAGGTGGCGGCCGCGTTGTCGAACGCACACTCGTTGTCGCAGACGCCGCAGTGAACAGCGTTCGAGGCTAGCGTCGTCTCACAGCCGTCCTCCGAGAAGCCGTTGCAGTTGGCCAAGCCATCATCGCAGACTCCGAGCGCACACTCGCCCTCGCTGCACGCGCCGGTCGCACCATCGAACTCACAGATCGTCCCGCATCCACCGCAGTTTCCTGGGTCATCAAGAAGGTCGATTCCCTCGTCCACCGCACCGTCACAGTCCTGGTCCTGGTCGTCGCAGATCTCTTCTCCAGCTGACTCGCATTCGTACTCACAGCCATTGTCGGCCGATCCGTCGATATCGAAGAATCCATCGTCGCAGGCGACGATGACACACGCTGAATCCACGCACTCGCCTTCTCCGTTTCTAGGCACGCAAAGGACCCCGCACGCTCCGCAGTTTGCCTCGTCGGTTCCGAACTCGATGCCTTCGTCCACCGCATCGTCGCAATCATTATCATCCCCGTCGCAAAGTTCGGGAGCACCGTCGAAGACGCGACCGTCGAGGTCATCACAATCCGAAGCGATACAGCCCTCTCCCTCTCCGCGGCCGTCATCATCTCGATCGATGCAGTCGCCGCAGCCGCCGAGCTCTGGAACGCATTGTTGGGCAAGTTCGGCGCCAACCGACACCTCATCGCAGCGATAGCCATCGGGGCATGGATCATTTCCATCGCACTCGCGGCCACAAAACGAACCGTCGGCGAGGTCCAGACAGAGGTCGTCTAGTCCACCACACTCCCCGTCTGTCCCGCATGGGCGACAAAGCACTGCGGCATCAGGGAGGCAGATAGACACAACGTCTCCACCGCTGTTCTCGACCACCCGGCAGGTCCAATCAGGCTCCGGGCAAGAGTCGGTGCAGAAGACCGAACAGGCTCTCCCGTCTGCCGTATCCACGCAGTAGCCAGACCGGCACTCCGTATTGCGCTGACAAGGCAACCCGAAGTCACTCACTGCTTCCGATGTGTCGCGAACCGTCGGAATGTCTGGCACGGAGTCCGGCAACGTATCCACACCACCGTCCCCATTGGGGACACACTCCTCGTCGACGCAGACACCATCACAGCTTGAGGCCACGCACGTTGGTTCGGAATCGTCGCCACCGCAGCCGCAAAACGCAGCGATGATCACGAGGCTGACTCCGAGAAGCCGGGAGGGGAAGTTCATGCGAGCCGGGGGGAGAGACTCCTGCAAGATAGCGTTCAACTAGCCACCAGAGAAGAGCGGACCTCTTTGCCAAGCGTTTCTGCGCGTCGCGCATTGGAGGCCTCTGCTCGCTGCGTTGAATGTCGCTGTGTCTACGTTGCACCTACCGGCCCCCAAAAGTGACGACCGTGAACGAAAACCCAAACACCATTGCCATCGATATTCCTCTCCAACGCGAGGTCGAAGCGAGCCGAGCGGACCTGACCGTCCGCATTGAGGGCCACGCGACCTTCTCAGGCGGCAGCGCGCTGAAGAAGGCGAGGGAGATTCGTGATCTTGTTGAGCGGCTCGCAGAAGCAGGGGTTCCGGAGTCGGCGGTGCGCCTGCGAAGCGCGAAGGCGCAGGTCACGAGCGGACTAATCTCCAAGTCTTCGACCGTGAAGTACGTGCTTCGAATTGAGGTCCCGTCCCGCGACCTCGTCGCTGCTGCTCTTGGCGCAGTCACAAGCGTGAAGAACGCCGAACTCGTGTCACTCGAGTGGCAGTATGACGACCTGGACGCCGTGCATGAACAATTGCTGCGCGAGGCCCTGATACTGGCCCGTGACCGGGCAGCTGTGATCTGCGAAGCGTTGGCGCAGCGCACGACCGTCGTACACCGTCTGAACGAGAACTTTGACCGCCGTGACGGCGGCCCCCAGATGCCTCAAGCGCAGTCATTCGTTGCCCTAAAGTCACGAGCTGCGGCCCCGGCGATGAGCAATGACTCGTTCGGGTTTGAACTGTCGGAATCCAAGACGGTGCACTTCCGGCTACACGTTGAGTACCGAGTGGAGGCTGGCGCTTCGTAGACTCTGACGGTTTCGCAGCGAGGCGCAGCGGACTAGCATCAGGGCATGAGTCACTCACGGCGCGCCCTATTCATCGCCCTCTTCAGTCTCGCCGCGTGCGGGCCCGCGTCCTCGCCGCGTGCGGGCCCGCGTCCCCTCTCAACCGCATGGTGAGGCAAGTCGAGGCAAGTCGAGGACTTCTTCGACCTTCTCGCGCGTGCGTTGTTGATCGGAGGTGTCGGCCTCTACGTTGTGCTCATCGCAGCAGCGCTGGCGACAATCGCAAAGAACCTCCGCAGCGGGAGCAGCTCATCGGGCCTGGGTGCCGCTCTCAGCCTACCGCACCTCCTCTTCGAGGCGATTGGTGTGGTCAGCGTCGTCGTTGACGGGTTTCCGCAGCCGAGCCAACCGGATTACGCGTTGATCCTCGCCGTCGATTCGATGGCGGCGGGCTCACTTGTGGTCGGTTTGCTCTGCGCGTTCGCCGCGTGGCGGGCTCGTGGATGACGACTCGAAGACCGACCAGGGTCGAGACTCTTCGATAGCGAGCCAACCCGACGAGCCAACCCGGCGAACCGATCCCGTGAACCGACCGCTAAGGCCAGACAGGGGCCTGGCGCAGGACGTCACGAACGATCTCCCCGGGAAACACGACGTGGACAGGAAACTCGATTCCCTGCGCCTCGCAACCCGCGACAACCGCTTCGCGGATTTCGGCTGCTGAGTATCGCGAAGAGAAGTGGGTGAGGATCAGCGCCCCCGGAGCAGCAAGGCGCGCACCTTCGAGCACCTGTGGCAGGTTGGAGTGTGCACCTCGGGATTCGCCCGGCACCAGGAACGTAGCCTCGTGAATCAGCACCTGCAGCCCCCCCCACCGCTCGGGCTCAAGGCTAGGAGAATCCGCGGAGTAGCCGAGTATCGGCTTCTCAATCGTCGTGGTCATAGCATCCTCCCCACGCTCGGCGCGAAGGGTTGCGAGTTCCCTCCCAGACAACCCCTGACACTCAGTCCGCAGCTTGTGACGCCGCTCGCTCACGACGAAATCGAAGCTCTTCGTTTTGCCCTCTACCAGCACATGTTTGTTTGGCCGCGCCCGAACAACATGGGACTTCGTAACGGGGACTTCCTCCCCGCCAGCCAGTCCGATCCAGGTAGCTTCAGGTCGATCGGGGTCGAAGGACGAGAGGAAGTCGCGAAGGGGAACAAAAGAGCTGCAGTCCTGCGGGAAGTAGATGCTCGGCCGCCCACCCTGCACGTTGAGGTGAGCGAACTGCATAATGCCGCTCAAATGGTCCCGGTCCGCATGGGAGATGAACGCATGTTGACCTTACGCCCCTTCTGGAGGAGGCCCGCAGCAGCGCCATCGCCACAGTCAAAGAGGATCCCGAGTTCGTCGACGAAGATCCAGGTGGAGTAGAGCGCGGTGGAGTAGGCAGTGATCGTTAGCGGGTTCATGCGGGGAATCTAGCACCGCTGGGTTTGCCGCAAGCCGACTCATCCAGGAGCCTGTCCGGCGGGTTCGAGTCGACGACGGTCCTCCGCCCCCGCACCCCAATTGGGCCGAGGCTCCCAAATCGTCCCGATCAAAGATGACCTGGTCGGTGGCGCCCTTTGAGAGCAGGCGCAGCGACTACGGAGCGGTGGGGCGGTAGTCCACCAGCTCAAACCTCGCGACCGACCTAAACCCAAACTCCTGGTCGAACGTGGTCTCGGAGAAGCCTGGTTCATCGGCCTCGAGAGTATAAGTTACCGAGAACGGAACCACAGAACACAAAGGCGCTGAGAGCCGCTTGAAGTCGGAGAGCGCCGGGTTGTCAGGCTGGTCGCGTGTGACCAGCACCTCGGTGTTGAGAGACGCTACATGCGACCCTTCCTCGGCGACGAGCACCAGTCTCCCGAACGTCTGGAACGCGTAGTCGGCCGAGCTGGTGTCATCGCCCGCGTCAAGGTGTCGAACAATTGTGAAATTGTCCGCCGATATCTCCATATGGAACCGAATCGTCGAGCTGCGACGAGTAATCCGGTCGACCCTCATGTTAGTTCGGGTGCCGCCCCCGGCGCCTGACGGAAATGAAGAGCCGTCGCTGAGATCGTAACGGTGAGCTGCCGCCACGAGCGGGAGTCCTCCGAACCAGCGGTCGCGGGATCGGGATTGGAAAACGATCGTATCGATGGTCACGTCCCCGGGTTCCTCGGCCCACGCTGGCCAGCTGTCGTAGGCGGGATCGAGCACGCCAAGCGCTAAACACGGTCCGCCCCGTTCTTCGAAAGATGGGACGGGCGGGATGTAAGCGTCCTCGGGCAAGTCTCGGCTCACCACGTCCGGCGGTGGAATCGCGGGATCCACCTGCGCATCGATGCCGAGGCTCGGATCGTGCGGAGAGTCTTCATCTGCGACGTCTTCCCCTTGTACATCGCCAAGCATCGCATCAGCGACGTCGACAATCACCGGGTCGATAGTCGCGTCGGGAATCGTCGCGTCGGGAATCGTCACGTCGAAACGTTCAGGCGCGGTATCAGCTGGGCCGTCGGTCCTCGCGCCGATGGCGCCGGGCAGCCCGCTCCTGGACTCGTTACAACTGACGCATGCGACTAGCATCGCAAGTATGGAGACATAGGCTCGCACTCCTCTAGGCTAGCCGAACACCATGTCGAAATCGACATCGTCCGCGGCCCCGTCCGAACCCACAGCGCGAACCGGTGGCCGATTGCACAAGTTGGGCTACACCGCTTCCCCGAGCACCCGAATCTCTCCGGAACGGGCCGCCAATGCCACCAGATACTCCCCAAACTCGAACCGGCGCAGCGAATACTCGGGTAACTCTACGGCTGGCCTGACCCCAATCTCGTCTGGAACAAACACTAGAGTGCTGAGATGATTGCCTAAGGCCTCGCCCTGGCACTTAACGACCGCCTCCTTCATCACCCAGACCTCAAAGAAGGCCTGTCGCTTCTCGGCATCGTCCATGCCCAGAACCCAGTCCGCCTCTGACTCGGCGAAGAACCGACGGGCTACCTTGTCGACCCGGGCTTGGCGCGTCGTATTCTCAACATCGACACCCACCGCCACCTCCGAGACCAGCGCGATCGCGAAACC
>JBLHWZ010000296.1:0-7013 GCA_047629415.1 Bradymonadia bacterium | reverse complement strand
GCCGCTCACGTTTTGGCGATCGATCGGTCCTTTTCGGCGTAAAGCGACGAAAGCTGCGCTCATGTTTCGGTGGCGCTTCCGTTGACGACAGACACGGCTGAGGACCCCCACTAGCGCCTCGCCACTCGATTGCCCTCGTAACGTCCGGCCGGATGCGGCCAGCGCCGCTTGACCCGATTCTGCCGCTGGCCTAGCGTCCGCGCGCGAAACTCTAAGGATTACGCGCATGTCCGAGCAAGACGAGCCTACGAAAGTTCCAGTCACCGAGGCGCAGGCCAACGAACCGGCGACGCCCGCTGAGGAGGCCTCCCCAGACGGCACTTCTCCGTCTGGCGCGGAAGTGTACGTGGCGGATGCGGCGGCAAACGAGGCGCCTGCTAGTCCCAAAGGGACTGTTGCGCCCGACATCAGCTCGCCAGAGTCGCCATCCATGGGGCCCGAACTAGATCGCGACGCGTTCGACATTGTTGCCGGCGCCGTCGGTGACCTCGTTGCAGGCTCCTCCGGTCTCGCGGTTCAACCTTCGCTAATCGCCCACGAACAGGGCGAGGCTTCGGAGCCCGCCACCGAACCTGACGCGGGTCCGGACACGTCTCCTTTACCCGGCCCGAACATGACGGAGGCCGATCGTACTCGGCCGATGGAATTCTTCGACAAGAGCCTGTGGAAGGACTGGCCGATGCGGGCCAGCATCGTCGTGATCTTCATCACACTCTACTTTTACGGACTCGGCTCGTTCGGCCTCTGGGATCCCTGGGAGGTCCACTACGGTGCCGTCGGCTGGGGCCTTATCGAGCGTGGCGACTGGATCAGCCCATGGTGGGGTTCCTATTGGACGGGACCCGAGGACCGAGCGATGGAGGGGAGCTACTTCTTCTCCAAGCCGATCTTGCTCCTATGGATGATGGGCCTGGGAATGCAGGCGTTTGGCTTCAATGAGTTCGGAATTCGGTTCGGCGTGGCCTTGATCGCCGTCCTCGGCGTCTGTTCGGTCTATCTGATGGGATCCAAGGTCTGGAACCGAAAAGTCGGTCTGCTGATGTCGCTGTGTCTCGGCACCAGCCCGTTCTTCGCTATGCTCGGGCGCCAAGCGCAGACCGATATGCCCTTTGTAGGGCTCATGACTGTCGCCCTCTCCTTCTTCATGATGGGCGTGTTCGGTCAGGACCGCAGCCGGAAGGCTGACAAGTTCAGCTGGGGATTATTCGTAGCGTTCCTAACGGTGGTTGTGATTCCGCAGCTGCACACGATCACGGTCGGGCAGCTCGCGTGGGACTATCGGGTGGCCGCGGACGCCAGTACCGGCCAGCGAGTGGCTCAATGGCTTGAGACGTTCTTCTGCTACGGCCCCACTCAGCTCGGCATCTACATCGTCTTGGTTATTCTCTTCGTGGTGACCCAGATTCGCCAGAAGAACACGACGCGTGGCCAGCTCTACCTCTATGTATTCTACGCCTTCGTTGGCCTCGCCACGATGGGCAAAGGCATCCTCGGGTTTGCGCTGCCCGGTGCGATCATCCTCATCTACCTGCTCGTTTCTCGAGAGTGGGGACTACTGAAGCGAGTTGAGCTCGGCCGCGGTATCATCGTGACCATCTTGGTCGGCATGCCCTGGTACGGGGCGGTCTTCGCGCGCCATGACGGCATCGGTGGCGCCTGGTGGAACCGGTTCATCATTCACGACCACTTCAAACGACTCGCGAGCGGCGTTCACCAGATCGACACAGGCTCATTCGAGCACTTCGTCAAATGGCTCGCGTATGGCCTCTTCCCCTGGGGTTCATTCGTCCCTGCGATCATCGCACGCGCGCTGAACGGGCAGGCCGGAGACCAAAGGACCGACAAGGATCGGGCGCGGCTCTTCCTCTTTATCTGGTTCGCGATCGCGTTCACGCTCTTCACGCTCTCGAGCACCAAGTTCCATCACTACATCTTCCCAGCGGTTCCAGCGCTGGCGATGCTCGTGGCGTTGCTGCTGAACGACCTGCACGACGGAAAGATCTCGTTCCAGACGTGGTGGCCGCTCTGGGTAGCCGCTGCGGCCGTGTTCATCCTGGTCGGCTTCGACCTGATGAACGACCCGCAGCATCTGAAGAACATGTTCACGTACAAGTACGACCGACGCTGGGACCATGACGCGTGGGACCCCGAGTTCAAGTCGGCATTACGAGTGTTCTTCGGCGTGAGCGCCGTCGGAATGCTGCTCCTGATCCGCTCCCGCGTGAAGCCAATGGTGACGGCCGGGATTGGCATCTTGCTCCTCAATGGCCTCGTCATGACGGCGTGGGCCCTGAACGTCTACATGCCGAGCATCTCCAGTACTTGGTCGCAGAAGGGCGTCTGGGACACCTACTACGAGCTGTGCACACCTGGGGATCCGCCGCCTGGCACTCACCCGATGAAGGCCGACCGCTACTGCGTCGACTCCATCATTACGTACAAACTCGTCTGGCGTGGGGAGACCTTCTACTCGATGAACGAGGTCATCCCGATTCGCGAGGACAGCGACTGGAACTACTTCCGCGAGCACAATGGCGATCGCTGCTACTACGCCCTGATGGAGCGCGCTCGCGTATCTGCATTCCGGAACGCCGTGCCGGCAGACCAGCGGGACTCCGTCGTTGAAGAGCACCATGACAACATTAAGTTCATGCTGCTCTCGATAAACTGCCGGTCCGAGGAAGAGGTCGAGGCGTTGAGAGAGGCGGAGCGTGCCGCTGAGGCGGCCGCTGAAGCAGCCGAGGCTGCCGCAGAGGCCATGGATGGCTCCGGCGAGGCCGAAGGCTCTGGAGAGGCGTCTGCAGAGCCTGACGGTAGCGGCGAAGACGACGGTAGCGGCGAGAATGAGGGCAGCGGCGACGGCGAAGGCAGCGGCGAAGACGACGGTAGCGGCGAGAATGAGGGCAGCGGCGACGGCGACGGCAGCGGCGAAGACGACGGCAGCGGCGAGAATGAGGGCAGCGGACAAGCCCCGTGAAGCTTCGGTTCTACGGGCATGCCTGTTTCGGCGTTGAGATCGGTAGCACGTCGCTCTGCATCGACCCCTTCGAGCCTGGGCCTCACATCGATCTTCCGTCGCTGCCCGATCACTTCACGCATTGGGTCGCCACGCACGAGCACGACGACCATAACGCGGGGCACGCCATCCCGAGCGCCGAACGGTTCCATGCTCCGGGGGCATTGGCGGGCATTCGGATCGAGCGAGCGGAGGCGGCTCACGACGAATTCGGCGGCAGGCTTCGTGGGGGGATGACGGACATGCTCCGTATCACCGGGAACGGAGCGACGCTTCTACACTGTGGAGACCTCGGCGAACGTCCCAGTGGTGGCGTTCTCCGATGGCTCGCGCAGGTGCCCATCGACGTCCTCATCGTGCCGGTTGGCGGCTACTACACACTGGGAACGGATGGCGCCCTCGAGCTCGCTCGCCTTCTACAGCCTAGAGCGGTCGTCCCATGCCATGCCGCCGAGCACGGCGCGACGTTCCCGCATCTAGGTTCAATCGAACTTCTCTGGGACCGGGCCGAGCGCCAGGTCATCTGCGGCTCGCTTGAGTGCAGGCAAGTGCAAGGCCTCATCGAGCTACGCCGGGCTTGAGGCCCTCCTCAAGCTCCTCACGTTCGCGGGGGAGTTGTTGGTCGGGAGCTTGGCTGGGCAAAAACAAGAAACGCCGCGAGGCGAAGCCCGCGGCGGTTCTGCTCAAGCATAGCTTGAACTACACGTCGCACGCGATGCAGGTCTCGCCGCCACAGTCGATGCCTTCTTCGGCGCCGTTCTGAACACCGTCCTCGCACGTGGGAGCAGCGCACAAGCCGTCATCCGCGCTACAGACACCGCTCTCGCAGTCACCAGCAACTCCGCAGGTCTCGCCGTCCACACAGGCGGCGCACTCGTCGCCGCCGCAGTCGACGCTCGACTCGGTTCCGTTCTGCTCCTCGTCGTCGCAGGTCGGGTCAGCGGGCACGCACGCGTCGTCGCAGCTTCCACCACAGTCGACGCCGTCTTCGTCGCCGTTCATCTCACCGTCCTCACAGGTCGGCTCGACATCACACGCGTCGTCGCAGCTTCCACCGCAGTCCACGCCGCCTTCGTCGCCGTTCATGACTCCGTCCTCGCAGGTCGGGTCAGCGAGTTCGCCCTCGCAGGCACCAGGCTGGTCAGCTTCACCAACACAATCGAGGCCCGGAGCGCACTCAAGGAGACCGTCGAAACAGGTAGCTTCAGGCTGGAGGTTCACGCAGGTTCCGGCGTCACAGGCTCCGCCCATGGCGGCGCAATCAAAACCGGTCGGCTGATTCACGTTGCAACTCCAGACGGCGATATCTCCCTCGCAGTAGCCCGCGAACTCAGCCTCGGCGTCTTCTGGCGGCGCACAGTCCGACTCAAATCCAGAGCATGCAGAACCAGTCGCCACCGTAAGGTCGCTGACAAGGCATCCGCTGTCGCCTTCTCCACCGCAGAACGCCGTCCCTTCGCCGAAGCACGCGAAGCCTTCAGGAGCAGCGCAGTAGTAGCCGAATTCTTCGGTGAAGAATTCACAGGTGCCGACGGTTCCCTCGTAGAAGCCGGCACAGTCGATCTCCTGCAGCGCGCCGTCCTGGCACCAGCGCACAACTGCGCCTTCACACTCGCCTTGGAACGTAACCTCACCACACTCCGCAACCGGATCCGGCGGGTCCACGGGAGTCCCTTCGACGCAGCATCCTTCGACGCACGAGGGAGTCGTCAGGCCAGCATCACCACAGTCGGAGAGACGGAGGCACTCGGTTGCCTCGCCACAGACGGAACCGACGTCAGGAGTCGTATCGGCGCCAGTGTCGACACCAGAGTCCGTGTCGGCGGTGCCGGAATCTTCACTTGGGACGGCTGCGGGGTCGTCATCGCCACAGGCGACGAAGGAGGCGAGGGCCGAGAGAGCGATCAGGGAGCGGATGCGCATTGGATTCTCCAAAGAGGGTGTTGAAGAGAGCGGATAGCGCAAATAAGGATTTCGTTGCAAGTCGTTGGCGGTCTTTACGCCGTGATCTGCGTTTGTACCCCGTTTGGGGAGGGGAAACGCTCTTGCATGAAAGGGTTCCGGTCGTTCGACCATCTTCTCGAGGAGGACGAGGCCCGACAGATGCCGGCTCAAAAACGAGAAAGCCACCGTTCAACGATGGCTTCGATTCTCGGTGAGACTCTCGGCTCCCTACTCGTCAGCGGGACCCACGTACCCATCGTCCGCGCGGTCCAGAATCTGCTCGGCTCCCTCGATGGAGAGATCCGCCATCTTGCCCGGGAGAATTCCGAACCACAGGCTCAGCGCGGCGCAGAGCGCGATCGCGAACTTCGCACCGCTGTGGGGTAGCGAACCCACCGCTCGGACTGGCTTCTTCATGTAGAAGTGAACGAGCACTCGCAGGTAGTAGTAGACGCCAGCGACGGAGGTCAGGACGCCGGCCACGACCAACGCCATGAGCATATGGGCTCCTGGTAGTCCGGCCTCGGTTCCGACAATGGACGCATCGACCGCGGACTGGAAGATCATGAGCTTGCCCATGAATCCAGCTGCCGGCGGAATCCCGGCGCTTGAGAGCATGAAGACGGTCATCGCAGCGCCAAGCCACGGGTACTTGTGACCCACGCCGTTAAGGTCTTCGAACTCCTCGGCCTCAATGCCGCGCTTCGCGAGGTAGGCGAGTACTCCAAACGCACCGACAGTACCGATCGTGTAGGCGAAGCCATAGAAGATGACGCCGCCTGCGTGGTCTACGTTTCCGGTGTATCCAATCGATACGACCGCAATGAGCAGGTAGCCTGCGTGCGCAACAGACGAGTAAGCGAGCATGCGCTTCACGTTGGTCTGCACCAGAGCAACCAAGTTGCCGATGACCATCGACATAAGCGAGAGCCAGAACACGACCTGCATCCACCCGAACGGTCCCATGCGGACGCTCTCGTCGAGGAAGGCGACCGAGACGACCCGAATGAGGGCGCCGACACCAGCCAGCTTCACAGCGCTCGCTAAGAAACCGACAGCCGGCGTCGGGCCACCGGTGTAGGCATCCGGAGCCCACATGTGGAACGGAGCCGCGGCGATCTTCACCATGAAAGCGCAGATGACCATTATCACGCCGATGTGAACGATCGTGATGCTTCCAATCAGATTGCCAGCGGCAGCGATTGTGGTCGGCTCAGTCCCAGCTGCGGCGGCCAAGATGCCGCTCTGTCCGGCGGCTGAAATGGCGTTGGCTGCATAGCCCTGCATGCCACCCTCGAGGGCCTGTCCGATTCCGACGAAGCTCGTGGTGCCGGTAGCTCCGTAGAGCATTGCCACTCCGTAGAGCAGTACAGCCGAGCCCAACGCACCGATGAAGAAGTACTTCATCCCGGCCTCTGCCGATTTCCCTGAGGGTCTCAAGAAGGAGGCCAACGCGTAGGCAGCGACCGACTGAATCTCGAGACCAACGAAGAACACGATGAAGTCGGAGGCGCTCGCCATCGCCATCATCCCGCAGACCGAGAAGAGGATGAGAGCGTAGTACTCGCCTCGATCGACGTTCTGCGCCGCGAGGTAGTTCGGAGAAACCAGGGCTGCCAGAGCGCCGCCGGTTGCGAAGAGCATTGAGAGCCCGAGGCCGAAACCGTCAAGAGTGCTCGTGCCGCCGAAGGTCGCGTGTCCGCCAACGTCCCGAAGGAAGAAGGCGGCGAGTCCTGCGAGCGCACAACCGAAGGCAGCGACGTAGGCTAGGTAGCCACGGCTGAACGATGGACGCTGGAACACCTCAAGGAGGAGAACAATGATGCCAAAGGTGGCCGCGATAGAAAGCGGGGCCACGCTCGCGATGTCGATTCCGGTTAGCATGGGTTCGCTCGCGTCTGCATGGGATCAGTGCTCATTGCCTTGCCCATCGTCTTCTGCGTGTTCGTCATGGTCGTCGCCGTGCGAGTCGCCGCCGTGCGAGTCGTCGCCGTGCGAGTCGTCGCCGTGATCGCCACTGTGGTCGTCACCGAGCCCGCCTGAACCCAACTGA
>JBLHWZ010000295.1:0-7027 GCA_047629415.1 Bradymonadia bacterium | reverse complement strand
GTCCACTGGTTGAACGTGAAGGCCACGTCGAACGTTGAGGGGAGGGCGTCCTCGAGCATCTGCAGCGCGTCGTCGTTGAAGCCCTTGGTGCGCAGCGACTCGTGGTTGATGTGCGGAGCGCCTTTCAGAGTCGATGTGCCGCACGCGTAGCGGATGATGTCGTCGACCTGAGCCTTGCTGTAGCCGAGGCTCAGCAACGCTGGAGGCACGCTGTTGTTGATGATCTTGAGGTAGCCACCGCCTGCGAGCTTCTTGAACTTCACGAGCGCGAAGTCCGGCTCGATCCCGGTGGTATCGCAGTCCATGACGAGACCGATGGTCCCAGTTGGCGCGATGACCGTGACCTGCGCGTTGCGGAAGCCGTTGTCTTCACCGAGGACGAGAGCGCGGTCCCATGCGGTACGCGCGGCTTCAACGAAGTCCGCCGGGCAGAGAAGGTCGTCGATGGCGACGGGCTTCACCTCCAGTCCTTCGTACTCAGACGGATTGGCGTTGTGGGCGGCGCGCCGATGGTTGCGGATGACGCGCAGCATGTGCTCGCGGTTCTTCTCGAACTTCGGGAACGGACCTAGTTCACCCGCGAGTTCCGCTGACGTTGCGTAGGCCTCGCCACCCATGATGGCTGTGAGAGCTCCAGTCCACGCCATCGCCATCGGCGAGTCGTAGGGAATTCCATTGCGCATCAGAAGGGCGCCGATGTTCGCGTATCCGAGGCCGAGGGTACGGAACTCGTAGGAGAGTTCGGCGATCCGCCGCGCGGGGAACTGCGCCATCAAGACGCTAATCTCGAGGACGATGGTCCAGATACGACTCGCGTGACGGAAGGAGTCGATATCGAAGCCCTCCTCGGTGTCGAACTTCACCAAGTTCATCGACGCGAGGTTGCACGCCGTATCGTCCAAGAACATGTACTCGGAGCACGGGTTGGAAGCGTTGATCCGCCCATCCTCTGGGCAGGTGTGCCACTCGTTGATCGTCGTGTCGAACTGCAGGCCTGGGTCTGCGCAGGCCCAGGCGTTGAACGCGATGTCGTTCCAGAGATCTCTCGCCGGAATCGTACGCTCCACTTCGGCGTCGGTTCGTCGAATGAGCTGCCACTCGCCGTTTCCGTCGATGAGCCGGAAGAAATCGTTCGGTACTCGGACGCTGTTGTTCGAGTTCTGGCCACCAACAGTGCGGTATGCCTCGGATGTCCAGCTCGTGTTGTACGTATCGAACTCGATCCCGCGGAAACCCTGCTTGGCGAGCTGAAGCACGCGAGCGATGTAGTTCGTCGGGGTACCGACGCGTACAGCCTCCCGGATGCTGCTGGCGAGCAGCAGGTTCTTCTTGGCATCGAAGCGATTGCTAGCGTCCTCGAACGCGTAACATGCGTCGAAAATACCCTGGAGGGAGGACTGCAGCAACTTGCTGCCAGCCACCAATGAGGCGACCTTCTGCTCCTCTACTGTCTTCCAGGAAATGAAGGACTCAATATCCGGATGGTCGAGGTCGAGGCAGACCATCTTTGCTGCCCGTCGGGTCGTTCCGCCACTCTTGATGGCGCCCGCCGCACGGTCGCCGATCGCCAAGAAGGACATGAGCCCGCTGGAGCGGCCACCACCTGAGAGCGGCTCATTCTCCGCTCGGATATTTGAGAAGTTGGTGCCGGTGCCTGAGCCATACTTGAAGAGCCGCGCCTCGCGGGTCCACAGGTCCATGATGCCGCCCTCGCCGACAAGGTCGTCGCCGATGCTCTGGATGAAGCATGCGTGCGGCTGCGGGTGTGTGTAAGCGTCCTCACTGAGGTGTGCCTCGCCGGTCGCCGGATCGACATAGTGATGACCCTGAGGTCGACCGACGATGCCGTACTTCCAGTTCAACCCCGTGTTGAACCACTGGGGGGAGTTTGGGGCCGCCATCTGGCTTGCGAGCATGAAGCAGAGCTCGTCGTAGAACGCTCGCGCGTCGGCCTCGGTCGGGAAGTACTCGTGAGTCCATCCCCAGTAGGTCCAGCATCCTGCCAGGCGGTCAAAGACATCACGCGAGTCCGTCTCCATGCCCGAACGATCGCCTTCGCTCATCGCTGCGAGCTTCTCGGTGTCGGGCTCTGAGCGCTGCAGCCAAGCGGGCACCGTCGCCTCGACGACCCGCTTCGTAGCGCATGGCACTCCAGCCTTTCTGAAGTACTTCTGCGCGAGCACATCAGTCGCAACTTGCGACCAGCTCTTCGGAACGACCACGTCCTCGCACTGAAAGACAATCGTACCGTCCGGCTCGCGGATCTCGCTGAGGCGGCTGGTGAACTCGAGCCCGGTGTAGGGGCTCTGGCCTTCCGTAGTGTAACGACGCGTGATTTTCATCGGGACTGACTGGGTGCGTGGTGCAGATTGAGTATTTTGGGCAACAAAGTCCCCGTGCCGCGACAAAGATGCCGGGACATTGGAGCGAGATCCGGTGCGTTTCGCTCTTCGCGAAAAGGCGAGCGTCGGTTAGCGCGCGGAGTCGCCCCGTGTGCCGTCCACCTCGTCCGTTACATTCTTGGACCAAATCCACGCCACATCTGTAAATGTGAGCAGGTTAGGCAAGATGTCGTGCGGATTGGGCAACTGGACCACTACATGTTGGGGTTGGTGAAGACAGTCTTAACCTGCGCGATCCGGTCGGTCAACGACGTTTGACCATCCGCTAAGTGACTGAAAATTAAAGAGTCAAGCAAGAAGTGGGGTGTTCGTTGCATGGGATATGCCACTGTGAAACTAGTGCAAGCGCTTCTTCAAGGGCTTACATAAGTGCAGCGGTTTCAGGGACTTGTGTGTCATTTTTGACGCTAACGTGAAGAAGGACCGAAAGATCCTCCCGAGCCGACCCACCCCGCTCTGTCCATCGGACGTAGTCATGACGCCTAGATCCGAGCAGATCGCTAGAAACCACTTCACGGTTGGTTGCGCTCTAGGAGGGTAGAACGCCCCCCCCATTCAGGGTGGCCATGAACACCTCACGCTCAAGCCGGCGCATCTCGCGCTCCTCCTCCGGCTCGGCATGGTCGTACCCCAAGAGGTGCAGAATACCGTGCACCATCAAGAACGTGATCTCAGGCTCAAGACCCCACTCCGGCGCGGCGGGCAGTTCTTCCGCCACCCGTCGCCGGTGTTCCTCGGTTGCCGCATAGCGCGCCGCGGTCTCGACCGAGATCACCACGTCGCCGAGGACGGTCTCGTCGACGAGACCGTCGTCCGCCTCCTGGAGAGCGAACGAGAGCACGTCCGTGGCCGAGTCGATGCCCCGATACGCTCGATTCAGCTCCCGCACTTCCGCGTCGTCGGTGAGAACAACCGAGCCATCGAATTTCTCACATTCCAAGGCGGCGCAGATTGATCGCAGCGCTGCTTCCAGTCTCAGGCACATCGGGGGCGCGATCGGAATTCGGTCCTCCCTGAGAATCAGCTCCATCATCGGCGGGCTCGTTGGGCGAGGCCGGAGGCCGGGACGCGGTGTCCGGCTTCCGCACTTTACGTGTGGATTGGCTCTTCCGCGCGTCAGGGTACTCGGGCCGGTGGTGGTAGAAGGCCGTGAGTCGCAGAAGGAAGGCCTGCGCGATCTCATTCAAGTCGCGCAAGGTCAGCTCGCACTCGTCGAGTTGACCGTCTGTGAAGGCCTTGTTGATCATCTTCTGGACCAGGCCCTTCAAGTGTGAGTGGCTCGGGTCCGGAAGGGCACGGGAGGCGGCTTCGATTCCGTCTGCGAGCAGGCAAATCGCCGTCTCACGCGTTTGTGGTTTGGGGCCCGGGTATCGGTAGTCGGTCTCGCTAACTTCCGCGTCCGACTGTTCCTGAGCGCGGAAGTAGAAGTACTGAATGAGCGAGGTTCCGTGGTGCTCCCGAATGAAGTTAATGATCTCCGGGGGAAGCTTGTATTGCCTCGCCAGTTCCACGCCGTCTTTCACGTGAGACTTGATGATGAGCGCGCTCATGTTCGGCTTCAACTTATCGTGAGGGTTCACGCCTTGCTGGTTTTCCGCAAAGTACTGCGGACTCTTCATCTTCCCGATGTCGTGAAAGTAGCTGCCAACGCGACCGAGCAGGGCGTCTGCGCCTACCTTCTCGCAGGCCGCCTCAACGAGCTGTCCGACCATCATCGAGTGATGGTACGAGCCTGGAGCCTTCAGGATCAGCTCTTTCAACGCCGGGTGATTCAGGTTCGCTAGTTCCATCAACCTCATCGGCGTCGTATAGCGATAGACCGCCTCTACGAGCGGGAGGATTGCGAAGACGAAGAGGACCGTCGTCACACCCGAGAGGATCGCGCCCGCGGCCACGTAGAGCGAAGCGATCTCCGCTCCGTCGGCTCGGATGAGGACCATCGACATAGAGATGCCGAGGGTCATGACGCCGACGAGAGCAGAGGCTCGCAGAATGTCTGTGCGCGACTGGGCTCCCTTTACCGAGGCGTTGCCAACGACCGCTGAGAGTAGAGCGAGCGCGGTGTACCCAACGTCAAAGTCGAAGAGCACACCCGCAAGCAGGGCGTAAACCAAGGCGTAGAGTAGCGCGTTCTCGGCGGTCGTTAAGATACGGACGATCATCGCCCCGGCTGCGAACGGAATCAGTGCGGCGAGCGCCAACAGCGGTAATTCGGAGTTCTGCGCGATCACCAGACCGGCGAAGTAGATACTCAGCCGAGTCACCAGCAGATGAAACAGCAGCACCGTACACATCATCGCCAAGTCCTTCTCACGACGGCTGAACCTTGGGAGGTTCTGCAGCGAGAAGAGGAGCAGCGGGAAGATGAGCAGAACCACCAGAGCGCCTGTTCCGAGTAGCGTCTGAAGTCGTGACTGTTTCGGCGGAGCCGACGCGCGCATTTCATCCAGAATCGCGACGGTCGTAGTGGAGATCCTATCGCCTCCCGAGATGATCGTCTCGCCCTCACGGAAGGTTTGAGTCTGGGCACTCCGATAGTTTCGTTCCGCGGTCGCGGCCGTCGCGTCGATCAGCGCGGCAGTCTGTACCTCATTCAGCTTTGTATTTGCCCGGACGAGCGCTTCCGCGCTTCGCACGACGGACTCACGCAGTTCGAGATCCTCGAGGTAGCTGAGATGATGGTTAGCGCCCGCGATGCTTCGCGAGACCCGATCGAGTCCGGTCCAATCGCGGAACAGACGTTCTGGGCGTTCGTTCTCAACATCATGTCCGCGCAAGGTGCGGAGCGTGATCCCGCTCGCTGCGGCAGATTGAATGATATCCGAATCCTCGACGAGATTTCCGGCCGTCGCCGCTCGAACCAAATTGCGTAGCGCATCTCCGGTCTGAACTCGAAAGCCGTCTCGCGTGAACGCTTCGATGTCGACGGCGTCTGGAAAGCGCGCGCTGCTGATCAGCGCCTGAATCGCCGTTGAGTCTGCGACGACAGTATCTCGCGTTTCTGAACTGACGAGAGCGATTGCGGCGTCTTCTGAGAGAGGCTCGGGCTCAGAGAATGGGGCGAAGTCCGAGTCGCCTGAGCCATCCTCCTCAACGCTTCCTCCGTTTGCGGCCGAAGATTCGGCTGCGAGCGCTGCATTGTTCGCCGACTCTGCCTCGCGCCCGAGCACCAGCAGTTCGCGCCGCACTTCGCCGAACGCATTTGAGATCCGCGACTCAAGCTCTTCTGTAGCCCCCCGATCATAGTCCCAGATCGGGGTTACAAGCTCAGCGGCGGCCTCTCTAACTCGAGCGATCGCGCCAGCGTTACTCCCCTCGAACGTGAAGTCGTGCGTGGCCGCGACATTGGATTGGGCGACCCGGTCCACATCGCTTGAGGTGAGTTCGGGCCCAATCGATGTCCGCCAGGGGGCCACGAGTAGTGTCAGCACACCGACAACGGTCAACGCCGTGACCACGCGCGCAACGGGGTTGCCGAGCCCACGCTCCTTAAGCGCGTGGCGCCATCCTGCTTGTGATCCGAACTTCAATCAATTGTCTCTTGCGCGGGGACACTCGTCGAGCGGTTTCGACCCGATTCGGCCGCTTCCGCTTGCTCGTATGCGCTGATGATGCGTCTGACTAGAGGGTGCCGAACGACGTCCACTTCCGTGAATCGACTCACTTCGATCCCGGGAACGTCCTCCAAGAGTTGAACTGCGTGCCCGAGCCCGCTTCGATCACGTCTCTCAAGATCGATCTGTGTCACATCGCCGGTGATGACGGTCTTTGAATCGAAGCCGAGCCGGGTCAGAAACATCTTCATTTGTTGGCGCGTCGCGTTCTGGGCTTCGTCCAGAATGACGAACGCATCGCTCAACGTTCGTCCTCGCATGAATGCGAGGGGAGCGACCTCGATGATGCCTCGCTCCAACAGCTCTGTCGCCCGGTCAACATCGAGCATGTCGTGCAGAGCGTCGTAGAGGGGGCGGAGGTAAGGTGAGACCTTGTCATTGAGGTCACCAGGCAAGAAACCGAGTTTCTCCCCAGCTTCGACCGCGGGACGAGTGAGGATGATGCGCTTGACTTGGCGGCGGGTCAGGCACGAGACCGCCATCGCCATCGCCAAGTAGGTCTTACCGGTGCCGGCTGGGCCTACCCCGAAGACGATGTCGTTTGTGCGGATGGCATCGACGTACTCCTTCTGGCGCCGAGTTTTCGGCGTGATACTCTTGCCGCCCACCGCCTTGATGATCGTGTCGCTGAACACCTCGGTGACGTTGCCACCAGGTGTTTCGCGGAGCATCTCCGCTGCACGTAGGACATCGCTGGCCACAACGGGGTGGCCGCTCTGTGCCAAGCGATAGAGTTGGCGCACAACCTTTTCTGCGGTCGCCGTGTCGAGCGGGTCTCCTTCGATCGAAAGGCGGGTGCCCCGGCTGTGGATGTCCACGGTCAGCGCGTCGGCGAGGAGTTTGAGGTGCTCCTCTCTCTGGCCGAACACGGCTCGGGCAGCGCGCGGGTCTTCTAGTTCGATTCGTACGGATTCGTTCATCGCTCTCTGTGGGAGCAGATCAAAGTGAAGGTGTCCAGCAAGGAACACCAGAGGTGCCACTTTCCGTGGCAGTTCCATCACGTGCTGGGAC
>JBLHWZ010000294.1:0-7029 GCA_047629415.1 Bradymonadia bacterium | reverse complement strand
TCTAGATCGGGGACTTGGACCTTATCTCCCGAGCGGAACGTCTTATCGAGGACTCGGCCCGTCATGAGGTTTCGGATTCGACCCTTGACGAACGCGACTCCCTTTCCGGGCTTCACGTGCTGACAGTTGATGATGACCCAAGGCTGGCCATCGATCTCGATCTTCAGGTTCTTGCGAAAACTTGTCGTGTCTACGTTTGCCATCGTTGGTCCTCGAGATTCGCGCGCTCGCGCCTGCGTGAGTAATAGTGGATGGGTCCATAGCGTGGCATCGGATCGTCGTCCAGCGCGTGGCTCGCTTGACCCTGGAAACGCGGGCTTATTATAATCACCCTGGTACCCCGGCGAACGGTCGCGACGAACTTGCCCCCACCCAGCAAAAGGTGGCAAATTCATTTTCCGTTCGTTTTTAGACAGCCAGCACGAATCCGGACACTCATTGGCGATCGATCGCAACAAGGTCACGGCAGCCGCCCAGAAGTTCATTCAGAAGGGCGCGTACAAGAAGGCGATCAAGGAGTATAAGAAGATCATCAAGGCGAATCCTGATGATGTTCGTATCCTCCTGAAGATCGGCGATATTCAATCTAGGGACGGCCAAGCGGAAACCGCGGCTCGTACCTATAATGAGGTCGCAGACCACTACGTCGCCCACGGGTTCTTCCTGAAGGCTGTCGCTGCGTACAAGCTTCTTCTTGGTGTGGATCCGGTAAACGTGGAGGCCAAGCTGCGCCTTGCGGATCTGTACTTTCAGCTCGGCCTCCTACGCGACGCGCTGTCGAATTATCAGGCTGTCGCTGCGATCTTCAACGAGCGCGGCTGGATCGATCGCTATCTTCAGACGCTTCAAAAAGTTGTCGACATCGACGTCGATCATGCCGGTAATCGGATTAAGTACGCCGAAGAGTTGGCGCGCTTTGGCCACGAGGTAGGCGCCGCCGAACAGTTCATGATCGCGGCCGCGACGCTGCAACGTGAGGGGCGTTTCGAAGAGTACACCAAGGTAATGGAGCGGTACGTGCACCTCTCGCCGGCGGACGTCGCCGCGGTGCACAACCTCTGTAAAGTCTACTTGCAGCAGAACCGAGCGAAGCGTTCGCTGGTTCGGATTCAGACGGCTTTCAAGGCGGATCCTCGAAACTCCGACACCGTCGACATTCTGGTGAAGTCACTGGACGCCCTTGGCGAACGTGGCCGCGCCATCGATATTCTTCGTAAGCTCGCCCAGAACTACACGGCAGAAGGAGCGAAGTACGCGGCGGACGACGCATACCGTAGGTTGTTGAATCTGCAGCCCTCCGACCAGGAGGCCATGCACGCGCTCGGCGTGGTGGCCGCGGTCTCACCCGAGCCACTGATGACATTCGACGTCATCGACGATGAGGAGGCCCACGGATCATCATCCGCCGCCCCGATCGGCGGTGGAGAGGCGCCAGAAGCCGACGAAGAAGAAGTCCAGAAGCTGCTCAATGAGACTGACGTCTACCTGAAGTACAATCTCTACGAGAAGGCGCTGGATCACCTGCAGAAGGTGTTCTCGCTGGAGCCGCAGAACGTCGCGGCCATGGAGCGGCGTAAGACCGCCCTCATCGCTACCGGCGAGGAGGCCGTCGCTGTGACCGTGCTTATCGGCCTGGCTCGTATCGTCCACGCGGACGACGAAGTACGAGCGATGACCTATCTGCACCAGGGCCTCTCGATGGCTCCGGGAGACCCGGCGATCCTCGCGGTCATGACCGAGCTTGGCGGAGAAGCCCCGCAGATGGGGGAAGACTTAAACGCGGCGATCGTCGTCGAGACCCCACGAGCGCCTGAGCCACAACCGGTCGCTGCCGAGCCACTCTCAGAGCGCGCGCGGATATCAGTGATGCCGGTGCATTCCGAGCCCATCTCGGTTCGGAAAACGGGTTCGCCCGAGCCAGCGTCTCCCCAGATCAAAGAGGACGCATTCGAGAGGTTCGATCAGCTCTTTGATGACTTCGGGATGGAGGATACAGCCGCAGGCCACCGTGTACTCGGTGCCGACTTCTTGGCGCAGGTCGAGCCGGAAGAGGAACTACAAGACATCATCGACTTGGGCTCCGACGAAATTCTCCCCGCGGGAGTCGACGACGGGCTCGAGAAGGCAGAGGCCCTGATCGCCGAAGGTGAGGTGGAAGATGCACGAATGCTGCTCTTCGAGCTCCTTGGCGAATACCCGCAGCAGGCCGAACTCCTCCTGCGACGAATGGACGAACTGCCAGCTGAAGAGGCAGAAGAAGCGGCCCAAGAAGAGCCAGACGCAGACGACCTGTTCCTCGCTGACAGTACGTTCCCGTCCGACGACTCTGCTGGTCCTGCAGTGCAAGACGCGCTTCCTGCACTTCGGCCGCCGAGCCTGGCGGTGCCAGCGTCCGCGGCCGAAGAGCCTGACGAGGATGAGTCTGCGGACTATGGCCTCTTCCTCTTCGATGAAGATCCGGCCGAAGAAGACTCGAGTCCCGCAGAGACAACGGCCGAACCCCACGTCGAGTTCGTAACTGCCGCAGCTGTCGAGCCTGCGTCAGAGCCCGCGCAAGAGCTAGAGCCCGCGCTAGAGCTAGAGCCCGCGCAAGAGCTAGAGCTGGAGCCCGCGCAAGAGCTAGAGCCCGCGCTAGAGCTAGAGCTAGAGCCCGCGCTAGAGCTAGAGCCCGCGCTAGAGCTAGAGCCCGCGCAAGAGCTAGAGCCGGAGGCGCTAGAGCTAGAGCCCGCGCAAGAGCTAGAGCCGGAGGCGCTAGAGCTAGAGCCCGCGCTAGAGCTAAAGACGGCGCTCGCGCTGGAGCCAGCGCTCGAGTCACAGGCAGAGCCTTCGATCGAGCTCGAGTTCGAGCCGCCTGAGCTGTCCGAGGAGCCACTGGACGTTAAGGATCCGGGCTCAACGCTGCAGGCCTCGGCCTCCGCTTCTGGCCGCCGCGTATTTGCGCCGCCGCCGCCGAGCTCCGCCACTCCGAACTCGTCGCTCTCGTCTTCACAGTCGGGCCGCCGAAATCTCGCAACCCCGCTGTCGTCGCCTGCTGGCATCGAGCAGAACGTTCCGAACTCGGACTCAGAACGGCCGCTGGCTGAGAGCGCCGCTCCAGTTGAGCGCTCCGACGAGACCGTCTCGCCGGTGCCCCAGCCAGGGAGCTGGCGCGGCCAAGAGAGCGCCGCTTCCGACACAGTGGCCGCAGCGCTTGAAGGTGATGGCCTCGACGTCCGCGAGGACGCGATCGCCGAGGCAGAGCGCCGACAGTCTGGAGGATTCCTGGCCGCCAAGGCCGATCCATTCGCGGCTCTCGAGAAGCTTGTCTCTGGCGCTCAAGCGCCGGTGCAGGCTGCGGATCGCGACCAGCCTTCGGATGCAGAGCTCGATGTGTCCGAGCTTGAATTGGCTCCGGATTCATCGGACGAGCCGGTGGTCGACGATGCGCATTCCTCCGCCGCGGAGACGGTGCCCATACCCGAACTTGTGGCGTTGCCGCCTCTCGCTGCGCCTGAGCTAGGGCTGCAGCCAGACGTAGAGCCGGATGTGCCAGAGCTCGCGTCTGAGTCCGTGCTCACCGCACTCGAAGCCCCTGAGGCCTCTGCGCTTGTGGAGTCATCGAGCAGAGAGCTGAAGGTACCCGCCGAGATCGAGGTCCCAGAGTTCTTAGATGAGGATTTCGATGACCTCGATGAGATTGAGGTCGGAGAGTTCGAGGACGATGAGGACGTCGAGTTCGAAGACATCGAAGAAGGCGAATTCGAAGACATCGACGACTCCGAGTTCGTCGACTTGGACACGCCGGACTCGCTCGAACTCGAAGAGGAGCCCGAGGATCGCTCTGAAGACGCAGCGTTTGCCGCCGCGGCACGAGCGAACGACATCGACGCACCAATTGGGCGGGCGAGTTCGTCCGTAAACCAAACGTTCTCGCCAGGAGACGGAGTCGTCTTGGACGATGGTGGAACCGGTGTCGGTGAGGCGATCGCGATGCGTAGGTCCGGCGCAGGAATGGCCGCAATGTTCCAACTTCAGGAAGCCGAGCTTGGTCCGTACCCGTTGGCGGCTGGCTTCGAGCTTGCGCTAGCAAACATCGAGATGGGCCTCTACTTCGAGGGCATCAGCGCGCTGGAGCAGTTACTCGGAAATATGGAACTGGAGCGTTCTGACCGTTTGCTAGTTCACTATCACCTCGGCATTGCGTACGAGGCGATGGACCAGCAGCCGTTGGCCGAAGCAAACTTCCGCGTGGTCGCTGCGAGCGCCCCCGCGTCGTTCCCGGATGTGTACATTCGCTTGGAGCGACTGGTCGCAGAAGACTGAGCGCAGAGTCGGCGGCGCCGTCGGTGGGGTCGGTAACCCCCCGTACTGGACTCGCTGCGCTGCGACACGCGGTATCGAGTCTTGAGCTCGTCCTCGGACCTGTTGGTCGTCTGAGTCTCCGCCAAAGAGGTCACCGTGCTGCGAGCCACAATCTTGGTAGTGTTCGTGACGGTCCCCGCCTTCGCGTCGGCCCAGGCCGCCCGCGCGCCGGAGGAAACGGCCGTTGAGGAACTGATCGGATCGAGTGTACCCGTATCGTTGTCGTTCTTCGCACCCTACGCACTTCAGCCCGGAGTCCGGCTGGGTGTGGATCTCTCATTCAACGAGTGCGGAAGTATCTCGGATAGGCGCCGTGCCATGCGGCGACGTTTGTTTGCTGGTCCGCGGCTGTCTTATCTGACTCGTCCGCAGAACCATCGGACCGTCATGGTGGGAGGGGAGTTTGGTTGGGAGTCAACGAATCTCCGCCGAGGGCTGTCGTCGCAGCTTTCGCTCGGAGTGAACTACATGGCCTCCGCTCAGATCACGTCAGTCTCGATTGACCTTGGAACCGGAGCCGCCACAAATACTCGCGAGCTCCAACACTATGCGGTGCCGACAGTGGCCTATCGATTCCTCGATCAGATCGGTGGGGGCCCAGAGTGGTTTCTGGGCGCGGCATTTGGTCGAAAGTTGTCGGCGGCCCAAGCAAACTCGACATACTTCGCTGTCGAGGCGGGCATCCGTTTTCGCCTAGGCGGGTCTGAGCAAGTGGAGCGTGAGCAATGAACCGGCGAGAGTTCCTCCGAAGCTGCGCCGTCCTCGGTGCCGGCGGCCCATTTTTTGGCTTTCTAGCTGCCTGCGCTGACGACGTATTGGGCAAGTATTCGAACTTTGAGGTTAACTTCACCGGGCGAGTGACCGTCGTTGGAGCAGGCGCCGCCGGGCTAGCTGCTGCCTATATTCTAGACCGATACGGGATCGACTTCGAGGTGCTCGAAGCGAACGACCGGATCGGCGGCCGCGTCAAACGGACGTCCGACTTCGCAGACTTTCCGATCGACCTCGGCGCCGAGTGGATACATACGAATCCAAACATCCTCGCGCAGCTCATAGATGACCCCACAGTCTCAGCTTCCATCGAAGTGGTGCCCTACAGCGTTCAGCGGCTCTCCAACTACAATAACGGTCGCCTGCGGCAGCAGAACTGGGGCGGAAACTTCTACAGTGAGTACAAGTTCAAGCACACCACCTGGTTTGGTTTCCTGGAGGAGTACATCGCTGCGCCGATCATTGACCGCGTTCAGCTGAACTCGCCCGTTACCCGCGTGGACTATTCTGGAGATCGGATACGGCTCACGACGGACAGTGGTGCGGAGTTTGAATCGGACCGAGTCGTTCTGACCGTACCAGTAGCCGTCTACCGGGACGGGCTCATCGAGTTCTCACCGGCATTGCCTAACGCCAAGACTGAGGCGTTCGAAGATGTGACGATCCCGGACGGGATGAAGGCATTCTTCGAGTTCTCGGAGCGCTTCTACCCGGATCTGGTGTTGAACGGTGGCTTGCTGGGGGCGACGTCGGCGGACCATCTCTATTACGACGCAGCCTTTCGAAAGGAGAGCAGCCGCAACGTCCTAGGCATCTTCAGTGTCGGCGAGCGCACGAGCCGCTACGCCACACTAACTGACGAGGAACTCGGCGAACTCTTGCTGAGCGAACTGGACGAGGTTTTCGACGGCAAAGCGTCGCGATACTACCTGAACCACATCGTGCAGAATTGGACTGCCGAGCCCTACATTCGTGGGGCGTACACGGCAGACCATCGGGGCGATGAGACCGCCGTTATCAACGCGCTCAAAGAGCCTGTGGATGGCCGGCTCTACTTCGCCGGCGAAGCGATGTCCCTAGAGAGTTGGGCGACCGTGCATGGGGCGATGGAATCCGCGTACGCGGTCGTTGAGTCGCTCTTGCGTCGGGCTTAGGGGCACGTCGGGTGCATCGGGTGCATCGTCCCTGTGACGATGAGCTTGGCGTGACGGCTACGGGGGACTTCGTTGTTGTCGGGGCTAGCATCAGTCGGTGCAGCTGAGTTGAGAGACCGCCAGCCTCCCAACCTAGCAGTCAGCGAATCGAGCCATGGTTGCCGGCCTTTGAACCAATGGAAAATGTCGTTTCTACGGCCCTCTCGTGGGCGGTAGGAGCGGTTCGAAGGCTGCCCTAATCGCGGTTAGGGTTCTGGCGCGTGGGCTCCCATGCCCGTGCGAGAACCCCAACGAACTGTCGCCGAGCTTCAGTCAGTTGGCTTGTGTGGTCAGTGCCGAACTGTGCAGGCCGTCCCAACATACACCGGCCATGTTGCGAGCGTGGGTCCTGTCGTACGTTCGCGGACGCCAAATGTGGATATCGGTCTTGGCCCGCGCTAGTGCTCGCTCCCCTCTTCGCCTCCCCGGAATGCAAGGTTCGAGATGGCCCACGAAGCAACGACTCCAACTGTCCAGTCTCCAAGGTGAAGCCAACGCACATGCTGCCCCATGGCGCAGCGGGGTCACCCACGCACGCGCCCTCTGGAGGCCTCGGGCTCACGACAGAGGCACTCGCCACGTCGCGGAGGCGTGTGGAGAACGTCGCATGGATCGTGATGACGCTCCTCGTCATCAGCTCACCGTTTCAAGTCATCATGTACTTCACCGGGGAATTCAGTCTGCCCCAGATGCAGCAGAACCTTCTGGGAGCCCTGTTGGTGGT
>JBLHWZ010000293.1:0-7033 GCA_047629415.1 Bradymonadia bacterium | reverse complement strand
CGCCTCGCGGGCGAACCTTAAGAACTTGAAGGAGCTCGGGATCACCAACGTCGCATTCGCCAAGGCGCGTTATCTCGATGTCTCGGAAATGACCTCGACGCCTCGGATCTATCGGAAGCTCCGGAACTTTCGTTCGCGTATCGAAGCCGCATTCTCCTGGCTCAAACGCTCGTTCGGACTCTCGCTCTGCAACTGGCGCGGCTACGACTCGTTCCGGTCATTTGCGTGGTCCGCCGCGATCACTCACAACTTGGTTCGTTTGGCCCGCGATGGTCCCTGAACGAAACGGTTCTGGTACGACGAACGGGGACGAATGAGGGCACGACACGGATCTGCCTCGTCCCTCCGTCACATGATCAACACCAGTCAGAACCCTGAGAATCTACCAAACATGAGTCGTTTGACGCTCTCCGATGAAGGCTATGCGACTGATCTTATGAAGGAAATGTGACTTTCGGGATGGGCTCTAGCTAGAGTTCCTAGGTACAGTCCCTAGCTACAGTGCTTGTCGATGAGTCGACCGAGTCCGGGGAGGGCGTCCGCAACGTTCTTCTCGGCCATCGGCCGGAGCTTCGAATACGCTCCCTTAAGCTTGGAGTGAGAGGTGCGAGCTGCTCGGCCATCAGTGATGGCCAAAAGGGCGTTTACCGCGTCGTTCGAGCGGCCTCTTAGGAACGTGTCGAATCCGCCGCCACTTCCGTTTCGATACTCCTCGTGGAGCGGCTCGATCGCTCCGCTGAACTCGTCGAGCAGTCCACTGGCGACGTCCGCAATCATCGTGCCGCCCTTCAGCTTCTTGACCAGCTTGTATGCGCCCTTGATCGCCATCCCCGAGAAGCCACCCTTGCTGGCGACCTCTGAGTCGATGAGCCCAACCACGTCGTTTACGACGGTGGGGCGTTTGGAGGAGTCGGCGATGACTTCGAGCATGGATAGCATAGGGACCTCAGTCGTGGGCGATGGCGCGACGCGCCTCGGAAACTCGGCAGACGATCATGCCGGCGGGCTGTAAACGTTTGATTCGACGATAGGCCGCCGTGCGGGCGCTTGCTTCAGCTTCTTCATCTTCGATCGACATCCAGAGGTAAAGCTGGTGCCGGTCTTTGCGCAAACGTCGTTGGAGGAGCGGATGAATGAGTCTGTGATGAATCGCCAGTGCGTTGGCGCCGCACTTCGCCATCGCGCGAATGGGCCACGTCTCGAAAGCTCGCTTCGATGGATGGAGGGTCTTGGAGCCAACGATCAGCCCCGCCGTTCCAGTGAAACCAGCGTCGCGGGCAGCGCGGATCACCAGCGGGTGAAACGATGTGAGGATCGTGTCTTTTTCCATGTCGTGTGACCGCACGATCTCCAGAACCTGCTCGGTAAGGACGCGGCTCTCGGCCTTGATCTCGACGTCGAGTTTGGTCGACCCTTTGGCGAGCGCGCAGACCTCATCTAGCGTTGGGATCGGCTCACCATTCGGCAGCCTAGCCTCCCGAACTTCGGTCAGCGATGCACGCTCGATAAGGACATCTCGGTCCGCACAGCGTTGTGTGGTGTCGTCGTGCTGCACGACGATTTCTCCGTCGGCCGTGAGTTGCACGTCGAACTCGATCCGGTCCGCGCCCTGCTCGATCGCGATCGAAAACGATTCCAGCGAGTTCTCCGGAGCGTCAAATGCCGCCCCACGATGTGCGATGAGTTCAGTCATTCCTGCGAGTTTCTCACGCGCCGCAGACGACTGCTACTAACACCAGGATGAGCGCGATCACCGCGATCGGTGCGACGCGAGCGAGCGTTCCGGCCGGGGGGATTCTCACTAGAGGGCCGCCCTCCACGAGCGTGACGGTCAGATAGAGGTCACCGGCAGAGCCGCTCTCGTTCTCCGCACCCATTCCTCGGAGTCGAACCATTACAGGGGAGGGCGAGTCGGTCGGCAGGCGCACGGTGAGGGTGTCACCGTCGTCAGCCGGGTTCCGCCGACGCTGGTGCACGTGGCCGTTTTCATCAGCGAGTTTGAGCGGAACACGAACCAGCGCGCCAGTGGCCGAAGCCGCTTCGCCGCGGGAGGCCTCGACATGATGCCGCAGGTCCTCGCCCTTGGTGCCCTCGGTTTTCTCGAAGATGGAGCCGAGTTGGCTCATAGCGATCGGTCGGAAAATCGGGAGACGTCGATGGTGACGTCCTGATCGCGCGCCCGCCACCCGACGATCAGCGTATGATGGTGGATGCCATAGGGGCGAAGCTCAACGCCGTCGAGCGAAGCAATCGTATCGCTGAAGTCCGTCGTGCGAGCGGCCGCGACGATCACCTTACTGGTTCGCTCTGCGCGGTCTGCCGGAAAGTAGCGGGCAGCGGTCCAGGTGCTCCGCGACGGGGTCAGCGCATTGCGGAGCTGGGCGAGAATATTGTCTTCTTGAAGGCTCACGCCACGGTGATACGGCGAGCCTTCAAGTCGCGCAAGTCCAGCCTGGGCCAGAAAGAATCATCGGCCGATTCTCTAGGCCGAGTGGGGTGTCGCACACCTCCGAAAGGGCAGGCTGGAACGTGTGGATCGGTTGCGTACGACGCGCCGCGTTGATACGACCAACGCGCCCCTTGCCCCGAGACTTTATGACGACGTTCGACCTCTATAATCCGACCCCTGAGCACAAGGCCCTGCGAGAGACGGTCGCGCGATGGGCGGAAGAACGGCTTAAGCCGCAGGCAGAGGAGTGGGACGATCGCGAGGCCTTCAACGTCGGGCTCTTCCGCCAGCTAGCGTCCGAACTCGGTATCTTCGGAGTTACAATCCCGGAAGAGGCGGGCGGGCTTGGCATGGACGCCGTCGCCGCGTGCATCATCCATGAGGAGATGAGCCGCTTCGACCCGGCGTTCACGCTCTCCTACCTGGCGCACGAAGTGCTCTTCGTGAACAACTTCTTCTACGCCGGAAACGAGGACCAACGGGCCCGCTACTTCAAGAAGGTGACTGACGGAACATGGATCGCGGGCATGGGAATGTCTGAACCGCAGGCAGGGACTGACGTGCTCGGCATGAGCACCACCGCGGTCGAAGACGGCGATCACTACGTGCTGAACGGCGTCAAACAGTGGATTACGAATGCGCCCGAGGGCGACGTGTTCTTAGTCTACGCAAGGATCAAGGGCGACAATCCGCGCGCCATCACATCCTTCCTCGTCGAGTCATCGTGGGACGGTTTCTCCGTTGGAAAGAAGGAGAAGAAGATGGGCATGAAGGCGTCCTCCACCGCTCAATTGGTGTTCGAGGATGTACGTGTTCCCAAGGCGAACCTGATTGGAGAACCCGGCGGGGCGCTCACTCACATGATGCGCAACCTTGAAATCGAGCGGGTTACGCTCGCGGCGATGTCCTGTGGAATCGCCAGAGAGTGTTCCGACGTTCTCTCTCGCTACGCGATCGAAGATCGTACCGCGTTTGGGCAGCCACTCAGCGCGTTCGGGCAGATCCAGCGGTTCATCGGCGAGTCCTACGCGAAGACCGAGGCGGCACGCTCGCTCACCTACAACGTCGCCAACCAGACGAACCCAGGGACGCGTAACTCGCTTGGCGCTGCCGCTGCCAAGCTCGTCGCGACGATGACAGCCGAGGAAGTGGCTCGGAACGCAGTCCAGACCCTCGGGGGATACGGCTATACCCGAGAATACCGAGTAGAGCGCCTGCTGCGAGACGCCATCCTCCTCTCGATCGGAGGAGGAACGAACGAGGCGATGCAGAAGAACATCACAGCAGACCTTCGGCGCAGCTTCAGGACCAATTGAGCAGACGAAGCCTCATCTCAGCCGACCGCGATTCTCCGCTCTTCCGATTCAACCGCGACCGCAACGAAGTCATAGACGAGGTCGTCGAGCGCGTGACCAGAGAAGCACTCGACCGCGCCTGGCAGAGTCCGTCCGACGGTCTTGAGTACCTGCTCAATGAAGCGGCTTACGTAGAGATGGAGCGCCTCGAGCGCCGGACAGACCCCGACGCCCGCGAAGAACGCAACATGTGGACCACGATCGCGCGGTCGATGGGGCGCGCGACGGAAGAGGAGAACGCGGAGCGGCTTCGTACGATCGTGGCACAGTTTGCCGGTGCAACCGTTGGTCACTTTCGGCCAACGGTCTTTCGCTTCGCGACAGAGATTCTGCCTTCCGGCCTCTCCTACCTGCTGTCGAAGGGGATGCGGCCGGACGGCAATTCGTTCGCCGCGCTTCGAGATCGGCTCGTCATCGAGGGAGAAGTAGGGAAGCTTCGGCGGCTCGCTGAAGTCGGGACCATCGTCTACGTCCCCACGCACTCCAGTCACCTCGACAGCATTCTAGTTGCGTGGGCAATGCACGAGGCGAAGCTACCCGCGGTGGTGTACGGCGCCGATACGAACCTCTTCGCGCACCCGATGATGGCCTTCTTCATGGCCAACCTCGGGGCCTACAAGGTGAATCGCGAGCGCAGCTATCGTCTGTACCGCCGTGTTCTGAAAACCTATTCGCAAGTGCTGATCGAGTACGGCTATCACAGCATGTTCTTTCCGGCGGGCAAGCGAAGTCGGCTCGGTAAGGTGCAGAACGAGCTCAAACTCGGGCTGCTCAGCACCGCTCTTGAGGCCTACACCGAAAAGGTCCTGCGCGGACGCACCGACGCACCGGTCTACATCGTCCCGGTCACCATCAACTACCAATTGGTGCTTGAAGCTCAGACCCTCGTCGAGGATGGCTTGGCCAAGGAGTCGCGGCAGCGCGGCATCATCCGGGACGATGAGTTCACAGACGTCCGCCGAATCGCCGGCTACGTCCGCAACTGCTTGGACCTGGGGCTGACCACGACGATCCGGTTCTGTACGCCGATGGATGTGTTCGGAAACCCGGTTGATCAGGACGGCGAGTCCCTCGACCTTCAGGGTCGCCACGTGGATCCGGAGCGCTACCTCTGGACCGACGGCGAGCCTAAAGCTGATCCGATTCGTGACCGGGCGTACACGCGCATCCTCGCCGGGAGAATCGGCGAGGCGTTCAAGCGCAATGCAGTGATGCACCCGCTGCACCTGGTGTCCTTTGCCCTCATCGAACACCTTCGCCGGGCGCATCCCGCCTGGACAATTCATCGAATTCTCAGGTTTGCCCAGGGAGACGGGCTCTCGGAAGCCGTCGCCATCGGCGAAACAGAGCGCCTGATTCGTTTGGCGCGTAAGGATGCCTCAGAGGGGAGGTTCCGCCTGAGCCGGGCTGCGAAAACACAATCCGCAGCCCAGATGCTCGACGAAGTCATCAAGATTTACGCGAAGCTTGACGGCTCCCCTGCGCTGGAGCGCGACGGGAGGCGGCTGCGATTTCAAGGCACCAAACTGCTCTACTTCTACAGCAATCGGCTCAGAGGCTACGACCTTGAGCGCCGACTCGGCGCTAGTCCGGGAGGATACTGATGGTGTTTCGACCCGCGATCGGCGTCGTAGGCGCCAACCGATTCGGCATCTGTTTGGCAGAGATTGCCGCACGCAACGGCAATGATGTTGTGCTCTTCACGTCCATCCCGCAGCGCGCGACCAGTCTGCGTCGACAGCGGAAACTGCCGAGTAAAGTCCCCGAACTGAAGAAGTTGCACGCCAATGTGCACGTGACGACGGACCCCGTTGTTCTCGCAGAGCGTTGCTCGTTCATGCTTCTCTCGATGAGCCGCGATTACGTTGGGCGCATCATGGACAGTATAGGTGGCTCGCTCGATGGCGCACACATGGTGGTGCACGCCGTGCACTCACTCGAGGGGCCACAGCTCGACCGGTCGTCCAGCATCATCCGCGAACATACGTGTGTGAAGCAGATCGGTGCGATCGCGGGGCCTGCTCACGTCCGCGAACTGCTCAGTCAGAAGCCGAACGCTGCCGTCGTAGGCTCAGCGTTCCCCGCCGTCGTCGCGGCAACACGCCGCGCGCTTCAGAGCGACTACTTTCGGATCCACTCCGACCCCGACATTAAGGGCGTCGAGTTGGCTGCAGCACTGAGCCAAGTGGTCACTATCGCTGTCGGACTCGCCGATGGCGCGAAGATGGGGCCCGCGGCCCACGCAACGCTCTTCACTCGCGGGTTGGGTGAAATCGCGACCGTTGGTGCTGCGCTTGGTGCGGCCGAGCGGACCTTCTTTGGACTGGCTGGGGTTGGAAGAATCGTCGACGCACTGCACCGCAGCGAGTCCAACTATCAGCTCGGGCACCAGATTGGCTCAGGGCGCCCAACCGATGAGGCGGTGTCAGAGGCCTCCGGTGAGGCGATGGGCGTGCGGGTCATCTGGCGACTCGCGGAGTTCGCGGCTGTAAACCAGTTACACCTTCCAATCTGTGCTGCTCTCGGGCAGATTCTGGATGGAGAGCTCGACCCAGTCGTTGGACTGACCGACGCTCTCCTCGAGGATGATGCCACCTAGCCTGAAACTACTGCTACCCGGCTCGCTACTCTTAGTGGCCTGCGGTGGCGCCAGTGGAATTGACCCGCGGTCCCTCGTGGAGCGTGGGCCACCAGAAGACTTTGAGTCTCCGGCGGACGAGCCAAAGGACCAGTTTCTTCAGCACCTCTTGGACCGTGCGAGTGTCCAGACGTGCGCGGTCCATGGTCTCGTAGCTACTCGTAAGAACATCTACGACGCTGAAACCGAGCTCCTGATCCGGCAAGTGGATCAGCTCTCACGGGCATTCTGTGAAGCGGGCATCGACGAGTTGGCTGTGGGGTGGGGCGCCGACGGTACGCCGAGGGTTATTCCTGACACCGAATCGCGCCATATTGGCGATGTCATGATTCTTGGCGTCGAGTTCGACAACGCCTTCGAGCACTCAGGGCGGCAGGCACGAGATGCGGTGGCCTGCGGAGGGCGAGTAGGCACCAGGCCCGATCTGATTGTCTACGTCACCGAAGGCGCAGCCGCGCAGATTACGTTGGACGCCGACCAGGAGAGTGCGTTCCTTTGGATGCGGTCGCCTAACGGAGATGACCGGTGCACCAATCTGGACGAGCATGGCTCCGCCGAGAGCGAATCTGAGATGCCATCGCTGATGGTCGG
>JBLHWZ010000292.1:0-7044 GCA_047629415.1 Bradymonadia bacterium | reverse complement strand
GGATGACACCGCCCATATTCCATTCGAATGTTAGACGTCATTCCGGACAGTTCGCCGAACGTCGCTCGGATCGAAACGGTCTCCGGTTCGAGCCCACCCCCGCTGCAGTGCCATCCGTCTACAACGTCGCAATCCCGCCACGTATCAGAGTCTCCGCTACGGTACTCCACGACGGGACCGCCCTCGCGACCCTCTACGGCCTCAAGCCGGGTACCGTTCTCATCTACGAGCACCACCTGCACCAACGGTACATCTTCCGTGGTGCAATCGCGCTCGGCGCAAGCGTAGGTCGTCAGCGCGACGGAAAAGAACAGAAAGACCGTGGCTCCAAACCGGGTCAAGACCGGGTCGTTAGTCGACTGCATGATTCACCCGATCGTTGGAGTAGAAATAGTCGGCCATGTAGATCCGAGCAGGGCCATCCGCGTGGTTCACGGTAGCGCGTACGTACGAACAACCCGTTCCGAACGCACCCGCCGTAGCCGACTCACGCAGTCGTATGCGCGCCTTGAGAGCATATCGGCTGGCTACGGCCAAAGTTGTCGCAGTGCCGGTTCCACAACTCGCTCGGCGGATGAGTTCGTAGGTCACGTCGGGTGAGTCCCCGTAGAAGTCATCTTCGATAATCGCAGCGAACTTCCAGCCGTTCGCGTTCGTCGGGGAGCCATCTCCGACTATGAATTCGTAGACGTCACCTTCGTTCAGCGTGACGCGACGTACGCCCATGCCACCGTTGGAGCCCACCTCCGTGTCCAAATTGACGAACCGGAGATTGCCGAATCCTAACTCGTTACTCAGCTGCGAGGGGTGACCTCCGCTGCCGTAGTTCGGGTTCCGGCCATCCCCCATTACCGACAGGAGCACTCGCAGGATGTACGGGTCGGTCTCCAGGCCGCCCAGACCACCACGGTCTGAGATCCAGTCGAGGAGCCATCCTGCTACCCCCGCCACGGTCGGTGTTGAGAAACTGTTTCCTGACCAGCTACTCGTTCCGGTGCTGCCCGCCCCTGCTAGAGAATCCTGCACGTAGTTCGCGCTCAGGTCGAGGAAACGGGAATAGACGGAACTCGATCCGTCTAACGTAGTACTTACGCTCCCCCAAGATGACGACGAATGCCGATCAACCGAGTCCAGCGCGCTGAGGGTCGAGGCCCCCTGTGTGCCGGCTACAGCTAACGTGTCGACCAGAGCAGCAAATCCGCTAACGGAACAACCGGATGTGTTTCCGTCGTTGCCGCCAGAGACTACCACGAGCACTCCGGCATCCGTCGCCGCTGAAATCTCATCTCGAATACCGTTGAAGCTATTGTTGCTGCAGAAGTCGTCGGAGTAGGTGCCCATAGATAGGTTGATAATGTCGATACCGTTGTCTTCGGTTGCCTCCTTGATACCGCGACGTGTGTTCGGTCGCGCTAGGTTTGCCGAGCTGTAGAAGTGAACGATGGCCTCCGAAGCGACTCGAGTACGAAGCAGTGCCGTTGAGCCGCTCAGGCCCGATTCCTGACCATCAGTCCAATCGCTGAGGATTGCGCTTGTGACAGCCGTTCCGTGCGTGCCGGCCGAACTGGTCGCGCTGTTAAGACAGCGTCGGTGTCCCGGAAAACGAATCGCGCAGCTATCTGTGTCGACGATTCGATTCATCGAACCAGCGCCGCCATCACGAAACGAGACGTGCCCATTGTTGATGTGGCTCCCGTCAATGACCCCGAACTTAACTCGGGAACCTCCGCTCCGGAGCGAGCCCTGATTGCCTTCAATCGTACTCCCCCAGACGCCATGACCGAGTGCTGCCCGTTGTTCCAGCCCGACCACTCCGTCGGCAGTAGCATTGCTTGACAGCTCGATTCCCCGAACGCCTTCAACACTGACGATTCGGTCTAGAACGCATGGGTCGGTGTACACTTCGATCACCCCAGGCGTGTCGTCATAGTCGACTAGCATCGCGCCAAACGCCGCCAACTCCCGCTCGATTCGTTCCCGAACAGGCGCAACCTGCATCTCTCGCTCGGCCAACAATCGCCCCATCATCTCCGAATCGTTGCGATGTCCGCGCAACCGAGTGAAATCGAAGGGAAGATATGGCAGCGTCACGGTCAGTTCCACTAGCTCCTCGCCGTCAGAGCATAGCCTCATTGCTTCGGTCAGCGTACGAGCCGTCACCGCGTCGAGACTCGGTGCGCTCCGGGCGACATGACGCTGCGAGTGGTGTTCCGCGGTCAATGTGTTGGGATCAAAGTCCGCCTCGTGCACAAAGCGTCCGTTTGCCGGTTCTTGCGTGCAGACTCCGTCCCGGCACAACGTCGAAATCCCGATGTCAGGAAGAACACGGAAGCCACCTAAGGCCTCAGTTCGCCAGGGAGAATCATCGCCTGAAAGTGAGTCGGACACGGTGATTGTTGAGTCGACCGCGGACTCATCTGAACTCACTGGCAGATGGGCAGGGAACTCTGCACATGCAACCGTCAATGAAGCGGCTGCTAGCCAGACTCCTGTCTTCAAATACACGCCATATCCCCTCCGGGGGCTTGAAAGTACTGCGCCGCGAACCGCGGCAGCCAAAGTCCTTGCCTAGACAGTATGGGATGTCAATCGGTGTCATCCCAGCGGTACCAGTGGGGGTATCAGCGCCGGTCGGCTCGAACTCTGTTCCAACTCCACACAACAAGAACGGCCATTTCGAGGTCGAGATGGCCGTTCTTGTTGTGGATAAGTCAGTCGTGATGTGCACCAAACGGTACCTCGTGGCACCTCCGCGTCATCCCCCTGTTTGGTATCATGTAACCAAGACAGTGATGCACGGGGACCTCCAGAGGCCACCTCCATCTGCTGTCGCGTAAGGGACTAGGAACCCAATCTAACGCAGAAAGGAGGTGACAAGAGAGCTTACCAGAAACAACCAGTTTCTGTCAAGACTCGGACTATGGATAATACAATACATTCAACGAGTTACGAGAAAGATGTGCTCGCGCTGCACGTGCGTCGCAGACGCCTCTGGCATCGTCGCCAACCGCTGTCGCAGGCACATCTTGCGGAACTCGCACGCATCCCCGTCAGGCGCGTTCGACGGCTCGAGAAGACTACGTCGCTCCCACGCGACGTAGAGGCTCTGGTGCGTATCGCCCTCGTGCTGGGCGTCCGCATTGAAGCCCTCATCGACCCTCGCGCCTTGCGTTCGGTCATGCGGGACGTCGAGTGGCTCCGCCGGGAGATGCCTCGCCGCAATCGTGCCCGCTAGACGCGTCGTTGTGGTCACCGCCACACGCCAAAACCGCACGTTCGCCATCGCGTTTGGCGCTGGGACTCCGTGGGACTTCCGCGGTGCCAACGGTCAAACAAGCGAGCCCGCTCGCGGGCTCGCTCAGGACTACGGCACGGCCACCGTCATCACGGACCCATCGTCTGCGATAGAACTCACCAGGCTCCGCGAGTTCTTCCCGGACCTGGTGATCCTCCGTACCGCCGACGTGCTCATCCACTTCGACTCGCCCACGCTCGCTGCCCTGTGCAGCGAGCTTTCGGAACTTGAGTCCTTGCAGGCGCTAACGACCGGACATCTCTCTCCGCGAAGCGGAGTACAAACGTCCAGGTCCCGCCTGCCTCTATTCACCGCCGCGCTCGGCTTCGCTGGGCTCGGCATTCATCCCTCTATACTATGAGAACTCTACACAAACCCACCAAAGCGGAGCGCTACTATCAGCTCCTCTCGGACGGCCTTTGGCACTCCACCAAAGAACTCGCCCGCAACGTCGGTCACACGTTCGCCAGTGCCAAGCGTCAGCTTGAACACGCCGGCTATCAGATTCGTAAACGCCGCCACCCGAGTCGGCGATACCAGTGGCAATACCGTTTGGCCTAGGCCCCACCGTGATGATTTACCCTTCCAGGCGCGTGCGACCGACCGAACCACCTCCGCTAGAGCTGACCGCCCGAGACGACGCGATTCTTCTGTCGGTGTTCAAACACCGATTTCTCGCGTCTCGGCACATCCACCCACTGCACTTCGCGTCTTCGAGTCTTCGCGCGGCGCAGAAACGGCTACAGCGGCTTTGGGCGCACGAGTACTTCGACCGAGCCTTCATCCCCGCGCTCGTCATTGGAGATGACCCCGCTCGCCCCAAGACCGGCGGGCCGCTCTACTGCCTCGCTGAGGACGGTGCCCGCCGCGTCTCGGGGTTGACCGGAGTTCCGTACGGGAAGATTCCTTCGACACCCGAGCAGAACAGGGTCGGGTTCGGAACGCTCATGCACCATCTGGTCGGCACCGACTGGTTGGTTGCGCTTGAGACGGCTGCCCCTGACGCCGGAATCGAAGTCGAGACGGTGCGCGAAGAGCACCTCAGGCGGTCTCGCGGGGCTAACAAGAAACTGCTCGTTCCCGACGCGGCAGCTCTTCTCAAGCACGATGGGGCACACGCCTGGTGCTACCTCGCTGCTCTCACTTCTATTCGATCGCCCATGCAACGCTCCAGCCGTAGCCACTCAAACGGAGGTGTTCCCGACGTCGTTCTCGGGCAAACCAACTTCAGACAGACCCGTCACCGGTTCGGGCTCCTTGGAGACGACCGACTCAGGCACCTCTGGGTGCTCGGTAAGACCGGCGTAGGAAAGTCCACGCTGCTCGAATCGATGATTGTGCAGGACATCGAGGCAGGCAGAGGGCTTGCGCTCTTCGACCCGCATGGCCCGCTCATCGACGCAGTCCTTCGCAGCATTCCGCAGCGGCGCGTCCGCGATGTGGTCATCATCGACCCGTCGGACCCGTCACCAGCGGCCCTCAATGTGTTTCGCCGAGGACGAGAACCCGTGAAAGACCGTCAACTCCTCGCGAGCGAGCTGGTCTCGGTGTTCCGTACGCAATGGGCCGACTCGTGGGGACCACGTCTCGAACACATCCTCCGAAATGCTATCCTCGCGGTCGCCGAGCACCCCGAAGCGACGCTACCGATGCTCTACAAGGTGCTCATCGACGAACAAACGCGCGAGCGCGTCATCGCACGGGTCACAGACCCGACCGTGCTGGCGTTCTGGAACTCCGAGTTCGCCGGGTACACCAAGCGACTTCAGGCCGAGGCGACCGCCCCAATCTTAAACAAGCTTGGCGCGTTCATCGGCAACGAGAAGATTCGCGCCATCCTGGGCGTTGTACGCTCTCGCGTGGACCTGGGCCGACTCATGAACGAGCGCGCTATCGTGCTCGTAGACCTCCGCGTCGGAGCCATCGGTGACGACGCGAGTCGCCTGCTCGGCGCGCTACTTCTGAGCAGTATCCAGCTTGCGGCAATGCGCCGTCCTCACGGCGCGCCCCACTTCATCGTCTACGCTGACGAGTTCCAGCGCTTCGCATCGGACTCGGTGGCAGTGATGCTCTCCGAATCTCGGAAGTACGGCGTTGGCCTGGTGCTGGCGCACCAGTACCTCGGACAACTTCGAGAGACGCTGCGGGACGCAGTGCTCGGAAACGTCGGCAACATTGTGACGTTTCGTGTGGGCGCTGCAGACGCTGGGGTCCTCGCGGAAGAGCTCGGTGACCCGATTGAGCAGGCGATGCTCCAGCAGTTGTCGCGATTCACGTTCGTCGCGCGCTTGATTGCTCGCGGCGACGAGCTGAGCCCGTTTACGGCCGCCTCGATTCCGAACGGCTCAAGCGGGACCAACTTCGCAGACCCAGAGGCGGTTCGCGCGGCCTCTTGGCAACGGTTCAGCTAGGTCCGTTGCCAACCTCGGTGTTTGAACACCGACCCTTTCAGACTGAAGCAGCGACACGCGCTGCTTCCCTTGGGCATCTGCCGGTCACCAGCGCCGGCGGACGAGTCCTGCCGCCGGTCCTGTCGGCAGTGGCTCCCGCGAGCCGCTGCGAACCGGCGAATCGGCTCGTGGCCAAGGGAAGCGACGTGTTCGTCCGACGAACGCGAATCCGCCCTGTGTGGAAACCGCTTGCCCCGCTCTTTTTTCAATTCACTCACTCCATCCCACCGAACATCATGAGCAAAGGAGAATGGGTCGACTTCAAGTCCATCCGCGCCGAGGTCACCATCGAGCAAGTGCTCGGCCACCTCGGCATCAACAACCTTCGACGCGAGGGAAAGTCCCTTGTCGGCCCGTGCCCCGTGCACGGCGGCGACAACCCGCGTGCTTTCCGAGTCGATACCGCCAAGAACGCCTGGTACTGTTTCACTGCGTGCAAACGCGGTGGCAACCAGCTCGACCTGGTCGTCGCGGTTCGGGACGTTACCGTTCGCGATGCTGCGCTCGAACTGAAGCGCGAGTTTCTGGACGGGGCGAAGGCCGAGGCAAACAAGCCCACGAGCCCATCTCCGTCATCCGCTGCGCGTCCTGCACGTCGGGCACGGGGACGGCTTCCGCGGGAGCGGCGAGTCATGAGAGGGCTCCCGCGTACGCTCGAGTCATCCGCGGCCGCGACCGAACCGGGGAATCCGACCGTCCGCAGCGGCCGCTCGCAACATACCCCTCGTCGGCCCGAATCAGCCGCCCTTGGTGATCGCCTCTTCCAGGACGTCGGCGAGGTAGTTTGGCTCCGAACGAACTCGGTACGCGTCTAGGTAGGTGACCGCGTGCCGATCCTCCTCCCCGATCCCGGGTCGCCTCAACTCCGTCAGCCATGCGCCACCGGGCAGGGAGAGCTCCATCGCAAGTGATGGACCCCCGCCATCGCGGTCGAACCTGAAAGCCCGCAGCGAGTCTTGCCGCTGTGTCCAATTACCGTTCAGCGGCCCCTTCTTCGCGCCGTTCAAGACGGCCAGTACCTGACGGAACAGCGGTGCGGGCGGGGGCTCTGGCCACCAGTCCGGTTCGAACGCGTCCGATAGCGCCTCGTGAGCATCCTCGACCCACCAGAGGCCGTACCGCTCGTCCGCGGGCTTCACATTGGCCAGCAAGCTTCGGACTTCCTGAACCCGCTCAGCGGGTACGTCGTGGGAGACAGGGCACCCCATGGAGAGCATCGCGAGTTGCTCGGCGGAGATTGTCTCGCCGAGCTCGGCAGCCTGCCGGGCGTCTCGATTGGCGACGAGCCGTCGAACGATC
>JBLHWZ010000291.1:0-7077 GCA_047629415.1 Bradymonadia bacterium | reverse complement strand
GAGAACGGAGACCAGACGAGGCCTTCATCGATGTCGGCGTTTCGTTGCCGAGACTCGAACATGACGTAGCCGTGTTTGTCAGGCTCGAAGCCCAGATTGTCGATGTACCATTGCTTGGTGGCTTGCGTGTCTTTGGAACGGAAGAAGACGCCACCGACGCCAATCACTTTTGCCATATTAGGCCTCTTGGTCGCGCTGAAGCGCTTCTGCGAAATGGGCGAGCAATGAGTTGGAGTCGGGAGACTCCCGGTGCCCATGAAGAATCTCGTCGGCGCGCTCCTCGTTAAAGACCTTCTTATACATGTCGTAATATCGAAGGAAGCGTGCCTGGTTGTCTGCGCCGGTAAGTTCAGGGTGGAACTGCGTGGCATAGACACGCTTTCCGGTAACTCGGAGCGCCTGATACTCGCACCGTTCTGAACTTACGAGGTGGGTAACGCCGGACGGGAGTCTAGTGGCGCTGTCTTTGTGACCCTGTTGCGCGTCGAACACATGCGGGAGCTGAGAAAACACATCGTCATCTGCCGCCTCGGGGCGGAGAGTCATACGATATGTCCCTACCTCTGACCTCGGCTCCTCTGGCTTAACCTCGCCGCCTAGGGCTAGAACGAGCCCCTGGAAACCGAAGCACGACGAGAACATTGGAGTGTCAGACGATGCGATGTTCCCAAGAATATCGATGTAGTCTTTGACCCACTGGAGGTCGTCCAGCACGGAGTAGTTCCCGCTGCCGCCAACGAATACAGCTGTGTAGCCGCTCACCAGCTCTTCGAAACTCCGCTGCTCAACGATCAGGTTGTGCGCGTGCATCTGGTCCAACGGCACTCCGATACGAGTCGCAAACGACTGATGCTCTTCGGCGGTGACGATGTCGTCGGGCATCCGGGCTTGTAGAAGCCGGTAGCGCGGTTTGGAGGCTGTGCTAGGCATATGAATCTTCAGCGAGGGAGCGGAAACCTATTCGCTTGCACTTAATCGATCTACTGCCGCGAATACTGCCTATGACTAAGCTCGCCTCTCAGTGCGTCCTCTCTCCGCTCCTTCTCCTGCTGCTTGTGGCATGTGGCCCGGTAGACGAAGAGGTATCCAACACCGCACCTGACGGCGGCGATACGGCACTGGTTGAACCAGACATCGAGGCGGACGTTCCGGTGGAGCCAGATGCGCTCGAAGTGGACGCTTCGGTCGATACTGAGGTTGATGCTTCGGATGACGCTCCGGATGACGCTCCGGATGACGCTCCGGATGACGCTGAGGTTGATGCTTCGGATGACGTTGAGTCCGACGCTCCGGATGACGCTGAGGTTGATGCTTCGGATGACGTTGAGTTCGACGCTCCGGATGACGCTGAGATTGATGCTTCGGTCGATACTGAGGTTGGTGCTTCGGATGACGTTGGGCTCGACGCTCCGGATGACGCTCCTTCCGACGCAGACGTACCTATTTGTAGCCCGGATTGTGCCGACGCGACCTGTGGCGACGACGGCTGCGGCGGGACATGCGGCGAGTGCGCGACGGAGTGCGTGGACGGCTCCTGCGCTCCCGCGGTTGGATGCCCACCCGAGGGTCCATACGGGTCGTCCGATGGTGATACCGCGATGGACTACGAGCTCACGCGCTGTGATGGGTCTACGGTCACTGTGCACGAGTTGTGCGGAAACGACGCGAATCTCATCATCGGTTTTGCCGGCTGGTGTCCGCCCTGCATTCGAAACGCGCCGCTTTGGCAGGCCGGATTCGATGAACGCGCTGACGCCTCGTTTGGTGCCTACTTCGTCATCAATGAGACCAATACGTTCATACAGCCAGATGCGAGCTATTGCAGCGGAACAGCGGAGCGGTTTGGTTTGACCATGCCCGTGCTCTTCGACCCGACCGGCGGATTCGCTTCGGCATTCGGAGTGGCCAACAACGACTCGACGATCGTGTTGGATTCCGAGCTTCGCATCGTCGACAAGGGCCAGTACCGCTCGGCGGAATCGGTGTTCTCAGACATCGACGCATTGCTCGCCGAGTAGGTGGGGGATTGCGTCGGACAGCGCGGAGGCGTCGCACCGACGATTCCTCGGCCGCCGTTGCGCCCCTGCGCCGTTGCGTCCAGGCGACATATTTCGGCGTGAGACGAGGCCTCCGTCGGGGACAAGTCGGCGGCCCGGCTTTCTCTCGCTACGCTCGTGCGCTTGACCTCTGGCGTGTCCCTCCGTGTCTCTACTCTCGGTGTCTTCGCATAGCGATGCTTGGCGCTTTCGCGGTGCTCGCTACTCTGTCGTCAACACGATCGGGTACCGAATGGTGTATTGCGCCTCTCCCTCGGGGGCCGGCATCTCCATTTCCGCCGCGACTTCGGCGAAACATGAGATGTGTTCGAAGTCCATCCGTCTTGACTCGATCGAGACCAACTCGGTCGTTGGATCGGGGTCTCCGGCCCTCACCAAGAGCTCAAGAACGAGGCGATCGTCGAGACTGGGCTCAAGTTCCAGAATCAGGTCGTAACACTCGCGGAAGCCGGTCATCTGGTTCCTGAACGCGTCCTGAATCTGAACTCGGCGCCGCTCGGCAGCCTCGGGGCTGCCTGCTTGCGCTACTGATCCAGCGGCAGCGGCCGGCTGGGTGGAGGGGTTCGGCCGCTCCCCCGGTCGCTGTCTCAGTGCATCGCCAGGAACGCCTGCACTCGGCTGGCCCAACGGTGTGATGGTCTCCGGCAGATTCGATGGCGCCTCTTCTCCGGTCTTCCAACTCAGCTGCTGGACCACCACCGGTGGGTGCGCCGATGGTGCTTCTTGGGTCGAGTCCACCGCGCTCTCTGCGTATGCTTGCGCGGTCTCAGCCTCCGGTGAGCTGACCGAGAACGCCGCGTAGAACACCCCGGCGAGAGACATCAGTAAAACGACGACTCCGGCAACGGTTCCGGCACGGGCGGTGGACTTCGGCATCGACAAGCGAGGGTGAGTAGTAGGGCCTGCCGAGTCTATAGTATGACCGTCTTCCTGTGACCTACGAACCCACCGAAGATGAGCTGAGACCGCTCTCAGGGCTAGCGCTTGGCGTAACCCTCAGGCCATTTCAGGCGCGCGCTTTCGCGGAGCTTACGGCGAAGCGTGGGGAGACCGCCTTGCACGTGGTCGCGCCACCGGGCTCCGGAAAGACCGTCCTCGGACTCGCTTACATCCTCGACCGAGGCTTTCCCGCCGTCGTCGTGTCGCCGACGGGCACCATCGCAGCGCAGTGGATCGATAAGTTCCAGGATCTGGTCGTGGACACTGGCCTTGGAGAGCTGCCAAGCGCCGACGTTTGGATTCATCGAGACCCGTACACGGAGCCCGGCCCCGTGATTTGCTCCGTCACGTACCAGGCGCTCTCGGTCAAAGATCGGTCCGATGGATCTCTGCACGACAACGTTGGCCGCCTTTTTGCGCGGTTCCGAGCGCTGGGCGTTCGCACCATCGTGCTCGACGAGTCGCATCATCTAAAGAACCATTGGGCGACGGCGATACAGGCGTTTGTCGCAGAGGTGCCGAATACCGTTCTGCTCGCCCTCACCGCGACCCCGCCGATTGATGCGACCGCCGAGGAGCGGCGAAGGCACGTCGGGTTGGTTGGAGAGGTAGACTACGAGATCGGCCTGCCTTCGCTGGTGAAGAGCGGCTATCTCGCGCCGTTCCAAGACCTCGTGCACCTCGTGCAGCCGACGGCCGCTGAGCACGGTTTCCTAGCGGGCGCGCACGAGCGGTTTGAGCAGGTTTGGCTGAGGCTGATGGAGCCTCCACACCCGCTGGACTCTCTGCGGCTATGGCTCGACTCCTCCCTTCGTTCCCTGGCGCACTCCGAGTTGGAAGACCCCGGTGCTGGCGAGTGGGCCGCTCTTTTGAGAGAGAGCCCCGACCTCGCGATTGCGAAGGGCAGGGTGGTCCGTGAAGTCGGGGGCCTGTTGCCGGAGCTCCTCTGGGCACTCGATGAGATGGATGAGCGAGCACAGCTCGGCGATAAGATCTTGGTCATTCAGGAGTACCTCAAAACGGTCGTTCTGCCGGCGCGCGACGACCCCAGTGCGTCGCTCGATCCAGAAGCTGCAAAGATCGCTGGGCACGAGATTTGGGAGGATGTTCGGTCGGCACTTCGCCCCATCGGCTACGTTGTCACCCGCACGGGTATTCAGCGTCGCGCCTCGAGCGTTGACCGTCTCGTCGGTCTCTCCGCTGCCAAGTACGACGCGCTGATCGTGATTCTACGAGAAGAAGCCGCCCAGCTGCACGATGACCTCCGAGCCGTCGTCGTCACAGACTTCGAGCGGGCGGCCAGCGGAAAGGCCGTGCGAGAACTGCAGGGGGTTCTTGATCCGACAGCGGGAGGTGCGGTCAGCGTGCTCCGACGTCTCGCTGTCGATGAGGTGCTGCGCGATCTGGACGCGGTGATGATCTCTGGGAAGAGCTTGGTCTGTGACGCGGACGTCGTTGAATCCGTCGTCGCGTATATTCGCTCGGCTGCTGATCGAGAGGGGCTCGAGGTCACGATGACGGTCGAGCAAAACGGAGCCCTCGCGGAAATCGTCGGGGGCGGACGCGATTGGAACTCCTCTACCTACGTGCTTCTGGTGACGGCGCTCTTTGAGGGTGGGGTGACTCGATGTTTGGTGGGCACTCGTGGTCTGCTCGGCGAAGGTTGGGATGCCAAGTCGGCCAACGTTCTGGTCGATCTCACCGCCGTCTCTGCTTACGTCTCGACCAACCAGCTTCGGGGTCGGTGTTTGCGTCTTGATCCCGAGAGACCCAACAAGGTCGCAAATCTCTGGGATGTGGTCACCGTGGCGCCCGACATGGAGCGCGGCTTTGCGGACTGGGATCGACTGGTGCGCAAACACTCGCACGCGTTTGGGCTGGCGGACGATGGCGAGATCGAGCGCGGAGTAGGGCACGTGCATCCTACCTTCACGCATATCGCGCCCTCCGAACTGGCGCCGGCAATGGTCGCGATCAACGCCGAGATGCTCTCTCGGGTGGGGCGTCGCGACTCCGCCTACGAGGCCTGGGGAGTCGGCGGAGAGTACGGCGATGAACGAGTCGTCGCGGTCGAGCTGAGACCGCCGGGCGAGCCGCCCGATCGCCCGCCCGCAATCGTTCGTGTTCAGAGGTCCCATGCCCTTGCCGGATTTCGAGAGCGCGCGGACGCGCAACGCGATCAAGCCTTTAAGAAACGAGCGGAGTTCGGGGCCAACCGCCCGATCCGAGTTGCCGCGATCGCGAAGAAGTACGAGTTCGCTGCGTCCTCAGCGGACCGTCACGCGCAGACTGCGCTCGTCGTCTACCAAGAGCAGGAGAAGGCGGTCGCTACGCAGAGAGCCCTGGCTGGGGTCGGGGTAGTCTTTGGCGCAATCGCGGCACTCCTCATGGGAGATATCGTGATGTCGGTGGTCAGCGGTCTGATCATCGCCGCGATCGTTGGCGGCACGTTCCGGGCGGCTTCCAAGAAGCTTCGAGGGACGAGGCTCCAGCTAGAAGACGCAAAGTCGGAAGCCGTCGTCCAGCGGCGCGCTGCCGAAGTGGCGCGCGACGCGGCGCTGGCCACGCTTGAGCTACTGGAAACAGAACTTGGTGCGCAGCTCGATGAGTCGGTCCAAGAAGCAGAGTTGATCGTACACGCCGCCGAAACGTCGATGGACGAGAGAGTGGACTCGGTCGACGAGGCGAGGCTCTACGGAGAGGTCGTATTGGCGGGCATGAAGCGGCTCGCCGTCCGAGGCCAACTCAACGAGCTCCCGGCAGCCGCTGTGGTGGGCGCGCACCGCAGAGTGGACGGCTCCGTCTCGGTCGTGCTCGACAACGTCACCGCCGAGCAAGCGCGCGTGTTCGGAACAGCGCTCCGCGAGCTGGTTGGCCCGATAACAACCCAACGGTATCTACTGGTCGTCGACCCTGATTTGTCTCTCGCCGAGAAGGTCGCAGATGGTGCCGTTGCGATCCCGGTGCCCGCACCGTTCTCGGCTAGTCGCAGAGGCGCTCGCGAGTTCATGAAGGCGTTCTCGCGCTCGATTGGGCCAGCTGAACTCGTCTATACGCGCACCGGAAAAGGACGGGAGATGCTAGCGCTGCATGCCAGGAAACGGTGGTCGCAGATGCGCGGGTTCACCCGGGAAACCTGGCGATAGCGATCCGCTCTCTAGAGCGTCGAACCTACTGGGCAGCCTCGGCGAGACCGGCAGGGATGCCGTGGTCATCGTGGTCGTGGTTGTGTTCGTTGACACCGGCGATGAGCGAGCTGCCTTGGTCGAGCTCGCGGAGCATCTCGTCTCCAGTGATGTCCATCGCATGCTTGCCGTGCATATACTTCAGCAACCCGGCGTTCTCGTAGTGTTGCATGACGCGCGGACTGAGCAGGCCGATCTCGCGCAAGTTTGGAACCAAGCGGGAGAACATCACAGTCCGGAACTCGCTCATCCCGGGTGCCGCCAACACGTAACGGTCCCAAGCAGCACGTGACATCAGGCCCTCGAACCACTCCTCGTACACCTCGTGCGCCATGAATCGGTTGCGCATCAGCAGAGCTACTTCGAACGCCCAATCTTCACGTTCACGTCGTTCGCCTTCGGAGATCTCGTTCACGAAGTAGTGGCGAAGCGCGAGCACTCCGTAGTGCACGTGCCGCGCTTCATCCTGGATGACATACCGAAGCAAGTTCTTCAGCAGCGGCTCTTTCGTCAGGCGATACATCAGCCCAAACGCACCCAGTGCGAGGCCCTCGACCATGATCTGCATACCGAGGAACTTCATGTCCCAACGGGAGTCGGACATGAGCGCATCGATGATTACAAAGAGGTTGTCGTTGATCACGTAGAGCTTGTTGAGCTTCTCGTCGATGTAGCGGTGGAAGACCTCCACGTGCCGCGCCTCGTCCATGACCTGAGTGGCACCGTAGAGCTTTCCGTCCATCCACTGCACCGACTCCGTGACCTGGGCCGCTGCGAAGAGCGCGCCCTGCTCACCGTGGAGGAACTGCGAGAGCATCCAGGACGACACCGAGTAGAGCAACTCGCGCTCCTCGGTGACGCTGAGTTTGATGTTCCGCGGGAGCTGGTCCCTTGGG
>JBLHWZ010000290.1:0-7089 GCA_047629415.1 Bradymonadia bacterium | reverse complement strand
GTTGTGCGAGTATCAGCACAAGCGTTCGTGATCAGCGTTGCATGTGTCGTGGTAGCTCTCGGCTTGACGCTCTGGCTCTGCCGCCTCACCGGCGTCGAGCAGAAACTCGGCATCCTCATCGGGATTGGTACGGCAATTTGTGGCGGCACTGCCATCGCAGTTACCGCGCCGACCATCGAGGCAGACGAGAAGGACACTGCGTTCGCGATCACGACGATCACACTCTTTGGGGTGATCGCGGTGTTCATCTTTCCTGTCCTCGGCCACGCCCTCTCGATGACTCAGACTGAGTTCGGGATCTGGGCCGGGGTGGCGATCCAGGCAACACCGCAGGTCATGGCGGCGGGCTTCGCCTACGGACCTGAAGCAGGTGAAATCGCTGTCATCGTGAAGCTGGTGAGGGTTCTCCTCCTGGCTCCAATGATCGTGGGTCTAAGCTGGTGGTACGCCAAGGAGAAGCGGCGGAACCAACAGGCGCACGTCGCCCAAAAGACACGGTTCACGACACTCTTCCCGCCCTTCATTCTCGGGTTCGTGACGCTCGCGATCGCTAACACATTGAACCTCCTCCCCGACTTCACGCTGCACCTTCAGGAGAGCACTATGTGGGCCGCCGGCGATCAGCGTGTCGAACTGAGTCGCGTCGTGACAAAGGCGTCCGGATTCCTCGTCACCGTCGCCATGGCTGGCGTTGGCTGCGGTGTCCACATCAAGAGTTTGGCAGGTATTGGACTGAAGGGGCTCTACGTGGGGATGTTTGCGGCTGCCGTGCTGGCGTGCTTCAGCCTCGCGATGCTGAAGATCATGATCTGAAGCGCTCCGGCCTCAGATTCTGAGCCCACCACAGCCGACTTGGAGAGGGAAGCCTTGCGTATGACTGGAGATTCCCTTACTTCGTTGTGAGTCAGAAATAAGTCGGGTCGCACTTTGAGCGACCGGCTGCCAACAGCGTCGCTTATGGTGCAACGCATCCTGGCTCCGAATGCCCACCTGATTTGCGTAGAGACGCCGGACATCAGGCGGGCAAGAAGACCGAGCACTGGTGACAGATTGAAAACCCTCTCAAGATTCTTGGTCCTCCCGCTCACGGCGTTCGTTCTGTTTGCGTGTTCCGAAGCAGGCGACGGCACCGAAGCCTGTCCCGCTGGGACCATTCGGGCGGGTCTCGATTGCTTTGCAGTGGACCCCGGAGAGCCAGACGCAGGACGGTCCGAAGACGCCGAACCCGAAGTCGACACCTCGGCAGAGGACACGGCGGCGGATTCTGCGGGAGACGCCGTCGCAGAGGACGCGCCACCTGCGGACACAGTCGTAGAGGACGTGCCATCTGCGGACACCGATGACGACAGCGCGCCGGATGCTGAGCCGGAACTCGATGCGGAGCCCGATGTTGAGGTTCCGCTGACACCAGAGACATTCCCGTTCGCGGCAGATGACTACTGGGCGCCGAGCGGATTCATGGGTGACGGTGAGACACCAGGGTCGATCGTCGTGACCGATGATGCTTGCGCAGGTGCTCGGGCGGGGGAGGGCCGAGGGGTCTGCCGCCAGTTCGTTTGGACTCGCGGAGCGTTGGGTTGGGCGGGGATCTTCTGGCAATATCCAGACGCGAACTGGGGAACTCAACCCGGACTCTCAGTCCCAGCCGGCGCTACCGAAGTGTCGTTCTACGCATGGGGCGACACTGGAACAGAAGTGGTGAAGTTCCTGGTAGGAATTGGCGACGCCGATGGCTTTGCCGTCGAGACCGCCGACACGTCGCTCAACACGGAGCCGACTCAGTACTCGATTGACCTCAGTGGGCAGAGCATCGGCGCCGAGGTGGTCGGTGGTTTCGGCTGGGTTTCTGGCGAAGGTGAGGTGGTCACATTCTTCGTTGATGACATCCAATGGCGGTAGTCTCTAGATGAACGATAGTTACAAAATGGAGACTGTAGACGTCGTCGGCATGCGCGTCCGTAACGCGCGGATCCTGCTGCGTCTTATCTGGCAGCAGCCGGAGATCTCTCGCGCAGATCTTGCTCGTCTGACCGGCTTGAGTGCCTCCACCGTGTCGGCGATCGTCGGCGACCTGGTGAAGCGCGGGATTGTCCGGCTTGTCCGACCCGGCGCTTCGAGTGGCGGCCGGCCTCCGATCATGGTGGATTTCGAAGCGGGTGTGTTTGGGATCGCCGGCGTCGAGATTGGGGCGACACACATCACAGTCGCGCTCACTGATTTGCGCGGGCGAGTGCTGGCAACCGTCGACACGCCGTTCCCGACCCGAACGGACCCGGCTGGCACGATCGCGAAGATCTCGGAGATGGTCGCAGAATGCCGTGCGGCTGCACCGGACTCATCGCGGCTGCTAGGCGCCGGAGTCGCGGTACCGAGCCCTGTTGACCCCAGCCGCCCGGGTGAGCTGTCCGAGCTGATCCTTCCGGCTTGGGCGGGCGTGGATTTGGTGGACGAGCTGGAAAAGTCTCTGGGACTGCCGATCTTCATCGAAAATGACGCCAACGCTGGGGCGCTAGCCGAGAGATGGTTCGGCGACGGCGGAGATGACTTCACCTACGTGAAGGTCGGAACCGGAATCGGCGCTGGCCACGTGATCCGCGGTGAGCTCTATCGGGGTTCCGGCGGGCTGGCTGGTGAAATCGGCCACTTCTCGATCGACCGTTTTGGCCCGGAGTGTGTCTGCGGCAACCGGGGGTGCCTCAACGTGATGGCCGGGACTCCCTCGCTTCTTTCTCGTGCCGCTAGCATGACGAACGACGCTCTGACATCTGCACGCGACATTGTTGTGGCGGCCGACCAAGGCGAGCAGTGGGCGAAGACAGTACTGGATGAGGTCGGCACTCAGCTGGGCATTGGCATCGCGGGGCTGCTCAACCTTCTGAACCCGAGCAAGGTCATTTTCGGTGGTGAGCTCGTCGAGGCAGGAGAGAACTTGCTCGGGCCTCTGCGTGAGTCGGCGCGGAGCCGCTCCTTGCTCTTCTCGAACACGCAGGCCGAGATCATCGGAACCTCGCTCGGAACGGCGGCGATCGCGATCGGAGCGGCGGCGCTCGCGCTAGATGCGGCACTCGAGAGCCATGGCATCTTTGATGATGCGAAGGCCCGGGGCGTGGCGTGAACGCTGGCCGAGGCACAGCGAAGTTTGCGTCGGCATGCCTCCTCGCCGCGTGCGGGGGAACAGAGGCGCCGGCCGAGGAAGACATCGTGGCAGACGTGGACACCAACTGGCTGCTCGTCTGGTCGGATGAGTTTGACGGAGAGGTGGGCGACCTGCCGGACCCCAGCGTCTGGACACCGGACATCGGTGGTGACGGGTGGGGCAACAACCAGCTTGAGTTCAATACGAGCCGAGCAGAAAATGCCTCGATGGACGGCGACGGCAACCTGGCAATCGTAGCCCGCCGGGAGGCCTACGAAGGGAACTCCTATACGTCGGCGCGCATCACAACGAGCGGCGGGGTAGAGTTTCTCTACGGGCGTATTGAAGCGCGCATGAAGATGCCCGTTGGAGCGGGCATCTGGCCGGCGTTCTGGATGCTAGGAAACAACTTCGGCGACGTCGGCTGGCCAGACTGTGGCGAGATCGACATTCTGGAGTACCGAGGCCAGCAGCCAGCGATCACGCTCGGCACCGTGCATGGCCCCGGCTATTCTGGAGGCCAGGGCGTTAGCGAGACGATCTCCGTCGCTGGCGGCGGACTTCATAACGACTTCCATGTGTTCGCGATCGAGTGGGAGGCGAATGAGATTCGTTGGTTCGTAGACGACCTGCACTTCCATACGGTCACGCCCGATACGATCCCTGCCGGGACCTCGTGGGTATTTGACCACCCGTTCTTCCTCATTCTGAATGTCGCAGTCGGCGGCAGCTTCGTCGGCCCAGTCGGCTCTGATACCGAGTTTCCACAAACGCTGTTGGTCGACTATGTGCGCGTCTATGAGAGGGGCGAGTGAAGAACCTGCTCACTCTCTTCACGGTCTCGATGCTCGCCATTGGCGGGTGTGTGACCGGTAGTGGTGAGACCCCTGAAGGCGTGCTCTCGGTTTCGGTGGAGCAGCAGAGCGCGTGGGTACGCGCGTTCAACCCTCTCGCGCCGGGCGAGGCGCGTTGGCCAACCAGAGCCGGCATTTACGAACCAATGCTGATCCATAATCCTGTGACTGGAGTTTGGGTTCCTTGGCTCGCTAGCGCCTATGAATGGAGTGCCGACCTACGCAGCATTCGGTTCGACATTCGAGAAGGCGTTCTCTGGTCAGATGGCACGCCGATGACGGCCGCCGATGTCGTGTTCACGATGGAGCTCCTGAGGGAATACCCGGCGCTGGACCAGGGAGGAGTGTGGGGCTTTGCGGAGTCCGTCGAGCTGACTGGAGATGCGGTCGTTGTGCACACAAACCGAGTTTTTGTGCCGGGCCTCAATGTGCTCGCTGGTGTCCCGATCGTGCCCCAGCATATCTGGTCCGAACTGGACGACCCGATGACGTTCACGAATCCGAATCCAGTGGCGACCGGGCCGTTCACCGAGGTCCGTGCATTCCAGAACCAGATGTATGAGCTGGGGCGCAACCCGAACTACTGGCAGGAGGGAAAGCCGCAGGTCGAGGCGCTGCGCTTCCTCGCGTATCCGGGGAACGATCAGGCGAATATGGCCCTCGTCGAAGGCACCGTTGATTGGGCTGCGAATTTTGTCCCGGCGATTGACCGCACGTTTGTGGCCCGCGATCCTGAGCACAACTCGTACTGGTTCCCGCTCCTCGGCAGCACGGTGTTCCTCTACCCGAACACCACACGGGCGCCGTTCGACGACCTAAGGGTTCGTCGTGCGCTCAGCATGGCGATCAACCGAGATCGCGTCGTCGAAGTCGCGATGTATGGGTACACTGAGCCGGCGCATGCTGCGGGACTCTCCGACTCCTACTCGACCTGGCGAGCAGAGATTGATCCGTCCAACAACTGGGTTCGCTTTGATGTGGATGCGGCCAACTCACTGATGGACGAGGCCGGCCTCCTACGAGGAGAGGATGGGATACGACGTGACGCCAACGGCGACCCGCTTGAGTACGACATCGACGTTGTCGCTGGATGGTCCGATTGGGTCCGGGCGGCACAAGTAGTCGCTCGAAGCTTGGGTGAGATCGGGGTTGTGGCCAGGGTCCGCCCATCAGAGTTCAGCGCTTGGTTCTCAGGGCTTCAGAAGGGAGAGTTCGATCTCGCCATCAGTTGGTCGACTGACGGTCCAACCCCTTACGCGTTCTATCGGTGGCTAATGTCGCCGCGCACCGTACTGCCTGTGGGCGAGGTGTCGGCTGGCAACTGGCATCGTTTCGGAGACTCCGAGGCGGACGTTCTCCTCGAAGAGTTCGAGAGAACCTCCGACCGTGAACGCCAGGGCCAGATCGTGAACGCCCTGCAGAGCCGCTTCACCGAAACATTGCCGGCGGTGCCGCTCTTTCCGAATCCGCAGTGGGCAGCGTTCTCGACCGCACGGTTCGAGGGGTTCCCAACCAGGGAGAACCCATACGCCTCGCCTTCTCCTAACGCGGGTCCGGCTTGTTTGTTGGTCCTCACCGAGCTGCGACCGGTGGCTGCAGAATGAAGTACGCCCTCCGACGTCTAGCGTTCTATCTCTTGGCCGCCGCAGCAGCGATCACGCTGAACTTCGCGATCCCGCGGATGATGCCGGGTGATCCGGCATCGACCATGTTTGCGCGCTTCCAAGGCCGTTTGCAGCCGGAGGCGATGGCTGCGCTTCAAGAGGCGTTTGGCTTTACGGAAGGCAACATCTTCACGCAGTTCTTCACCTATCTGCGCCACCTCTTCCAAGGCGATCTTGGGCTCTCCATTGCGTACTATCCCGCGACCGTGACCGAGGTGCTCGGAACAGGGCTCGTCTGGACGATCATCCTGGCAGGAGTCAGCGTTCTTGTCGCCTTCGCCATCGGGACGACGCTCGGCGCTGTGGCCGCCTGGAGGCGCAACGGTTTCTTGGACTCCTTGATGCCGCCCGCGCTTGCGCTGATCGGAGCCTTCCCGTTCTTCTGGCTCGCGATGCTCGTGCTCTACGTATTTGGCTTCAAGCTCGGGTGGTTCCCCCTTCGCCACGCCCACAGCCCGGACATCCCGCCATCGCTGTCGTACGCCTTCATTAGCAACGTCGCGTATCACGCGATTCTGCCAGCCTCGACGATCGTCATCGCTAGTCTCGGCGGTTGGATGCTCAGCATGCGAAACACGATGATCGGAGTGCTCGGGGAGGACTACGTGACGCTCGCCAAGGCGAAAGGGCTGAGTCCTCGTCGGGTTCTGGGCCGTTACGCGGCCCGAAACGCGCTGCTGCCAAACATTACGGGATTCGGGATGGCGCTCGGCTTCGTCCTCAGCGGCTCGCTGCTCACTGAGATCGTCTTCTCGTACCCCGGTCTCGGCTACCTGATGGTGGTCGCGGTTCGGAACCAAGACTACCCGCTGATGCAGGGGCTCTTCCTCGCCATCACTCTCGCGGTGCTGGCCGCGAACTGGTTCGTCGACATCGCATACGTCTGGTTAGACCCACGAACGAGGGACGATGTCTGAGCTGTGGACAGCGCTTCGGTCGAACCCCAAGGCTGCGTTGGGAGCAGGCATTGTCGCCTTCTTCTTCCTGCTCGCGATCTTCGGGCCGCTCTTCGTTGGAGACCCGAGCGCGTTCGTCGCGGCTCCGCACATGCCGCCGTCCAGCGCGAACCTCTTCGGGACTACCGGGCAGGGCCAAGACGTCCTCGCGCAGGTGGTCGTGGGCGCCCGAACAACTCTCACCGTTGGCCTGGCGGTCGGACTCCTTGTTACCGTGTTTGGCTCGGTCCTCGGCATCGCCGCCGGCTACTTCGGGGGTCGGGTGGACGACGGTCTCTCTCTTCTGATCAACGTCTTCCTCGTGCTGCCGGGGCTGCCGCTAGCGATTGTGCTCGCGGCGTACCTGCCCCCAGGGCCGATGAGTCTGACGCTGGTGCTCGCGGTGGCGGGCTGGGCTTGGAACGCTCGTGTATTTCGCGCTCAGGCCATGTCGATTCGCCGAAAGGACTTTGTTTCGGCAGCGATTGTTGCGGGGGAGA
>JBLHWZ010000289.1:0-7122 GCA_047629415.1 Bradymonadia bacterium | reverse complement strand
TTCCCCGGAATGATTCTCGCATTCCTCTGGGCCTTGGCGACTCCGCTGATGGTCCGAGACGGTTTGGACTGGAAGGACGCTACGCGGGTGTCGAAGGCCGCTGTAATGGCGAACCTGGTTCCGGTCCTCCTTCTGGCGCTCGTTGCTAGCGTTATCGCGAACGCCGGCTCGATCGCATTCGGAGTCGGCGTAGTGCTGACGATGCCGTTTGCTGTCGTCATGCAGTACATCGCGTTGGACTCGTTCGTGCCGGCCGGCGCTACCCCCCAGCAGCTTGACTACTCGCCCGGCGTCCCGGCTCCGATGGGTGCTGGAGCTCCGGCGGCGATGGCACCGGCTCCGATGGCACCCGCTCCAATGGCACCCGCTCCAATGGCACCCGCCCCGATGGCACCCGCTCCAATGGCACTCGCCCCGATGGCACCCGCTCCAGCAGCCGCTCCAGCAGCCGCAGCGCCGATGGCGCCTGCTCCAGCAGCCCCTGCGCCGATGGCGCCTACTCCAGCAGCCTCTGCGCCGATGGCGCCTGACCCGTCCGCAGATGTCGTCGAAACCGCGCAACAAGCTACAGCAGGTGAGGCCGTCGCCGGAAAGACCATGGCGATGAGTGCGGTCGACTTCGAGGCGATGCTGAAGAACCGGAACAACGGCGACAAGTGAGTCGAGCGCCGACCTCGCGTTGACAGCCGCTGGGGGCCCCCGTATTCTGCCGATCTGCTCATTACATGAGGAAGTCGCGATGGCCCTTACAGCCGCAGAACGCGGGAATACCGCCGAACTTGTCCAGCGCCTGCGCGACGAACATGCGATGCTGGAGGAGCAACTTGAGTCGTATAGCCGACGCGTCTATCTGAGCGCCCGTGAACAGATGGAGCGCAAGCGCCTCAAGAAGATAAAACTGGTTACCAAAGACCGACTGCACTCGCTCGAGAGCCCGGTCTAAACTCGGCCCGGTCGACTGCCCAAAGGCAGACGCGGCCTGCAAATTGCGTGCGCTGATGGGCGGATGAGTTATCTTTGGTCCATTCGCTATCCGATTCGCCCGCCACATGGACGGGTCCCTCACCAAACACGTCACTATTGGGCCCTCGTCTCCTCCTCGCTCTCCTCGGACTGGTCGTCTCTGCTGAGGCGATTCCTGCATACCTAAACGCGGAGACGCCGGACCAAGATGTCGACGTTGAGGCGGAGGTTCCCCGCTCGTTCATAGAGCATTGGCGGGGCCAACTCACTGGCGAACACCTCCTCCAGGACGCACTCTACCTGGCTGGTTCGCAGCTAGGCACAGCGGTTCAGGTCGCTGACGACTACCAGTCGGCGCCGCGAGACCCAGGGTTATTGGACTCGGCGGCCGAGGCGGTGCGGCGGCGCGACTTCGCTCGAGGGCGAGCGCAGGCGCGCATGTTCCTTGAAGTTCCTCAAGACGAGGCCGCCGCAAGCCGGGCTCACGACATCGCAGCGCTAGGGAGCGAAGGACTCGGGGATCATGCTGCTGTTCTCGCACATCTGGACACGGTTCCTGAAGCCGAAGGCGAGCCACTGGAGCCGTATCGAGCGCTTTGGCGCGCACGAGCGGCGCTAGCGCTAGGGCACGGCGAGGATGCACATGCCGCAGCGACGCGCGCCGTCGAACTGTCTCCCAGAAGCCCGATGCTTCACGAAGCACGAATGACGCGCGCCCTCGCCTTGCTCGATACCGAGGCTCAGGTGTCCGAGGGAATTCGTGCAGTGGAGCGCGAATTGGAGCGATATCCTGAGTATCCGTTCATCGATCGCGTGCAGATTCGAGTTGCTCGCGCTGAACTTGAGTTGGAGCGAACTACGGCTGCGGCTCATCGCCTCGAACGCTTGGTGTGGGCGCGCCCGTACTCTCCCCGTGCGGAAGAAGCCCGGGAGCTGCACGAGGAGTTCGCCGGCCCGATCGACGAATCGCGAGGCTCATTGGCCGAGCGACTAGAACGCGGCCGGCAGCTTCGGCTTGCCCGCCATTGGCCTGTCGCAGAAAACGTTCTCCGAGCCGCGATCGCGGACGCGGTCGATTCAGGGGCATCGCGCGACCTAACAAACGAGCTTCACTTTCAGCTGGCACTCAACGGGTACGACAGTGGGCGGTTTGACGATGCGCTGGTTGAGCTTGATGCGATCACCGCCAATCGAAACTCCGGCGTGAGCTTTTACAACCGTGCGACCTGGCGCGCTCGGACCCTCAGCCGGCTCGATCGCGAAGGCGAAGCCTACGAGATGCTCGTCTCGTACTACAGCGAACGAAGTGGCAGCGAGCGCGACCACCGGCTCTTCGAGTTCGCCTCCGACCTCGGGATGTGGGACGTCGCCCTCGAGCATTTGGACGACCGCTACAGCCGGGAACGCGATTGGGAGTCGTGGGATGGGGCCTTCACGAACTACATGGCAGGCAACCACGATCGCGCTGCGAGACTTTGGGGAAGGATGGCTCGGCGGCACTCCGGCGAGTCCGAGGCTCGGTACCAATACTGGCAGGCTCGGGCGTACGAACACCTTGGCCGGATTCCGGAAGCGCTGGACCTCTACCAGACGGTCATTCGGTCACAGCCATGGCGATACTACGGGATTCAGTCTCGCAATCGAACTCAAGAGTGGCTGGCGGTGCTCCCCCCGCTCGAACAAGGTCAGACCTATGTCGACCTGCAGGTTGAGCTTCCTCAAGTCCCGATTCGGAACCCTGGACGAGTGCATTGGGACGGTTTCGGTGGACCTGCCAGCGGTACGTTCGCCGATCTCGGGGTGCAGGACTCAGACGAGTTCTTCGGCGGGTACCCCTCCGAGTTGGGGTCGATTGGTGCTGCCAGGGCATTCGCAGATTTGTACGGGGAGCAGTTCCCTGAAGCGATCCTAGCGGCAGACCTGCTCTCGGTCGGGGCAAAGGAAGACGCACGGAAGGAACTGCGAGACGCGATCATCGAGTTCCGTGCGCTGGACTACTCGTTTGCTCGAGGGCGCCGCGTGACGGAGACTCGGCCGATACGTCTTGGGCACAAGCAGTGGGCAATGTTCATCGATAACCGGTCGCCTGAACTCGGATGGTGGGGCATCGACCCGGGCAGCGATCGCTTTCCAACCCCCTCAGGCCGCACGGCGCGCGGCGCGTATGCCCAACGGCAGATGCTCCTGCGTGAGAACCGTGACCAGGTTCGGCAGATGATTCGCGCCGCTGCACGCGAAGTAGGAGACTACTATATGGTTCGGCGGTTCGCGCTCGATGGCGACCTGGACACCCTGAGCGAGGGAACACCCGACGTCCGTTGGCATGAGGCCTACCCGCGCGCTTATGGCGAGTCGATGCGGGAGCACATTGAGGAGTATGACCTCAATCCATACATCGCGTGGGCGCTGATGATCGTCGAATCGGACATGAACCCCGATACAGTCTCCCACGCGTTCGCTTACGGTCTTCTCCAGGTCATCCCCAAGACGGGTACGCTCTGCGCCCTGCTCTTCGGTGAGCCCGACTTCGGAATCAACGAACTCCTCGAGGTGGACGGGAGCATTCGATACGGCACCTGGTACCTCAGCCAGCTGCTGTACAAGTTCCATGGTCAGGAGATGCTGGCGATGGTCGCCTACAACGCCGGTCCCCATCAGGTTCAGCGCTGGCTGGAGTGGCGGGGCGACGACATGGAAATGGATGAGTTCATCGAAACAGTGCCTTACGATGGAGCGCGTCGTTATCCTCAGCGAGTCCTGCGATACGTCTCGATCTTTCGCGCCGTAAACGGCCTCGATCGGGAGGTCTATTTGGGGAACGAACTTGATGACACCTTCGAGGACAACATCTACTTCTAGCGTTGTTCTCTCGCCCACCGCGCCGGATCCTACCCCAGACGCGCAGCGGGGTGGTCAAATCGGCGAGACAGCGGTACACGCGCATCCTCTGTGATCGGCCCGAGACCACCTCATGGTTCAACCCGCAGTTTTCGTCCCGTCCGACGTAGTCGAAGAGCTCGCGTACGCCGCACGCTACCGCCCTGCTTCCTATCAGGCTGGCGTATTGCTTGGGCAGACCGATGAAGATGGAGGTGTTCGTGTTGCGGCTTACACCGACCTCTCGACTCTCGATGGACCGTTCATCTTCCTCAAGGAGATGTTGTCCGGGTGGGAGCCGCTCCAGCGACGGGCGAGACAGCTCGCTCCCGAGCTTGAAATCGTGGGCTGGGTCTCCTTTTGGCCCGATCACGACGCTAGCCTTGGGACCGTCGAAGCGATGGTCCATCGGACGTTTTTCAATCTACCCTTTCAGACCACGGTCTGCATCGACTCGGCGAGCGAGACGCTCGCAGCGTACGGAACAGACACCGACGGCGAGCTTGGCGCTGTGCCAGTGCTCACAGCGGATCAGAGGCCGCTATCCGCCTTCTCGTCCCCGATCGACCCTGTGGTGCACGACGCACCCACCGAAGAAGAGAACCCATGATCATCGTAGCAGTTCAGGCCCGAGAGATTCTCGATTCGCGCGGCAACCCCACTGTTGAAGTGGATGTCGTCCTCGACGACGGTACGGTCGGTCGCGCCGCGGTCCCATCTGGCGCCTCCACGGGAGAACGCGAAGCGCTAGAGCTGCGCGACGGTGACATGTCTCGGTATCGCGGCAAAGGCGTTCTAAACGCCGTTCGGAACGTCAACGAGATCATTGGGCCCGAGGTCATCGGACTCGACGCCACGGAGCAACTTCTGCTCGACCGTTGGATGATCGATCTGGACGGAACGCCGATGAAGTCGAAGCTTGGCGCAAATGCCATCCTCGGCGTCAGCCTGGCTACTGCTCGTGCCGCCTCGGCGTCCTTGGATCTGCCTCTGTACCGCTATCTAGGAGGACCTCTCGCTCGCACCCTCCCCGTCCCGATGATGAACATCATCAACGGAGGCGAGCACGCAAAGAACTCGGTGGATATCCAAGAGTTTATGATCATGCCAGTCGGCTTCGACACCTTCTCGGAGGCACTCCGAGGAGGCGCCGAGGTGTTCCACGCTCTCAGGACTGTTCTTGATAGCAGGAACTTGAATACCGCGGTCGGAGACGAGGGCGGCTACGCTCCCGACCTCGCCTCGAACGAAGAGGCCTTGCAGATCATCGCCGTCGCCATCGAGGAGGCAGGCTACAACCTCGGGGAGCACTTCGTCTTCGCGCTCGATTGTGCCAGCTCAGAGTTCTACGAGAAGGACAGCGGCAACTATGTAATGAAGGGCGAGGGTCGCACGCTAAGCAAGGACGGCATGGTCGAATACCTCGTCGATCTCGCGGCGCGCTACCCGATCGCATCCATTGAAGACGGCCTCGACCAGAACGACTGGGCGAGTTGGAAGACTCTGACCGACAAGATCGGCGATCGCGTACAGTTGGTCGGTGACGATCTATTCGTCACCAACACAGCTGAGTTGAAACGTGGAATTGACGAGGGGATCGCGAACAGCATCCTCGTGAAAGTGAACCAAATCGGCTCGCTCTCAGAGACCTTGGACGCCGTGGATCTCGCGCACCGCAATCGATACACGTCGGTCATCTCTCATCGCTCAGGCGAGACCTCCGACACCACGATCGCCGACATCGCCGTCGCGGTGAACTCGGGCCAGATCAAGACAGGCAGTCTCTGCCGAAGTGACCGTGTTGCCAAGTACAACCAGCTTCTTCGCATCGAGGAAGAGCTCGAAGAGCTCGCCATCTACCCAGGCCGTAACGCGCTCAAGGTCTGAGAGTCAGCCGCCGAAACGAAGAAGGACGCAGCAACGCGTCCTTCTTTCCGTTTTGGCTCCTCCGTTTTCGCCCCTTGACCGACGCTACTCGGTCGTCGGTGGTGCGATTTCCAAGGTGAGTTGAGCCGTTCGCGCGATCTCGTTGGTAGGTGTCGCCACACCTGTGTTGGCATCCACTCGCCATGTCACCCGATTCTCCTCGCTGCCCACGGTGAATCGACAGCCAACGTCGTAGACGTGGCGCTCCGAGGTCACGTTGAGCTCCCAACCGCCATACTCCAGGTCCTCTTCTTGGCCGCGTAGCGTGAGTAGAGCACCAACGGCTTCCACCAAGCGGTCATTCGCCAGAAGGTAGCGAAGCGCACGGCGGCGCGGATCGTCTTCCGCTTCGGGCGGCTGCGTCAAATCGAGCGTCCTTGGGAGAAGGTCGAGTACATCGGCGAGCGCGACCTCGCCTCCCAGTGACATGATCTCATTTGCCTGAAGGTCTTTCGCGCGGAAATCCCTGTTCGTCAGGTTTACTTCCCACCACGCGTCGGCGACCTGCCCGTCCTCTTCCCATTGGAAATATGCGCGATACTCGAGCGGTGCTTCTGGGTCGGTAGCTTCCGGGACGACGTGCCAGCCGAGAATACTGCGTTCCTCGGCGTCAGTTCGCCCTTCAAAGAACATCAAGAGCGCCGCCGCTAGTCTCAGTCCCCCGTCGAACCTGTGTTCGGTCAGGGCTTGAAGCACTTCAGCTTCACGGTTCAAGTAGCGGAGACCTTCATCGAGGTCCGTGCGATGCAGCTGGCGGGAGAGACCGTTCACAGGAACAACACCATTGGAGCTATCAGGCCGAGGGCCCTCGGCGCTCATCTGGACGTACCAACGCGGTCCAAACTTCACTGAGTGGAACGTATGCTCGAACGAAACCTCGTAGACGGAATAGTCTTCCAGACGTCGCGAGACCCAATCCCCGCTTGAGACTCCCTCGCGAGAGAGCGCATCAACCCGATTGGTCAGCTCGCCGGCCTCCACTCGAGCGCCAAGCGTGGTGCCTGCGATCACGTGCGCACGAACTTGAGCGATCGCCGTGTCCTCCAATCCGTCGAAGGGGTCGGGCGCCTCTACAACGGGCGGCGGCGGAGCGTTGACCTGATTGGCCAGCCAGTGCTCGTAGAGAGCGGCGCGGCGGTTCTTCTGCGCGAAGATCGCGATACCGAGCCCGAGCGTCAACACCAGGACGCTAACGCCGACTCCAATTGCGATTTGTTGCAGCTGGGCAGTTCTCATCTCTTCGCCCTCGACCGTCCGACGAGAAGAATAGCCCCAAGAAGACCAATCACGGCGGCAGCTAGTCCCGACAAGTTAGCCATGCGTGCAGCGGAGACGCGACGTGTGTGTTCGAGTTCC
>JBLHWZ010000288.1:0-7162 GCA_047629415.1 Bradymonadia bacterium | reverse complement strand
CGGTGCCGCGTAGAAACCGATTGTGACCTCGGTCTGCTCCAACTCGCTCATCTTCAGCAGTGTGACCTGCGAGATGAGGACGAGCAGGGCGGGATAGAGCAGGATGGGCAGGAAGATCATCAGGAACAGGGTCCGACGATCACGCAGCGACTCCCGGAGTTCCTTGGCTGCGATGGTTGCGACGATGGGAAGTCTCATGCGCTGGCCTCCGCGACCGGTCCAATCAGTTTGAGGAAGGCGCGGGTGAGATTCGGTTCGCCCGCTTCCTTCACGATCTCCTGGACGGTGCCGTTCTGAACGACCTCGCCACGATGCAGCATCACGACCCGGTCGCAGATGAGTTCGACCTCGCTCATGATGTGCGTGGAGAAGAGCACCGCTCGGCCGCTGGCTGCGAACGCTCGCAACGCGTCGAGGATGAACTGCGCGGAGACGATGTCGAGACCACTGGTCGGCTCGTCGAAGACGATGACTGGCGGATCCGCAAGAAGCGTCCTCGCGAGGCTGACGCGTTGGCCCTGTCCGGTCGACAAGTTACCGCAGAGCCGTCCCGCGAACTCGCTGATCCCGAAGGTCTCGATCAGTGTCTCGACGCGTTCGTCCGCGAGGCTGCGTGGGAGCGAATTGAGCTTCGCGAAGTAGTGTAGAAACTCCCGTGGAGACAGCCTCGCGTACAAGCCTGTGTCGCCGGTGTGGTACCCTATTCGGGCACGGACGCTCAGCGGGTCCTGCGTCGCGTCATGGCCACAGACCTCGATTTTACCGCTGTCTGGACGGATCAGCGTCGAGACCATCCGCAAGAGAGTGGTCTTTCCTGCGCCGTTTGGACCGAGCAGCCCGACCACTTCTCCGGGGCGTACCGAGAAGGAAACCGATCGAACCGCGTGAACGTCGCCGTAACAGCGGACCACAGACGAGAGGACGATTGACGGATCGGGCATTCGATTCGGGGAAGGGGTGATACCATCAGGACCCAGGCGGCGCTGCGCTGTCCAGACTCCTCGCGATCCGAGGCTCCAACGGCTGGCCGCGCTGGGTGATTCCGGACGGTCGGCCAAGCGGCGGCCTCGGGAGACTTGTTGGACGGCAGAGGCGGCGCACCTTACCATTGCCGTGCCGTCACCGACGGTGCGAACTTCTCCCCGTGGTAGATGCTCAGTATTGGCTCGAAGGTCCGCGATCTCACCATTGAATCAATGGTTGGAGAGACGCCCCGACTCACGTTCTACCGCGCTTCCGATCCGACTGGACCGCGCTTGGTTGCAGAAGTCCGCGGTCGGGTCCTGGACCCGTCCGAGCTTCAACGTCGGATTGAGCATTGGTCGGACTGGTCAGAGTCTGCGCGCCTCGGTCTACCGACGGCACTTGTACGAAGTGGAGAGGCAACGCTTCTTGTCTCGGTTCTGCAAGACAGCGGGCCCTGGCGGACCGCCGGCATCAGCATCGCGCCTGAGTTACGACTTGCGTGGCTCGGCCGAGCTGTCGACGCGGTCTCCGCGCTGCACAGTCATCGAATCGCGCATGGCGAGCTGGGGCCTCAGAGCCTCCGCCTGACCAGTGGGGGCGGGGTCGTTTTGTTGATGCCTGGGGTCGCCGACCTGCTCGAACCCGCTACCGACCTGCTGGAACCCGCTACAGGGGGCGAAGCATGGACCGAGCCGGAGATTGCCTCTGGGGCGTTGCCCACGATGCCTAGCGACGTCTTCGCTCTTGGCATCTTCGCGGCGGAGCTGGCGGGTCGCAAGGTGGCCCCGGGATCGCGCCGAGCGCTTCGTGCGATCGCGGCCGGTCGACAGCCATGGCCGCAGTTTGAACCGGCCGCTTCGGGCTGGCCGACCGAGGTCACTGCGGTGATGAACGGGGCCCTCCTGTCCCGGGCAGATCGGCCGTCGAACGCCGTGGTTCTGCGGGCGGTTCTCCGGTCCCAAGCAAGCCAAACACCGGTTGAGCACACGTCGCCTTCAATTCCGATCGCGACTGGCTCCGCCGAAGCCAAGCCAGTTAAGAAGGCCCGCAGGAGGAGGCGCATTCGTCCCAGCGAACTCACGGGGGTCGTGGCTCTGTTCGCGGTCGTTGCTCTCGGGCTGTGGGTCACGAATCGTCCCTATCGACCGTCTTGCAGCGCGGACGCGGACTGCGCGTCAGGGCTCACCTGTGATGGCGCTCTCTGCGGTGCCGAAGGCATGGTCTACCTGCCGGCGGCGGCGTTCGAGATCGGTGCGATGGACTACAGTCCATCGGAGTATACCGAGCCGTACCGCGCCAAACTCACCTACGGCTTCTACATTGATGCGCTGGAAGTCACGCAGAGTCAGTTTCGGGAGGCTACGGGCACCTCGCCAGCGTGGTCTTCTGCCTGCGGAGACGATTGTCCGGTCGAGAGCGTGAACTGGTTCGAGGCGGCTACGTATGCGAACCGTCGGAGCCAGGCCGCTGGGCTAGAACGCTGCTACCGGCTCGTCGATTGCACCGGTGACTTTGGGACGGGGTGTCCCGAACTCGTCCCTGGAGGCGAGCACCACCAGTGCATGGGCTCCTTCCGTTGCGCGACGGCGGAGTTCGTCGGTTTGCAGTGCGAAGGATACCGGCTGCCCACCGAGGTGGAGTGGGAGTACGCCGCGCGTGGGGGCACCACAGACGCGTCCTATGCAGGCGCAATCATACCGGCCGGAGGCCCGGGTTCAGAGGAGTCGCTGGCACGCTTGGCAACGATCGCTCGCACAGCGGAGAACTCTGCCGTTACCTTCGATAACGCTTGGCCTTGCTCCCTTATTGACGGGATGACGAACGGTGTATCCTGCGGCCCTGGGCTCGTCGGATCTCTGCAGCCGAACGCCTACGGCCTGCACGACATGCTAGGTAATGTTGGCGAGTGGACGCACGACACACCCGAGATCGATCCGGCCCAGATGTCCGGCTGGCGATGCTTCGGACGATCGACGATACGCTCAACCGGCGAGAGTTCGTGTCGGCGGAGCCGAGTCGTGGACAGAACCCACTACGAGCCTAGTGGGGATTTGCGCATGCTTCGCGGAGGTGCATGGTTCCACTCTGCACCAGGCGTGAGAGTGCCTGAGCGCTCGTGGCTGCGAACCGAAGCCCGGTTCGTTGATGTAGGCTTCCGCCTGGTTCGCGCTGCGGTGCCACCTGGGTGATCCCTTCCGCCTAACGGTCTGAGTAGCTAGCGTCGTCGAACTGCCCCGTTGCACCGCCCGTCGCACGGCCTCCGATGTACATGTCCAAACTCGCTGCTTTCCTACTGGTGCTCGCGTTCGCAACGCCCGCATCCGCACAGTACCTCGACAATTCGCGGAGTTATCGCACTCCCGATGTGGGTACCCCCGAAGTGTGGGGATACGAAAATCTGCCGTTTGAAAGGGATCGCGGTGTGCTTTTGCGGCTGACGCTGGCACCCACCTGGATGACGACACAACAACGCTCCGCCGGCTTCGGTATCGCCGAAGGGTTGCGGATCGAGGGGGGAGGGCTGGATGTATCCGCCGCCGTCGGTGGTGTCGTGCGTCATGGGCTCGCCGTACATGGCACGATCGCGGCAACGGCCCTCATCGAACCTCGCTTGACGCTGGACCAAGCGAGCGCATCAGCTGGCTCGCTCGGAGTGCTGCGGATCGGCATCGCGCCGGGAATCACTGGATACCTCCCGAGTAATGTCTGGGGAAGCGTAAGCCTTGGCCTCGCCCTTGTGTCTCTCGACTTCGACGGCGGCCGAGACCTCATTGATCCCTCACTCGGGTACGGCCTGTATTTCGAGGTCGCAGCGGGCAAGGAGTGGTGGCTCAATGGCTTCGGAAGCCTAGGCCTCTTCGGCAAGATTGCGAGCCATCGTATCGTCAACGACTACAACGGCGCGTTCGGAGGCGTGAGCCTCAGTCTCGGCCTCTCTGCGACGTTCAACTAGGAACGAAGCAGTCGTTCGCGGACGACGGCGCCCAGGGACCCGGTCAGTTGATCGCGAGGGCGCCTTCGGGCGGAAGCGTGAACGCCAGGATGCGGTCGCGTGCCTCACGGGCGAGCTGCGTGAATCGGATGCCCATTCCAGAACGCGTCGGCTCCTCCTCGTTGAGCACGACGCGAGACACGGTTCCAGCCGCCTCGATGATCGAGCCATCATCCATCGGCACCCGACAGATGAACTCGCTCCCCGGACGCACACATGCGCTTGAGTAGACGAAGAGTCCGGTCACGCTCACATCTCGGCACGGAAGTGCCACCGCGCCAAAACCGTCGGGGTCGAGAAGCACGATTTCAGCTTCGAGCCTACGGCGGCGCGCCAAACGGATTCCTTCTTCTTCGGTATCGGTGAGAATGGTGACGGACATTTGGCTCTCGAGAGGTAGGTGAGAAACGGTGCGCCAAGGTGTAGCACCGTGCAGATCGGCCCCCAAAAAAGAGGCGCTACATTTTGTCGTCGCGCGTCGATATTTCTTGCGTGCTCATTAGCCCCACGGCAGTGTCCTAGCCCCTCCACCCCTGAGAATTGTCATGACCATCGAACGCATTCATACCGACGCGGCGCCCGCTGCTGTCGGCCCTTATTCGCAGGCCACTCGAGCGAGCGGGCAGTTCCTTTTCACTGCCGGCCAGATCGCGCTCGATCCTACGACCCAAACATTCCGTGGTGATCTTGACGTCCAGGGTCAGGCCGAGCTTGCGCTCTCCAACCTGAGCGCCGTGCTGGAGGCGGGTGGGGCTGGTCTCGACTCCGTCCTCAAGACGACCGTGTTCCTAACGACTATGGACCACTTCGGGCCGATGAATGAGGTCTATGCTCGCTTCTTTGGGGACACCAAGCCCGCTCGCTCAGCAGTTGCGGCCGCCGAGTTACCGCTTGGCGCCCTGTTTGAGATCGAGTGCATCGCGTTGGTCAAATGAAGCGATCTCTGGCCACTGTACTGCTCCCTCTACTGCTCCCAGTTCTCGCTTGTTCCGACGAGGCTGCGGACCTTGAGACGGGTGCCGACCTAGGGGTGGATACCGCCGCAGATGCGTCGCTCGACGCGACCGACGACACATCGTCGGATGTCGCAGGCGATGCTGCTGCTGACGTCGTCCTTGATACAGCTGACGCCCGTCCGCAGCCGCCCGCGGAGCCAGACCTCTCGCCGATGGGTGGAGAAGACCGTCCAGCGGATGTCTTCGTCCCGACGGAGTACACAATCGAAGAGGAGTGGCCGCTTGCGATCCTGCTTCATGGGTACGGTGCCTCGTCGTTCGTGCAGCGCGCATATTTAAACGTACCACCGCTCGTGGACGAATTGGGCTTCGTCCTCATTACGCCGGACGGCCTCGTGGATGGCCGCGGCTCTCGATTCTGGAACGCGTTTCCGGAGTGTTGCGACGGTTTCGGTACCGAGGTCGACGACGTGGGGTACCTAACCGGCCTGATCGACGAGGCAGAGGAACGGTATGCGATCGATCGCGAACGCATCTACTTCTTCGGTCACTCGAACGGGGGCTTCATGAGCTACCGGATGGCGTGCGAGTTGGGCGATCGCGTCGCCGGCATTGCGTCTTTGGCCGGCAGCATGACCGCAGAACCTGACCTCTGTCCGGACACTGGCCGCGTCCATGTCCTGCAGATTCATGGAACGGAGGACGACTCGGTTCTCTATTCGGCGGCTGAGCCGTCGGCGGACTTCTGGGCGCAACGCGACGGGTGCGGCGAGCCGAGCGCCGGAGAAAACCGTGATCTTGTCATCGCTAGGGGGGATGAAACCGAAGTCTTGATTTGGGACTGTCCTGACGACGCCCAAGTCGAACTATGGTCGATCGTTGGAGACGGTCACCTACCGTCGGTGAACCAGGACTTCAGCCGGCAGATGTTGAGTTGGCTCTTTGAGCGGCCTCGAGACTGAGATCTGTGGCCGCTTGCCTAGGGCGGCTACTCGGACCGGAGCGATGAAGGCGGAGAAGAGGGGCGCGGGCAATGCTAGGCACGAAAGGCGGTGCGAGCATGACGCTTCCGCTGATCGGCCTGGGCCGTCTTCGGGGCTGAGGAACTGCCGCGGAGAAGTCCGTACTCGAGCCTGCGGTCAAGCGGCAGCACGGATGTCGGAGGCGAAACGCCGGCGCCCGATGTTGGCGCGAACGATACTTCCGTCGACGGGCCCGACACACCAACGCTTGATACTGACGTCGATGAGGCCGAGTCTGGCACATGCGAGCCGGGAATCGAGTGTCTTCGCCCCTCGGAGTGCGCATCGATCGCGAACGCAGGGCGCCTGCAACGCTGCGACTTTGACTCCGCCCCGGACATTCACTCGGCGGATTGCCCGCTCGAGCGCCACTGTCTCTCCACGCTAGGTGGTGTGGCGGAAGACGCGCTCAACGGCCTCTGAGTCCCCGGGAAATCTACCGCGAGATCTTCACCCCTCGGCTTGAAGTAGAGTCGGCACCTGCCTGCTGATCGGCAACGGGGCTAGCTAGTGCATCTACGCCGGAACCGTAGACGACTGTGGAGCCTGCATCAGGTTGAGGCGCTGTCTCCAGCTTCCGACGTATGTTCTCACGGCTCTCTCTGCCTCCAAGCTGAGTTCATCACGCCGTGCGAGTTCGGTGAAGACGGGTGTGGCGACCTCGATTGTGTCACCGCATTCGCGGAGTCCCCGCACAACCGTCCCAGCGTCTGCGGCTTCGAGTGCCCGGAATTCTCTGCAGCCCGCGACGAAGGCGGCACGTGTGGCTTCATCGCTGACCGATTCACCGTCGACATCTTGAGATGTCGCAGTTAGCGCCTGGATGATCACCGAGTTTGAGGCGGGTGCCACCATCCTCGGTGTCGGCGGCGACCGCTCAGCGTTTTACGGCCTTTGCGCAGCCGGCCTCTATTGTCTCACTACCGGTGGCGATGGCGGAAAAGTGCGCTCGGTAATCTGCGATCCGACTGGCGTTTCTGACGCAGAGTTCGCGTCTTGTGACGACGAGGCGGATTTTTGTACTGTGGTCTTCTACGGCGAGTTAGGGGCCTGCGTGGAGCAGTAAGAGCCGTTCCTGCGCGGCAATGGATTTTACTGATGCGCAGCTTGTTCTAGGAACTGCGTGCCGTTCGTCTCGTCGGATGAACGCCCGCTGGAGCCGCAGGCCCTCAGCGCCGGCGACTGGGGCTCCGCTGAGCCCTATGAATCCTGCGAGAATGATAGCT
>JBLHWZ010000287.1:0-7211 GCA_047629415.1 Bradymonadia bacterium | reverse complement strand
CTCCGCTGATGTGTTCGAGATCGCGCAGCAAGCGACCTTCGACGTCGCGGCGAACACGATCACCGGTTTGGAACTGGGCGAGGAGACGGACCGCTACCGGCCAGACTTCGAGGACCTGATCGGCGGCATTATGGCGCCGACCAAACATCGGATTCCGTTCGGAGTGCTGGACCGAGCATTGAAGGCGAGAGATCGGCTGATCGCTGCGCTGATTCCGAAAATCGACGCCGCGCGCTCAGGCGAGCCGAATGGCCTGCTCGGCCAACTTGCTCATCACCGAGACCCTGACGGGAGCCAGCTCTCATCTACCGAGATAGCAGAGCACCTCTTGCTCCTCTTCTGGGCGGCGTACGACACGACCGCGAGTACGACCTCCTGGGTTCTAAAGAACCTCGCGGAGCGGCCGGACTGGCAGGACCGGATACGGAACGAGTTTGCCGCACATATCCAGGACGACGTCGGCGCGGTGGAAGGCTCGAAGGAGTTGCGCTCTCTCGAGTGGTTTCTCCTGGAGAACGAGCGCCTCTTCCCGAGTCCGTTGTTCTTCCCGCGGGTGCTTACGGAGTCGACCGAGTTCATGGGCTACTCCCTACCGAAAGGCACGGCCGTGATGTACTCGCCGTACGCCTCGCATCGGGACCCCAAGTCCTTCACGGACCCGAATACGTTCAGGCCCGAGCGTTGGGACCCGTCGCTTGGACCGGACCGCGCGAAGCCAAAACTGCTCGTGGGATTCGGCGGTGGCGTGCGTGTGTGTTTGGGGAAAGCGTTTGCCCGTATGCAACTCAAGCTGCTCGTTCATGCCTTCGTTCGGTCGCATCATGTGGAGCCAGACCCCACCTGTCGTCCGACCGTTCGTGGCTTGCCCATTCATCATCCTATTGGCGCTCGAATTCGACTCGTCGAGAGCGCTCCAGCTTGGTAGGCTGCGCATACGATGAGTGAGATACCCCACAAGAGGCTGCAGGCCGCCGAGCGACGCGACCAGCTCGTAGGGGCGGCGCATCACGTGTTGAACGAGGGTGGCGTCTCAGCGCTCCGACTTGCGACGGTGGCCGAGCGCGCCGGTGTGACACGTCAGTTCGCGTACCGGTTCTTCGCAGGTCCCACCGCGCTCGTCGAAGCGGTACTGGATGACTTCATCGCGCGGCTTTCGTCTGGATTTGAAGCGGCCAGCGCCCAGGTGCTGGCGGAGTCTACGTTCGATTCCGCCGCCGAACTCTTCGTGGAAGTCGTGTGCGACGCGATTGACTCCACGGGTCCGGGCGCCTGGCGGTTGCTGGCGACCAAGGATGCTGAGTACGGTCCGATCGCCTACAGCCGCTACGGCACGCTGGTCGAGCCCTGGTTGGGGCATATCGCGCGGGTCGCCGGCGAGCCGCGCGACGCTCACGCACTGACGGAACTCCTGCTGGCCACTGGTCGCGCTGCGATCGACACTTGGGTAGACGGCGAAGCTTCGCGAGAGGACGCCGTGCGTTACGCGCGGATTGGATTGGCGGGCGTCCTCTCCGCGTTCGAGCAGAGCCGAAGGTAGTTCGGTCGAGCCGGGGGCCAGCAGGCCTGTTCGCTAGCGATGCTGGTCAAACATGATCGTGTTCCCGTCAGGGTCCGTGATCAGAAAGCTCGCTGGCCCGGTGGTGTCTGACTCTGCTTCTGTGACGAAGGGGACTCCGGCGGCTTTCAGCGACTTCTGCAGGTCCCTAACGTCAGTGAACTCGGCCACCTCAGATGCGTCTTGATTCCAACCGGGGTTGAACGTCAGGATGTTGTCCGGAAACATGCCATGAAAGAGTCCGATCACGGTCTGGCCGTTCTTCATGATCAACCAGTTCTGGTCGGGTACACCGCCCAAAGCGTCGAATCCTAGCGCCTCGTAGAACAGGCGGGAGGCTGCGATATCTTTCACCGCGAGGCTGACTGAGAAGGCTCCAAGGTTCATGGGTACTCTGAGGGCTGAGCGGCTCTGCCGCGGTTGTCGGACCAAACGAGCGCTGAGTAGCTCAGGCCCGCACTGCATGGGTTAGCATGAAGAGGGCCCCTAATCGCTCGCGGTGACAAGCCCTTTTCGCTGCGGCTGGAACTCCCCATCGTGGATTCCACCGTTCGGATCCAGCGATGGGCGTCGAGCCAGAACGCGCTCGCTCCTCTTAGCTAAGCGGCACGTGCAGCACCAACATCAGTCCGAGGTTACGGGTGCTCGGTGAGGTCTCCTGAAGCCGGTCGTTTGGGAGTCCCGTCGTGGTGCGAACGCTATATTGATTTCGCATCCACATGGCCTCTGCCGTCACGGCGATCGGCCACTCTTGGCGAGCGAATCTGACTCCGGCTCCGAGGCCGGCTGAGGCCCCCCAGTAGCCGGCTGCGAATGTACGCTCCTCGTCCTCTTCGCACCGAATCGTATAGCCGTTGTCGGTACACTCGTAGATGCCGGTTCCGTCCATTCGGGCCGCGAAGACCCTGTCTGCGCCTAGCTGAGCGCTAACAAATGGCTGAACGCCGAAAATGTCGACGGGAAAGACGCGCAGGTGACCTCCCACCCAGAGGTGGCGGGGCTGGAGTTGGGTGTAGCCATAGCGTTCTTCGTAGAAGTCCGTGGAGACGCCGCCGAATCCGCCGCGGGCGTTCAAGTCGAGTTGCACCACGTTGCCCATCAGGAAGAAGAGGGAACCGCCGAAGTCCGCGGTTGGGGTGAACTCCCGGCGTCCGAGGCTATCGTGGGTGTCTCCCGCAATCGGGATGTGCGATCCAATCCCAAGGTTGATGCCTACTCGCAAAAACCGTTGAGGCGGCGCTAGAGTGAACTCAGGCCCCGTGCCGGGGTTATAGCCATCGGGGAGATAGCCGTCGGCGGGCTCCTCATATTGAGTAGGGAAGTACCCGCCGTCGCTCGGAGGCTTTGTCCAGTCGTCGACCGTCTCGATTCGCTGAGGCGGGACATCTGCCGGAGGAGCCGCCTGAGCCAGAGCTGGCAGCGTGAGAGCTGCGAAGAGAGCGGAAAGAGCGATATGGCGCATGAAGGCCTCCAGGTCAGGGCGCGAGTCAGATGGTTCTGACGGCTTTCCCCGCCGTGTATTCACCCGACTTCGAGTTTCTTTGATCTAAGCAGCATGTGATCTCAGCGGGAGCCTTCGAATTGCGCGTCGATCAGTCTTTGGTCGAGAAGACTACTTCTTGCTCTTCCAGCTGGAACTCCGCTTCAGCGCGCGCCTTGGCCTCTCGTCGGATCACGGAAGCATCGAGCGCGAGCTCGTCCGCTTCGTTGAGATCGTAGGTTCCGCCTACTTCATGTGCGGTATCCTGCATGAGCGTTCGGAGGTTCGTCAGTGCTAGGGACTCTTCCGTGGTGCGATGCTTGTTTGCTCGCTCCAAGATGTCCTCAAATCGAAGCGACTCCTCGTTCGCCGAGAAGATCTCGCGGTAAAGTCGCTTGCGAACGTTCGTTTCATGCTGGTGCTTGTTGTTGCGCCAGACCACTGGCGCGCGCATCAGGGGGAGGGCGAAGAAGAGCGTGAAAATGATGAGTGGGATGATCCCGAGGGCGGTCACGATTCCGCCGGCGAGGCCCGCGGCTGCGCCCGATGTGACGATTCCGGCGCCAGCTAGGTTGAAGCCGGCGAGCAGCGCGACGGCGACGTTTCGGCCCTTCGTATTGCCAGTCAGCTCAAACGGGGGCTCGTACTCATCCCAGAAGAACTGGACCGGCTCATCTTGCTCAGCGCTTGAACTCTGCAACAGGGTTTCGAATGAGCCGACCAACGTGCCATCTTCGGTGATGTTTGCTTCGCCATCGAACCGAGCCACGAAGCGAGCGAAGAACTTCTCCGCTTCGGCTCGGCTCATCCCTGAGAGGGCTTGCACGTCGGAGACCGTGAGCACACCGCCGTTCTGGCGAACAAACGAGGCCACCTCTCGTTCCTGGGCGCCATCATGGATTTGCACGCGGTCGGGGCCGAGTACGAAATCGTACACGCTAGCGATGAAGGCCTTCTCGTGCTCCTTCTTCTGCTTGCTCAGTATTGGATTCTTGGGCTCGAAATGGCGGTGGCGGTACCCACGGCCATCGATGTTCGCGTAAATGAGCGCGCTGTGCGTCGTGAACTCGAAGATCCCCCGAAAGATTGCCCCGACGAGGCGAAATGCCCCTTCCGCGGGGCCTTCGTCCTTGGCTGCTGCAGACGCGGCGATGGCGGCAGCGAGTAAGAGCACGACGAATGTGACTGCGTAGCCCACGAGGACGAAGGCCAGGGAGTAGCGGTATCCCTTCGAGAACACCTTCCAGAGCCATCGGCCAAACACGCGGAGTCGCTCTGAGGCACTTGGCTCTCCAATGCGCTGCAGCCCGTCTCCAAAATCGAAGACCAGCGCGCCGTCCTCACGGACCTCCAACGAGCACTCGTACTCGTGCATGAGCTCGTAGAGAGCACTACGCACGATCTCAACACCGATGCCGGTTCCGGCGGCGACGTCGGCTTCACTGACGGGACCCTTCGAGGCGCCGAGGAAGCGTTCGAGAGCGGAGCGTATTTGCGGTTCAAGTGGCACGGGGGATGCGTGTCAGCGCGGGGGCGAGTCGTCAAGTGCTCGGTTGGGTACGGTGCTTGTGCGCGTCTGGAGAGAGCTTTAGGCTGCCACCCTCCCTCGTAGCCTCAGAAAACTATGTCCGATCCCGTCTCAGTCAACGTTATCGACAATGGACCCCTCAAGATTTCCGGCGACGGATTCTCCGTGAGGTTCTGTGGAACACCGGTCGAAGTTGACGGCTCGAATGTGTATCTGTGCCGCTGTGGAGAGAGTAAGAACGCGCCGTTCTGCGACGGAAGCCACTCCAAGACGGGATTCGTGGGCACATCAGAGGCGCGTCCGAAAAGGGATGTGCAGGTTTGGGATGGGAAGACGATCAGCACATTCTTCAATTCCAACACGTGCATGCACGCAGCCTACTGCAGGCCGCTGAAAGACCTTCGTCAGCGTGAGCTTGATGGAGATGCAGATGCCGCGGCGGAGATCGCGAGCGTCGTGCAATCTTGCCCGTCAGGAGCGCTCTCCTATGAGTCGACCGAAGTGACCCATGGCGAGGCTGAGAAGACTGCCGACGTCGAGATCATGGAGGGCGGAGAAGTCCGAATCCAGTGTGAATTCGAGATCAACGCCGAGCCTCAAGAGCGACAGACTTCTGACCGCGCGACGCTTTGCCGATGCGGACTCTCCAAAAACAAGCCGTGGTGTGACGGCCGGCACAAGAAGCGGGAGGACTTCCGGTAGGGTCGCCGATGTCCCTTACAAGAAGACAGCTTCTCAAGCAGGCAGTAGCAAGCGCGATCGCGTGCTCGACATCGGGACTCGCCGCTTGCGCCGAAGACCCAGAAGGGTGCGCAGACGACAATCAGAGTGCAGACGGGAGCCGCGGCGTTATCGTTATCGGCGCCGGAGCCGCGGGACTCTCGGCTGCCCGAATGCTGGTGGATGCCGGCATCGACGTCACAGTCCTAGAAGCCCGGGATCGGATCGGCGGACGCCTGCACACCGTGGACATCGCAGGCGCGTCCGTCGACCTCGGTGGCGCCTGGATTCACGGCGGCTCAAACAACCCGGTGAACGCGTTCTGCGGCCAGAACGGGATCTCATTCCGGGCGGACCCACAGGAGGTAGAACTCTACGTGGTCGAGGGCTCCGGTTCGGTCAGTTCCGGAGAGATCGGTCGTCTCGATGACGAATACGAGCGCTTCCACAACAAGCTCTCCGCGATCCGAAGTGGAGTCGGTGGCGGCGGTGGCGCCTCGTTCTCACAGGGTGTTGAGTACTACATTCGCGAGTGGGACCTCACCGGTTCTCATGCCGCCAGAACGCGTTTCATGCTGCATCAGGCAAATGAAAACGACTACAGTGGACCCTCTGATATGACCTCCCTTCGCTGGTACTGGGAGGACGAAGATTTCGGCGGCACCGACCACATCATCGACGGTGGCTACCAAGCGTTCCTCGGCGCGCTCGCCGACGGTGTGGATGTCACTCTGAACCAAGCGGTGCGTTCGATTGAAGACACGGGCGATGGCGTGGTTGTAACCACTGACGACGCTGAATACTCGGCAGGTGCGGTTATCGTCACCATTCCGTTGGGTGTACTGCAGGCCGGAGTCATCGACTTCGTGCAACCTCTCGCAGCCGAGAAGGACGCGGCCATCAGCGCGCTCGACATGGGCTCGCTGGAAAAGGTCATCTTCCGATTCGATTCGCGCTTCTGGTCCGACGAGTTTGAAGCCGTGGCAATGCACGAGGCGATGGATGGATCCCGACGATTCCCCGTCTTTCAGGACTTCACCAGCTTTAGCGGGCAACCCACGCTCGTCGCGTTCCACGGTGGAGCATCCGCCCGACAAACGCTCGACACGCTCGATGACGAACAAGTCGTTGAGGAGACGCTCGGCGCTCTGCGAGTCCTTCTCGGTCGCACGGACATTCCCGTGCCGCAGGCGACTCACGTTACTCGGTGGCGAAGCGATGAATGGTCACGCGGCTCGTACCTCTACGTGCCAGTTGGCGCCTCGCGCAACGACATTTGTGCGCTGGCCGCGCCTGACTGGGACGGCCGTTTGCTCTTCGCGGGCGAAGCGACAGACCCTGAGTACTTTGGCAGTGTTCACGCCGCGATGCGTAGCGCCGGACGGGAAGTTCGTCGCTTCGGAATCGCTCCGTCGCTGCCATGCGTCTGAGTTTGTGGCTGCCGTAACATAGCTACGAGCGGTAGCCGTCGGTTTGAGGTTCCGCTTAGTTCCCACTCGCTTTATGCTTGGGGGCTCAAACGACACCACCAACGGAACGATGCGACTAACCGCACTACTAATTTGCTCGCTTGCCCTTTTCGGCTGTGATGAAGACGAGGAGATCACCTCCACAGACGAGACAGACGTCGTCGACGTGGGGAGTGATACCGTAGATACCGAACCCGACCTGGTCGCAGACATCGTCGAGGACGTGGAACCGGACGTCGATCCGGACGACGAACGGGACGTCGAGCCGGACGTCGAACCGGACGTCGAACCGGACGTCGAACCGGACGTCGAGCCGGATGTAGAGGCTGATGTGGAGCCGGACGCCGAGCCTGATGCGGCGCCGGATGTAGAGCCGGACGCCGAGCCTGATGCAGAAGTTGATGCGGAGCCGGATGCGGAGCCGGATGCGGAGCCGGATGCAGAGCCGGATGCAGAGCT
>JBLHWZ010000286.1:0-7230 GCA_047629415.1 Bradymonadia bacterium | reverse complement strand
CGGAAGCTCTCGATGAGCACGTCTGCTGAGCGCACTAGACACTTCGCAAACTGCAGCCCCTGCGCAGACTTGAGGTCGACAGCGACGCTCTTCTTCCCACGGTTAACCGACTCGAAGAATGCGCCGTATCCGCCATCTGCGTGTTCCACAGTCGGAGGTGTCCAGCGCGCGTAGTCACCGCCCATCGGCGCCTCGAGCTTCACGACCTCGGCTCCCAGGTCCGCAAGCAACATCGTTGCGAACGGGCCGGGCAGCAGCCGTGTGAGGTCGAGGACGCGAATTCCTTCAAAGGTGTCGGCGCTGAGCATGAGTCGTTACGTGAAAGAGGAGGCGAAATCGTAGGCTGCAAAAATGAAACGAGCGAGCCATGGCTCGCTCTGCTTCATCGTCCGGAACGCTTAGTTCGCGAGCGAGAGGACCTTCTGAAGCTGCATGGCCTTGCCCATGTCGCCAGAGACCTTGATCTTGCCCATCATGAACGCCTGCATCGGGTTGATGCTACCGCCCGTGATCCCGTCCCAGTCTGCAGCGGTGCACGAGATCGTGCAGGTCGCGGAGTCCGATGCGCCTTCGGTCACGAAGTCGCTCGTGTTGCCTTCAGCAACGTTGATCACCCAGACGCCACCACCGTCGCCACTGAGGTCGAACTGGAAGATTGCATCGATGCTCGTTGCGGCTTCCGGGTTCTTCGCGATGTTCTCGCCAATCTTGTTGAAAATGTCAGCTGCAGCCATCGGGTTCTCCGTATCGTTTGTGTGCAGAAAATAGCGCCTTTCGGCCGCAAATTGGGTAACGCGCGGCAACCCGAGGGTCAATAGCGCCGAGTGCAAACTAGATCACGTTCTAGTTTGCCTCAGCTGCCCCGGCTCAGCGCTCGCCTCTGGTAGGCCAACCGCAACGACTCGCCCCAGCTGAGCGCTCGCCTCTGCTAGGCCAACCGCAACGACTCGCCCCAGTCCTAAGCCCCTAGCGGCCGCTGCCACCACCGAAAGTCGGCGGAGGAGTTGAGCGCACTGGTGTTGGGCTCTCGCCAATAGGCACGCGTGGGGTGGGCGGAGGCGGAAGATCAGGGCGAAGCTCGATTTGCGGGCGGATCCGCGGACGAAGCCGGTTCGGATCTATCCGCCCCGCACCGTCGTCGCCTGAGCCGTCCGCGCCGCCCTCTCCCGAGTTTGTGCCAGACCGATTTTCGTTCCCCAAAACCTGGGTCGGGATGATGTCCCGAGCCAGTTCGGGCATCTCGACAACGACGGCATTCACCGGAATGTCGGTTTGTCCTACCGAGATCCGGTACGGACGCTCGCATGGCTCTCCGTCCACGTAGGTCACCCGGGCCACGTAGAGACCCGATGGCAAGTCGAGCGCCAGCGACTCGGCTTCTCCAACCCCACCATCATTCGCGATTCCAACTGTCGCGCCCTGCTCATCGACCAGCTCCAACGAGTAATCAGCTGGCGCTGATGGCTCGAGACGAATCGTAACGGACTTGTACGTAACAGCTGCGAGAGGGTCACCAAATACTTCGACTACGTAACGGTCCTGGTCACCTGGCGGGAACGCATATCCTTGTGCGTAAGGAACGACCGAATCTCCGAGCCAGAGCGCGACGTCGGGGCCGCCCTCCACTGCCTCCAACTGCCGCTCAAGGTCCAACACCTGATCGACCGTGTTGTTCGGCTCGATCTCCCAGTTCGGACCCTCAATGAACTCAAAATGTAGCAGGTAGGGCTCGCGTTCGGTGCTCTGGAAGTTACCCGCCGAGACCATGAACGGTGTTCCTTCCTCAGTGATCGTCATTGAACAGAGGCGCTCTGCTTCGCCGGCGCCTGCGTTGTTGATCACAAGTTGCCCGAACTGATCAGATTGAACCTCTACTCTCAGATCGATACCGCTTGGCGCCTCAGCAAAGAGCCGCACGAGTCGTGGTTCGTCCGAGCTCAGCACGTAATGGTCTTCGTCGCCCGGCCTATGGATGTAGCCGTTCACGAGGCCGATCTGGTTGAGCAATGTCGGCGCGGTCGGCTCGTCATTCGGCTCCAGCTCAATCGTCCCGCTCAACGCGGGAAGGCGGCTGAGGTTCAGCTGGTAGGCCTCGGTTTCGTTGGCACCAGCCTGAGAGCGAATCTCAAAGAGGATCCCTCCAGAGGCCGGAACCCGCATGTTCGGAAACTCGACGGAGTCGCCGGCGTTTCCGTTCATCTCCGCAAGAACCAGACCATTTTCGTCTTTCACGACGACGCGTAGGGACACGCCCGTAACCGGCAAAAGGGTCAGCCCGAATCCTGGCACGTCGGCGAACGCCTCAGCCGGTAGCCGAAAGTAGTCGATATCGTCAGGCGTCGTGAGACAGCCAGTCGCCGTTGCGGGCACCGAATGCATCACCGCACCCGCGCTGAAGACATCATCTGGCTCGTGTCCGAATCCGCACGGAACTCGGCCGTCGTCCACATTGGTGGCCAGCAAAGTGTATTCGCCGGTTCCTCGGACCGTGAAAAAGAGCGATGCGTCCCGCGCAACACGAGGGATTCGCAGGTCCTGCCCTACCGCCTTGGAAAGAATGTATCCCGCCGCGTCTTGGGGTCGGAGAACCTCTAGCTCCAATGCTGATTCCGAGGCCAGCACGAGTGAGGCCGGCTCAACCCCCGCTGGAAGCAGGAAGAGATCCATGTCCGTCTCCGACACCGAGCCGGCGATGGGTCGGTCGATCGGAAGCTGCATGGCGAGCTCCCGCGAATCGTTGGGCTCGGCTTCCGGCAACGAGGAGACTTCCGGCTCGGAAGCATCTACGACGCCTGACCCGTCTTGGACGGACGGGGTACCCGATCCCTCAGGCTCGGGCTCTGATCCCCGGAGGAGGTCACAGCCTCCTACCGTCATGAACAAGATGACAAGAGGAGCGGCTGTGACGATTCTCATGGCTAGTGAGCCGCGTTGTAGCGGTCCACTAACTCTTCGGTGAAGTCGGCGCCGTTCGGCCCGTAGAGGACTGCTGATGTCTGAAGGACCCAGGTGCAACCTCGCTCCTCGGCGAGAGTGTTGACCAACTCAAGGAGCTGCTCGGCGATGCGCTGGGTGGCTTCGGCTTCCGCCTGAGCCAGGCTCTGCTGGTGCTGCTGGAACGACTGCTGGAGTTCCATCACGCGGCGTTCGTATTCAGCCATGCGCTCTTGCTGCACGTCTTCGGCGAGAACGGCGAACGACGCTTCGAGGTCAGCAAGCCAAGAGGCGAGTGCCTCCTGCTCTTCGTTCAATTCGTCCTGTCGCTGCTCGAGGAGAGCGGTCAGCTGCGCAAGCGCTTGCTGTCCCTCGTCGACCGACGCCAGAGCGATCTGCAGATCTGCCGTGCAGATTACAGAGTCCTGGGCGGACGCGATGGACGAGACAGGGAGGAGTGCGAGGGCCACAAGGCCAATGAGAATGCGGTTCATTTCAATTGGGGGTCGGTGCCGTCAGAAGGACGGGCCAATGCTGAAGTTGAAGACGGTACTGCGCTCACCTTCACGAACTTGCAACGGGAATCCCCACTCGAAGCGGAGCATGCCCAGCGGACTCTGCCACCGGAACCCGAAGCCGAGCGCGGTGCGCAGGACCAAGTCGTTGTCTTGACCGCCGAGGAAGTCGAGGTTCATGGAATAAGGGTCTGTAACACCAAAGGCATTCCCTGCGTCTGCAAAGACGACCCCGCGAATTCCCACTGCGTCTACGAGAGGAAACTCGATTTCGATGTTCAGGAGTAGCTCTCGCGTGCCGCCATCAGCGACATCACGGACGTCCGAGACCGGGTTCACGCCACTCGCTGCGGTCGGTACACGCGGTCCGAGCGAGAACTGTTCGAAGCCGCGCACGCTGTTCGGGCCACCCGGGTAGAATCGTTCGGAGACCGGCACGACCTCATCCGCTCGGGTCGCCCCGATATAGCCGATCTCAAAGTTGGTTCGGAACACCCACGACCGGAACCAGCGGCAGGCACCTTGTACAACCCGTGCTCCGCCGGCGACGGACTCGCCCTGCTCACTGCAATTGAGGAAGTCCATCGACCGATAGCCGCGCACAATTCCGCGGACCCGGTCAAACTCGAACTCTGAGCCCCAGGAGGCGTCTGCCCAGTCGTTGTTGAGCGCAAGGTAGTAGCCACGCGTCGGTGCAAATCGGTCGTTTCGTCGGTCCAGCGAGATGCCCTGTGTCAGGCTGCTGGTGATCCCGCTCTGGAAGAAGCGGGAGGAGCGCGTCGTCGTGACGTTCCGCAGTTGGATGTCTTCCACGCGGTATCCTGCGAAGATCGTGAGGTCGCGCCAGAAGCGATTGTGTCGGAACGGTCGGTAACCGAACGAAGCGCTCGCACCGCGCGAGAGGCGGTCGAAGTTACGGAAGGCCAAGGACCGATTGAAGAGGTCCAACTGCAGCGACACCGCGGAGCCCCAGAGATGCGGTTCAATGAACGACAGCACGAAGAGCTGACGCACCGAGCTGAACATCGCGTTGAGCGTCATGCTCTGCCCGCGTCCCATCAGGTTGTTCTCACTGATCTGCGCTGTCGCCAAGAAGTTCTCGACAGACGAGAAACCGGCACCGATCTGCAGTGACCGGGTATGCCGCTCCACGATCTCGACTTCCAGGTCGATCAGATTCGCACCCAACGTCGATGGACGCTCACGGACCGTGACGGTCTCGAAGAACCCAAGGCGCCGAATGTAGTTCTTCGAGAGTTCGATCTCGGTGCGGGAGTACAGGTCGCCCTCTTCGATCGCCATCTCGCGGCGAATGACGCGGTCACGCGTGCTCGCATTTCCTACAAAGCGGATTCGACCAATGTATGTGAGGTCGCCTCGTTGAACGTCGTAGGTCAGACCAATCGTGGCCTCCTCGGTGTTTGGCGACGACGTCAGCAGATTGACGTTCACATAGGCGTAGCCGAGGTTCTGATAGTAAGTTTGTAGAGCCTCGATGTCCTCACGGACGGCGGAGCTTCGGAAGGTCTCGCCCGGCTCAACACTGACGCGCGCCATCGTGTCTTCCTGAGACTCCAACAGGTCACCGGACACGCTGACCGACGACACCGCGTACTGGATGCCCTCAGTGATCGGCACCGTGACAAAGATACTGTTGCGGTCGCGGCTCAGCTCAATGACTGGGTCATCGACATCGATGTCGAGGTACCCGTTGTCGTAGTAGAGCACCCGAATCGTCTGCAGGTCGTTCTGCAGGTTCTCGAGGTCGAACTTCCCTGTTCCTGTCAGGAAAGAGAGGAACGTGCCGGGCCTCGTCTGGAGGTAGCGTTGAACTTCCTCGTCTTCGAGCGCGTCGTTGCCGAGGATCGTCATGGAAGCGACGCGAATCTTCGCGAATTCCGCGATCAGGAACCGCACGATGATCTCGCCCGGGTCGCCGTCGATGAGTTCGTAGTCGATCTCGACCAGGAAATAGCCCTTCTCTCGGTAGAGCGCCTCAAGCGACTGGACGCTGCGGCGCACCGCGTTCTCGTCGAGGATCGAGCCAATTCGCAGCGCGATGGCCTCTTCGAAGTCGTCTTCACCGAGCTTGTCGGAACCGACGAACTCGACCGAACCGATGGACGGCTTCTCATCGACGATGAACGTGAGAACAAGACCGTCTTCTGTCTCCACCGCGTCGACGGCGACGTCATCGAAGAAGCCCAGGTCGTAGACCGCGCGAACATCCTGACCGAGCGTGCGCGGGCTTACCTGCGACCCCACTCGAGTGCGTAGTTGATTCAGGACAGCTTGCCCCTCAACGCGGATGGTGCCGTCGACCCGAATCTCGGAGACGGCAGAGTTCAGCTGCGCAGACGCCCCAGCAGGGACAAGCAGAAGTGCCAGGCACAATGCGGCAGCACTAAGAGTCTGAAGCCAGCGCATCATCACGCGGCCCCCAAGTCTTCGAGCCGACCATCGACCATGTTCAAACGTATCGGCATTCGCTGTGCCAGCGCCTTGTTGTGAGTCACGACGACGACGCTCGTTCCGATTTCTGAGGAGAGCTCCGAGAAGAGCTCAAAAATGTTCTCGCCGGTAGCCTCGTCGAGGTTACCGGTCGGCTCGTCCGCAAGGAGAAGCTTGGGGCCCATTACGAGAGCCCGTGCCAGTGCGACACGCTGCTGCTCTCCACCCGAAAGTTCGCCCGGGCGGTGCGAGAGGCGATGGCCGAGACCGACGCGAACAAGGATCTCTTCGGCGCGTGCGTGCGCTTCCTGCTTTGGAACCCGCGCAATCAGCGCGGGCATTGCCGCGTTCTCGATTGTCGTGAACTCAGGCAGGAGGTGGTGCGACTGGAAGACGAAGCCGATGCTTCGTCCGCGGAACGACGAAAGTCGTGCGTCCTTCATCTTAAAGACGTCCTCTCCATCGAAGAGGACCTCACCGCTTGTCGGACGGTCGAGAGTCCCGACGATTTGAAGCAATGTGGTCTTTCCTGCGCCGCTACGGCCCATGATGCTGATCGCTTCGCCCCTCGGGATTTCGAGGTCGATGTCACGCAGGACTTCGATCTCTTGTCCGTCTTTACGAAACGTCTTCGTGAGCCTGCTGATCTTCAGCAGCGGTTGTGGAGTGCTCGTCAAACGTTAATCGTGGCGCAGGGCGTCGGCCGGGTCGAGGCGCGAGGCCTGCAGTGACGGGAGAAGCGTTGCGAACGCGCTTATTGCCAGAACCCCAAGGGTCACTCGCAGCACGTCCGCGCCAGCGAGTTCAACCGGCACGCGGTCGATGTAGTAGACGCTCGGGTCGAGCGCGACCCCCACGTACTGCAAGTACGCGACAAGTCCCAGCCCGATGATCAGGCCCATGATGATGCCGGAAATTCCGATGCTCATACCCTGCACGACGAAGATTTTGCGGATCGAACCAGCGCTAGCGCCCATAGACCGCATAATCGCGATCTCATCCGAACGCTGAATCACGATCATCGTCAAAACACAGACCGTCGCGAAACTCGCCACCAGAACGATAAACATCAGCAGCAGCCCGATCACGAACTGCTCCAGCTCCAGCGCGGAGAAGAGCCGCTCGTTCAGCTCCATCCAGGTGTGTACCTCAGCCAACTCGGCGGCCGACTCGACTGCGAATTCAACCGCGCCGCCAACGGATTCCGCATCCCGCAGATCCTCGATGCGAACCTCGATACCCGTCACCTCGCCTGCGGGCACGTTGAGGAACTCTCGCGCCGAATCGAGCGTCGTGTAGACCATCGTGTTGTCGTACTCATAGAGGCCTG
>JBLHWZ010000285.1:0-7246 GCA_047629415.1 Bradymonadia bacterium | reverse complement strand
GTGCGTTCGGTTCCAGGAGCTTCGCGATCATCCGCGACTTGAACTTATCTGAGTACTGCATCCGTGCCTCATCTCATGCCCCCCGAAGTTAGGAAAAAGGAGGCGGCAACTTCCCTGACACTGGGGGAGGGTGAGCGGCACGAGCAACCCGCGAGAATCCACCAGCCCAACGGCCACGCCAATGAGGATCATCCAGACCAGCGCCGTCGCCAACACGGCCAGAAGGACAGCGAGCGACCAGCCCGAACGAGCGCGGCCGTGCACGCCAAGTAAGCGACGAAGACCACCAGCCCAAGCACAGCTAGAGGCGTGGTAAAGGTGCTTAGCGGCGGAGCCGAGAGGGTAATCGCCTGCGACAGGGTGCCCAGAAGCCCAACGACGCCAAGATATCAGCGGAGCCTCGAAAGACGCCGTGCGGTGACCGGGGTCAGATGCAGGGAGGGCATGGGCGCAGGGCGCAGGCCGGTTTACCGCAGCCAGAAAGCCGCGCTCAACCGCCGATCGTCGTTCATGAAGCCCCTTCCTCGTTCGCTACGCCGACTTTCGCTACGTCGACTTTCGCTACGTCGACTTTCGCCGCGTCGGCTTTCGGCACCATGCTCGCTCGCAGCACCTCGAGGTGCGCCTGCAACTCTGGTGCCAGCGGTGCCACAAAGCTGCGCCCGTCTGGCAGGCTCACGCGCTCGGCGTGCAACCAGAGCCGATTGGGGAACGCCGGTACGGCAACAAACTTCTCCGTCCTGTACCGCTCGTCTCCAACCACCGGATGTCTGATCGAGTGCAGGTGGCGGCGAATCTGGTGCTTGCGACCGGTCGCCGGCCTTACGCTGATAAAGCTGAAGCCACCGAGGTTCTCTCGGGTTCTATACCGAGTAAGCGCCTCAAGCGGCTTTCCGCGCCGCTCGTCATCCAAGGGCTTCTTGATGATGCCCTTTGAGCGAGTGTGGCCGTGTACGAGCGCCACGTAGCGCTTCTCAACGGTGCCATCGACGAAGAAGCGGCCGAGCTTTCCCCGCTGCTCAGACGAGTCGCTGTAGAGAATGACCCCAGACGTTGGCAGATCCAGCCGGTGCACGGGGGCGACGGTCTTGGGTGCGCCCTGCTCGATGAGCCAGTCGACGAGGTTCGGTGCGTCGGTGCCTTTGGCAGGGTGGACGAGCCACCCTGACGGCTTGTAGACGACCCAGAGAGACTCAGTGTTTTCGATGATCGATGGCATTCGCGAGGCATTAGCACATGAACGCATTCAACGGACGCATCCCAGTCGCCTACCGAGGAATCTCCCCTGACCGCGGCTCTCGCTCCAACGCTTCCAACGCCTTCGCCGCCAAGCTCACCAGCGCCCGCAATCCGCCCTTGCGCTCAAAAACGATGACCATTTCACGCTCATTGAGATCAAAGTGGAGCGTGACACCATCGGTCATTCCCATCCGCATCGTCTGCGTGTCCTCATCCTCGTCGAACCAACCGCCAGCTTCCTCTGCGACGTCCTCGAAGTGATCCACGAAGTCGTCGTAGTCGAGGGTACCATCCATTGGTACGACCAGCTCATCCGGCGACACCGGGAACATTCCGTCGAATCCGTCGGGCAGATCGTTCATATGATCTGCGCTTAGGCGTAAGGTACGCAGGATCCGTGCAGCCCCCGGTTCTTCAGGGTCTTGGCCCGTCGCCCAGTCAAAGCGAAACGCCTCGCAGGCTACTGAAGCGCTGCCCTCGGTCCAGTCGCGATTGATCTGCCGAGACTTGAGTCCCAAGACCTTCTTCGCGTCCCGATAGACCTCTCTGGACTCTTCCTGCAGCTCTTCGACCAAGAGCCGGCTCGCAAAGTCGGACGCACGGTCGCTGGGGCGCTCAGGAATGAAATGGCCCTTCGACTTGGAGAAGCCGGGTAGCCGCTTGTACGGCATAGTCTCCTTCTGTCTAAAGAACTGCTCCTGCCAGCGCAGCTCAGTCCCAGGAGGCTCCGTCGCCGACTGCGGCCCGCCATGAACGACGGCTGGTCTCGCGACCACTGGAAGATTCTTCCCCGATGCGTCGATCGTCACTCGGCCGCCTGCGCGAGATTGGCGCACCCGCCCTCCTCGTCGGCCTTGGCCGCGACATGCTCCATCGCACGTTCGGCAAGCGCTGTGATCGTCAAGGACGGGTTCACCCCGAGGTTCGCGCCTATCATCGACGCGTCGACGACGTACATTCCCTCGTAGTTGTGAACGCGGTTGTACTTGTCGATAACCGAGTCCTCCACTGATTCGCCCATGGGGCAGCCGCCGAGAATGTGAGCGGTTGTCGTTGTATCCAGCGCCAGCTCCGGTGCGACGGATACGGCCTGTCCGCCTGTCTTCTCAGCTAGCCTCACGGTCACCTCATGCGCGGACGGCATGAAGGTCGGCGGCGCCTCTCGGTCACCCCAATCGCTGTTGAGCGACTTCGAAAATGGCCACCACCAGCGGCGCCGGTAACGAAGCTCCATCGAGTTATCGACGGCCTGCATCGCGAGCACGATGGCGGACTTCGCGGACCATCCGAAGGGCCAAACGATCGGGCGGATCGCCTGAATCGGGTGGCGAATCGCCATCGCCAGCCAGTAGAGCTGCCTAGGAAGCCGGCCGCCGCCCGTATGAACTGTCGCGACCGCGCTCATTGCGTCGGCATGTTTCCCGTACCGAACCATCTCAATATGTGTCCCGTCAGGTGTGAGTCCGCCGGACGAAATCGCCACGCCCGTTCCGATCGTGTTGTCGTTGGTCACGACGCCCTGAATGGACTCAGAGTTTGTGCGAACGTATGTGCCGAGCGCCTTCGAGATGTTTGGAAGTGAGCCGCGGTCCTTGCACCCGAAGAGTAGCTTCACGGTTCCGAGCACGCCGGCTGAGAACACGACGTTCTTCGCGGTGAAGCGGCGGCGCTTCTTGAAGAACCTGGAGGTCGAACACTTCGTTCGAATCTCGTAGCCCTCGCTTCCGTCACCCGTACCGAGCGGACGCACGTCCTCGACCATCGTCTCCGCGTGGAGCTCCGTGCCGTACTTCTCCGCGAAGTAGAGGTAATTCTTGTCGAGGGAGTTCTTGGCGCCAACCCGACAGCCCGTCATGCAAGAGCCGCAGTGATTACAGCCGACTCGTTTCGGCCCATCACCGCCGAAGTACGGGTCGTCGACTTCAACGTCGGGATCGCCGAAAAACACACCGATCGTGTGTTTTTTGAACGTATCTCCAGTGCCCATGTCTGTGAGCACCTCCTTGAGCGCGTCGTCGATCTTGTACGTGCGCGCTGACTCGGTGGTGCCGAGCATCCGCTTTGCTTCTGCGTAAAACGGGGCGAGTTCTTCCTTCCAGTCGTCCGACAGGTGCACCCAGCGCGGATCAGTAAAGAACGACTCCAGCGGTTCCAGATGGGTGTTCGCGTAGACGATCGAGCCTCCCCCAACAGCGCTTCCATGAAAGATGACAACGTCTTTCAAGAGAGTCACGGAGAGGATGCCGTGAAGCCCTAAGAACGGCGCCCAGATCGACTTCCAAAGGTTCCAGTTCGACTTCGGGAGCTCGGCGGTTGGCAACCGGCGCCCCTTTTCGATCATGCCGACCTTATAGCCCTTCTGGGTCAGTCGATGCGCCGAGACGCTGCCGCCGAAGCCGGAGCCGATGATGAGGTAGTCGTAATCGTGGTTGTGCATGACGCGGCGGAGTGAGGTTTCGAGAGTATAGATGCTCACTCGCCCCTGTCGAGTGCAGAATCTGTGGGACTCGAACACGCGACCGCATCCGTATATCCGTCGCAGTGGGTTAATTTTGCGTATGATAATCGTTTTTCAAATGGGGCTGAGCTCGGAGACCGCCATGAGCAACCACAAAGAGATGGCGTGTATCGAAGAATCGGACAGTTGGCGTAGGGAAGGCGGCGCTCCCCCCCGACGACGACCATGAGTACGAAGAAAAAGACTCGCGCCCCTCGGCGCAAATCCAGTCCTGAGTTCAGGGCCGACGCTGTCGGACTCACAACCACCCGGGGCGCGAACATTGCCCAAGCGGCGCGCGACCTCGGGCTCGGCGACAAGGTGTTGCGGAGCTGGATAAAGGCTCATCGTGAGCAAGACGCCGGCGGCTTGTCGTCAGATGAGCGCGCGGAGCTGGCGCAACATCGACGAGACAATCGCCGGCTCACAGCAGAGCTCAAGGTCGTAAAAATCGACGGCCTCCTGTGCGAAGGAGTCTCGGTAGCGATCCGCTTCCGATTCATCCTCGCGGAGGAGGCGAACCACCGTATCTCCCTCATGTGCCGGATTGTGCATGTGAGCCGGTCTGGCTGCTACGACTGGCTCCGGGAGCGCTCGATGGCTGCGGCGACGCGGCACGCCGAGTTCGATCGGCTCGTCAAAGAGGCCTTCGACACCAGCCACCAACGGTACGGGAGCCGACGAATCCAGCTCGAGGTCGAAGAGGCTAGGATCGCTTGCAGTCGTTCGCGAGTAGCGGCGTCCATACGCCGTTCGGGCTTCCGTCCCAATGAACGACGCAGGTTCAAAGCGACGACTGACAGCAATCATTAGCCCTCCATTACCCACGACCTCCTCGGCCGAGACTTCACGCAATCAGGACCAAACAAGGCGTGGGTCGGCGACATCACCTATGTGGTCACGAATCAAGTCTGGCTCTACCTCGCCGTCATTCTCGACATCTGGTCTCAGCAGGTTTTCGGATACGCCACCAGTCCCCTGATTGACCGAGACCTCATACCCCGAGCTTTCGAGATGGCCCGCGGACTACGCGCTCCAAAGACCGGGCTCATTCATCACACCGACCACGTGAATCTACCCGATACGCGAGCGAGGACTATCGCCGAGCTCTCGACCTGGCTGGCTTCGAGTGCAGCATGAGCCGCAAAGGTGATTGCTGGGACAGTGATTATGCTCAGGTGTGTCGCGGACTGGCCGTCTGACCCTTGCTTGGGACTGACCTTGTCAGAGTGTCCTTGCGTTGATCTGTCGACGACCCAGGCCCGCGGCGCGCACTGAGTCTGGCCGAGTACGTGACCCAATAGGAGCCTGTGGCGCACCACCCTTCACTGTCCTGTCCGTAGCTCGACCGGGCGCGAGTCTTCATCAACGCTTGCTGGAGGACAGACCATGACCGATTCGAGTCCCTATCTACTCTCCGCAACCGGCGGCATCGATACCCACAAAGACACGCACAAAGACACGCACACGGGCGCCGCGCTCGACCAGCGTGGGAGAATCCTCGGCAATGCCACATTCGCCGCGATGCCGGAGGGCTACGCAGAGTTACTCGCCTGGCTGCAAGACTCCGGTGAAATCGACCGTGTCGGTGTTGAAGGAACAGGCTCCTACGGAGCAGGTCTCGTGCGATTCTTCGCTGCGCGCGAGGTTCGTGTGGTCGAGGTCAACCGACCGAATCGGCAGGCCCGCCGTCGCTACGGGAAGTCTCGCATGGGTGGCCGCAACGGCCACCCGCACACCCGAACTCGCACTCGACACTCTCGGTCGGATACTGACAGATTCCCTCGACGCAAACGCCGTTCAACTCGTAGTCTAAGACGACATCTCCTTCGCGGGTCGAGGGCGGCGGGAGGAAGCACGTCGGTTCTTCTGCTTCTTCAGGCCCGCAGCCTGTCAGGCTGAATGCGGCGGTGAGCAGGCACAGAAGGGTTTTCACAGAAGTCGAACTCATGCTGGGTAGTCTCCGCCTTGAATAGTGGATGTCCTAGGGACGCACGGATGCGAGCCGCATTAATCTGCATATTCGCAAGTGTTTTCCGTCGCCTCGTGGCTCGGCCCTAGGGTCGAGGGGCTTGCCTGCAGGATCTAGAAGCCCGACGACTCTCCGCAGCATGAGGCCGGCGCCCTATGACCGTCGTCAGTCGTCAGTCCTCAGTCCTCCTTGCTTCGCTACGCTGTCCGAACTAACCGCGCGGCCACGCCTCTCGCCCGGTAGGACCTATGTCGCTTCGCGGTTCGCACATCGTCTCGGTCTCGCAGTTCCAACGCGAAGACCTCGCTCGACTCTTTCAACTCGCTGACGATTCGATGTCTGTCATCCGTGGAGAGCACGTCTCGACGGCGCTGGCCGGCCGAGTCCTGGCCAACCTATTCTTCGAGCCCTCGACGCGTACCCGACTCTCTTTCGGCACCGCGTTCCTGCGGCTCGGTGGATCGATCGAAGCGACGGTCGGGGTGCAGTTCTCGTCGATGGCGAAGGGCGAGACGCTCGAGGACACGATCCGCGTCATCGACGGCTATGCAGACGCCATCGTGCTACGCCATCCGAAGATCGGCGCTGCGGCTCGCGCTGCTGCGGTTGCGAAGAACCCCGTCTTCAACGCTGGTGACGGCGCCGGCGAGCATCCCACCCAGGCGTTGCTCGACACGTACACGATAACCAAGGAGCGAGGGCAGATCGACGGCCTAACAATCGCCCTCGTTGGGGACCTCCGCTACGGGCGAACGGTGCACTCGCTCGCCCGATTGCTCACTCGGTTCGATGACGTAAAACTGCTCTTCGCGTCACCAGATTCCCTCGCGATGCCAGAGAAGATTACCAAGGAACTGGATGCCGCCGGCGTCGCCTACGAGGCCGTTCCGGATCTCCGAGACGCCGTGCGCCGCGCCGATGTGATGTACGTCACTCGACTTCAAGAGGAGCGTTTCGAAGATCCCTCAGAGGCCGCGCATCTGATCGGTAGCTACGTGGTCAACCGAGCTCTCATCGAGGGCGAAGGACGCGCCGACGACTTGACGATCATGCACCCGCTCCCCAGACGAGGCGACTTGGCGACCGACGTTGATGATCTTCCCGGCGCCGCCTACTTTCGACAGACCCATTTTGGGGTGCCAATTCGCATGGCGCTCTTCTGCGACGTCCTTGGCGTGACGCCCACCTAGCAATGTCCTTCTTCGACACACGCTTCATCATCAACACCGGCAAAGGGGGGGTTGGTAAAACCGTCATCTCGGCGGCGATGGCCTGCGCCTACGCCGAGCAAGGAAAGCGCGTGCTGCTGATGCAGCTCAACGCCACGGACCGCGTCGGAAAGATCTTCGACACGACCCCGGTCGGGCCCGAGATCACTCCGATCGCGCCCAACATCTTTGCGGTCAACACAACCCCTGCTGACTCGTTACGAGAGTACGCGCTGATGATCCTGAAGGTTCGCGCGATCTACCGCGCGGTCTTCGAGAACCGCGTTGTCAGCAAGCTCCTCCGCGTTATGCCGGGCCTCCCCGAGCTGA
>JBLHWZ010000284.1:0-7265 GCA_047629415.1 Bradymonadia bacterium | reverse complement strand
AGCCGTCTTTGCGGGTGCCGTCTTCTTGGCAGCCGTCTTTGCGGGTGCCGTCTTCTTGGCAGCCGTCTTTGCGGGTGCCGTCTTCTTGGCAGCCGTCTTCTTGGCAGCCGTCTTTGCGGGTGCCGTCTTCTTGGCAGCCGTCTTCTTGGCAGCCGTCTTCTTGGCAGCCGTCTTTGCGGGTGCCGTCTTTGCGGGTGCCGTCTTTGCGGGTGCCGTCTTCTTGGCAGCCGTCTTTGCGGGTGCCTTCTTCACAGGCGCTTTCTTCGCGACGGGCTCCGCGGGAGCCGAGCTAGCTGGCTGCGGCGTCGATGCGACAGGCGCAGGGGCTGCTGCCGACTCGGGAGTCGTGACAGGGCTGCTTGGCGCCGGCGAAGAAGAACCCTTCAGGCTCTTCTGAATATCAACGATGAGCTCGAAGCCACGCTTCAGAAACTGTCCAATCATGGTTTTCCCATAGTCCGAGTGTGAAAACGCGAGAATAGATAGAGTCATCGCGGACGTTGTCAATTGCCAATCTTGGCAACGGCCCGTTCTGTGGGCGGAGTTGGTCCCGCCGAACGACCAAGTGATGACCCCGAAGCGTGCGCTCCGGGGTCTGTCTTTCTGGCTACTCTTGCTCTTTAAGTCGGATTTCGACTTTCTTCTTCACGACGCCAACACGGTCGTGGAGGTCGTTGATTGCCTTTGCGAGCTCGAAGATGTCGTGCTCGATGGTCGGCGCGGTCTCGCCGCGGTCCTTCAGTCGCTTCTCTTCGAGGAGAAGCTCGGATTCCGCGGTCGCCTCGTCCATGCCATTCATGATGACGCCGATGAAGAGGTTCAAGATGACCATCGTGCCCAGCAGAACGAACGAGACAAAGAACGTCATGCCGAGCCACCAGTTGGCCTGCGGGTTCGCGCAGACCGTGCGCCACCCCTCGGTCATCTCGCCGTTCCACATCTCGGTGACTATCGGCATCGCGTTCAGTCCCAGGCCGTCCGGGTAGAACGGAACCGCTCCGGGTCGGAACACATCGCTCGTCGGGTAGTTTTCGCAGCCGTACATCTGGACGTACATGAGGTCTGTCCAGTCCTCGAGCGTCACGCCTCGGAAGAGAGAGAGCAGCGAGTTCTGCAGGTCCCCAAAGTGGTACGGGTCGTTCACGCCGAAGAGGAAGACCGCCGCAACCGCGTAGACGTAGAAAAGGAGGAAGAGCAGCACCGACACGTAGAACATCGACGGGATACTCTTCAGTAGGGCGCCGACGAGGATCTGCAGCTTCGGGATCGCGTTGAGTAACTTCAGGACACGCAGCAGTCGGAGCAGTCTGAGTACGACCGCATATTGTCCGGCTCCGGGTATGAAACACGCCGCGACGATCACGAAGTCGAAGACGTTCCAGGGGTCCAGGAAATACCGATGCGGCTTCGGCATCTCCGCCCCCATCTTGACCACGATTTCCAGGATGAAGATGGTAAGAATCAGCTGGTTCAACCAGTGAAGCGTCCCTTCATGGGCGTGGGCGATTTGCGGATAGGTTTCGATACCAACCAACACCGCGGCAAAGACGATGACCGCGGTGACGAAGTTCTGGAACCAAGCCGAGGCTGCAAGCCGGCGCAAAAACTCCATAGGGACTCCTGTTAGAGGCTACTGTCTGGGTACGCACAGATCCGGCGAGGGACAGTGCAAAAATAGTGAGGGAGCGCGTGTCTAACCCGCTCTCTCGCGCGCACGCAAGTGGTAACGAAGAGTGTCCCCAGAGCCTTCGGAACTCGTTCGAGCGGCTAGGTGGCGAAGAATCCGAAATAGGTCGCGATCGCGCCCGCTACGAGAGCGATGCAGATGAGGGCCGCGGTGGCCCGCCGTCTCACATCAAAACCATTCAGGGGCACGCTGAGAGACTCGCCCTTCCAAGTATCGCGATCATCAGCTTCGGGTGTCGTCTGCTTCTCCAACCGCTGCTGAGCACGATTGTCAGGCGAGAAGAGTCTGGTTTCTTCAGACTCATCAGGAGCCGCGGAGCGATTTGACTGGGGCACGGCGAGCAGGTCGCCGGTGCGCTCAAGTTCGGGGCCCGCTTCGGGCGCATCGTCTTTCGCCCCTAGCTTCTGTTCGCTGCTGGCTCGAACCTCTGCCAACTGTTGAGGCGAGAACATCATCGTTCCCTCTGGCGCTGACAGCGGTTTGGGCGGTATTCGAACCGGATCGTCTTCGGCTCCTGTACCTACTCGCTCGGTGGCCTCGCGGGCTGTCCCGGAGCGTTCGGTTTCCGCTCGGGCCCCCTGCGCCACCACCGCGCCGACGTCGCCGCTTATCGCGCTTGTGCGAGCGAAGGGCAACGGGCCGCTATCGGAGGTGCCAAGGCCTCCGTTGCCTTGTTGCCGCGCGCCTTCGACGATGCGTCGAACGTCCTCGGGCGAGAACGACATCGTCGACTCATTGAGGCCATGCTCTTCGGCCTCAGCCTCGGCCTGAGTTCCGGAAATCGGTGGCAGCCCCGCGTAATTCGAGACCTGCGGATTTCCCGGCGCTCTGGAGGCTTTCGTCTGCAAGACCAGAGTCTTCGAGTCCCAGGTGCTCGCGCCAGATTCCGCCCACTCAATGAATGCGTCGACGCTTGTGGTGGCCTTCACCAGGAGTGGTTCGGCGCGAACGACGGCCACCGCTGCGCTCACGGTCTCGTCGTCTCTCCTGGCGAGCGTGATGATCGCGGGCGCGGCGTTCCAGGCAGCGAGTCGTTCCACACCTTGCCCGATCGCTGCATTTCGTACGGTCTTTGTGACGCTGTGGGTCGTGATCGCGATCGCATTCGGCCCCAAGTCGTAGGAGCCTGCGAAGTGAATGAGAGAATCACTAGCGCCCAATCCCGTGGACGGGATCACGACGCCGTTCTTGGCGGACTCAATTCGGTCTTGGGTGAGGAGTTCGGTCTCGCCCGCTTTTACGAGCGTCGCTCTACACGTTCCGGCCCAGGCTAAGTGGTACGCATCGTTGAAGAGTGCGACGGCGGCAAATGACGCCCGCCCCTTCTTGAGCTCAGGATACACGCCTCGTATCGCTGCCAGGCGCCGGTCGGCGTCTTGAAGCGCGACTTCCATTGCCTTCAGCGGGTCTCGGAACATGTCGAGCGCTTCTGGGTAGAGCTCCGTCATCGTGATCGTCGCGAGGGCCGCAACGACGTCGCCTATCCCCTTGCCGCCAACGCCTTCGACGACCATCCACAAGTGACCCTGTCCGCCAGTATGGCGCGGATCGAGCCAGAGAAACCCGGTCTCTTGCGCGCGACCCTGACCATGTGAGGCCGCGATCCAATGCTCTAGTTCTGCCATTCCCGGATCATACCTTACGAGCGCATTGGCGCGAAGCAGAGGCGGAGTAGCTGCACCGAATTTGCACTCGGACGTCATGCCGAGCACACGTCTAGGGCCGATGTTGTCGGTGTCCTCGTCAACGCAGACGCCGAATTGCCCTCAGCCCCCCCACATCGTCGTCGCCTCCTCCGGGCGGTCGCGCGCGCGCTGCGTCTCACCGTGGCTGTGATCTTGCTCGCCTTCGCGCTGCGGCTGGCTCGTGACCCACTGCCGAACGGCTCCGCGGAAGATGTGGACGCTCAGCTGGCGTTCCTCGAACGGGCCCTCAACCAAGGCGCCGCTGAGGAGATGCAATCGCTCTTTCCTGAAGGGTATTTCTTCATGCATGCGCTCGTTGGCCTTGCACACGTCGACCATGGACTGGATGCGCCGCTCGGGTCGCCCGACCGGCTTAGTGCTCGAGACCGCGCGCTCGTTGCGCTTGAGGCGCTAGAGTCCGCCGCGGGCCGCGCACCCTTCTTTGGCGTACAGTCGCCGCCCAACGGCATGTTCTTCCAGTCTTGGACTGCGTACCTGCGAGCCGGAACCATCCTTCTGGACCCTCAGTCAGCGGGCATTGGCGGCGAAATCACGCGTCTGCAGGGCCAGCTCGACGGGATCCGAGAGGCTGTCGACGATGCGCCGACCCCCTTCCCTGAGTCCTACCTAGGCGCCGCCTGGCCCTGCGACTCGTACCCCTCGATGGTCGCGATGCGCGTTTACGACGTCGTCGCGCCGGAGCCCCGATACGGAGCCTGGCTGGAGGAGTGGCTCGACGCGATCGATACGACGGCCGACGGCCGTCTCGGCGTCCCTTCACATCGTATCGACCCAGCTGATGGCTCGGTGCTCGAGGGCCCGAGGGCGACCTCGCTGGTACTGATTACCAGGTTCATGGCCGACATAGATCCGGTGCGCGGCGAGTTCTACTACCGGCAGTTACGAGGTCAGTACCTGACGACCGTCATGTCGCTGCCTGGCTTTCGCGAGCACCCACACGGAAGCGCCGCGTCGGGAGATATCGACTCAGGGCCTCTGATCGGCGGGATCAGCCTCTCGGCGAGCGCAGTCGGCGCTGGCGCCTCCCTTGTTTGGGGGGACGACGTCGCCGCGAGAAGTCTCTTCCGAGCCGGCGAGGCGTTTGGGATGCCGATTCGCCTGGGTGGCGTAAAAGGCTATGCGTTTGGCATGTTGCCCATCGGCGATGCGTTTGGCGTGTGGTCCAAGACTGCGAGGCCCTGGCTCAGCGAGCGCACCCCGCGGGCTCACGAGGCCCGCATATGGAACGGTTGGCGATGGCCATGGTGGGTAACGATAGGCGTGGTCTTGCCGCTCCTGCTCTTTGGCGTGCCCAAACCCCGCGGTCAGGGAGAGCCGTCGGCGTAGGCATCATGGACATTTGAGTCAGCGCATCGCTGTCCGGAAGGGAGCTACTCGCCGAAGAGATTCACCAGCGATCGGTCGTGCCCAGCGGGCCGTGCTCGGTCTCTCGCCCAGGTTCGTAAGGCTTTGATCTCGGTCTCCCGCAGCTTGAAGAGCGGGATCAGCTCGCGCGTCGCGTGTACGAGGTCGTTTTGGCTCAACTCGCGTTTCTTCGCGAAGGCGGTGTAGAGGCCCGCGATCACGACCTGCTCTAGCTCCGCGCCTGAGTAGTTAACCGTGAGTTGCGCGATCTCCGTCGTGTTGAACTGGCCCGCGTCGCGGCCTCGAGCAGCCAAGTGAATCCCAAGGATCTGCTTACGCGCATCAATGTCAGGAAGGTCAACGAAGAAGATCTCGTCGAACCTACCGCGGCGCAGAAGCTCTGGTGGCAGCGTGTCCACCGCGTTGGCGGTGGCGACGAAGAATACCGGAACGGTCTTCTCCTGCAGCCAGGTTAACAGCGTTCCGAGCAGCCGCGTGGTCTCCGAATCGCCTTCGGGAAACCCCTTCTCGATCTCGTCCACCCAGAGAACACAGGGTGCCATCGCCTCAGCCGCCTTGGCAGCGGCTCGAAGCGCCGGTTCCGGTGCGGTGTCGCCCGAGAAGAGCGCGCCGAGGTCCAGCCGGACCAGCGGGAGCCCCCAGTCGCCTGCGAGCGCCTTCGCCGCCAGCGATTTCCCACATCCTTGCACGCCGAGCATCAGAAGACCTCGGGGCTCAGGTAGGCCAAACTCGCGGGCCTCTTCGCCAAACGCCGCCCGTCGCTGGTCGACCCAGTCCTTGAGCTCATCGAGGCCGCCGACATCATCCAGAGTGAGTTGGGTCTCAGTAAACTCGAGCGCTCCGGCGCTGGCCATGAGGCGTCGCTTCTCCGTGATAACAGCCGCCTCCCAGTTGAACGGGCGCCTGCGCGCACGTTCCTGACCAGCGAGGTGGGCGGCCCTTCGATAGGCACGCAGAGCTTCGCGTCCGGTCAATCCCAACGCAGCCGTGCTGATTCGCTCCTGGTCGGCATCCTGCAGTTCCTCGGACGAGAGAGACCGCTCCAGGATCATCTGCAGCTCGTTGCGATCTGGAAGTGGCACGTCCACGACAGCGATGTCCTTCGAGAGATCGTTTGGAATTGACGGGGTCGGGCTGACGAAGAAGACCGTCGCGTCGCTCGCCATCACTTTGGACTGTTGTGCACGGAGCCGGCGCACGCGCGCTGGGTCTGAGAGATACGGGTGTGCGTCGAGGATGACGGCGACGGCTCCGGTTCGGAACTTAGCGAAGGCCCCGATCAGCTGATCCAGACCTTCCTCGACGTCGTTATGCTCCTCCGGCCGCCAGATCGTGACATTACGTTCCATGCTCCCGGCCAGCTTACGAATCATCGCGAGGACGCGATCCTCCTCGAACGTGACCAGATTCACGTACGGGTAGGGCGCGACGATGAGAGTGTGCAGCTGTTCGGTGAAACTCAGCATTATGAGCCGTGGTCGCCAAGGATGCGGAGGATCTCGTCGAACGACGTGATCCCTAGAGCGAGCTTTCGAATGCCAGCGTCTCTCAGGGTGACCATTCCGTTCGCGACGGCCTCGGCGCGAAGCGCATCCCCGGTTGCTCCCTCGCTGATCAGCTTTTTGAGCCCATGGTCGATCGGCATCACTTCGAACACGCCAGCCCGACCGTAGAAGCCAGTGCCGCGGCAGTGGTTGCAGCCTTCGCCGTAGAACACGGGCAGGTCACGGCTCGTAACATTGAGGCCGAGTAGCGCTGCTTCGTCGGGTCCGAGGGTCGTCGGCTTCTTACAGAACTCGCAGATCTTGCGAACCAATCGCTGCGCCATGACGCCAACTAACGTTGACGAGATGAGGAAGTTGGGCACGCCGAGGTCTTGCAGTCGCACGATGGCGGACGGCGCGTCGTTGGTGTGCAGCGTGGAGAAAACCAGGTGGCCGGTGAGCGAGGCCTGCACTGCCATCTCGGCGGTCTCAGCGTCGCGAATCTCGCCGACCATGATCACGTCCGGGTCCTGCCGGAGCACGCTCCGGAGCGCCTTCGCGAAGGTGACGTCGATCTTATTCTGGACGAGAATCTGATTGAACGTGTCGTCCACGAGTTCGATCGGATCCTCAATCGTCGTGATGTTTACGTCCGGAGAGCTGACGAGCCGGAGCGTCGAGTAGAGCGTGGTCGTCTTGCCGGAGCCCGTAGGTCCGGTGATCAACACGAGGCCGTGGGTCCGCGAGATGAAGTCGTTCCAGAGGTGGAGTTCCGACTCGAAAAACCCGAGCGCCTCAAGATCAAGGCGCATCGTGTTCGGATCGAACACGCGCATGACGATCTTTTCGCCGAATGCGACAGGCACAGAGGAGACACGAAGCTCGGTCTCGCGCCCATCACCGGACGAGGTTTTCACTCGGCCGTCCTGCGGTCGCCGCCGTTCGGCGATGTCCATGCGGGCCAGTGTCTTCAGCCGAGAGACCATCGCGCGATGCACAACCATCGGCATCTTGTAGACCGTG
>JBLHWZ010000283.1:0-7317 GCA_047629415.1 Bradymonadia bacterium | reverse complement strand
CGTCGGGTTGGCCGCAGACGTTGTCCGGAGCGTTGATTGAATTGCGGCACGCCTCGGCTTCGCACTCGAGCCGGTCCGAGATGTCGTAGGGTCCGTCGTCGCCGTCGCCGGCGTCCCAGTCCTCGGTGCTTCCGTTGCCGAACGACCACGTGTCTTCGGCCGCGAATGCGTCGATGGTGTCCGCATACCGCGCCGAGTCGTCGGTCTCCCAAATCAGGTAGGGGGCGTTCTGAGCGACGACCAGAAAGTCCGGCGTGACCGACCGTCCTGCGCTACGAATCGCTTCGACGAACGCGACCATCTCGTCAGCCGGATCAACGCCATCACTTTCGGCGGCCTCGATCACGGTTTCGTCTGAATACGCCTCGATCCAGTCGAGGTAGACGCCGTCATAGCCGAGCGCCGCGAGCTCGCGAACTAGCCCTGGATGCTCGTCGTCACCGATCCAGAGCGCGCGCCATCTTGGGTCCCAGTAGCTGACAACAAAGTTCCCGGTCCAGCCATCCGGGTCAGCGGACAGGATAAAGCTGGGTGAGCCCCGCCGGCGCGAGGTCGGCGGCCGCCAGCCAGCGGTCCAGTAGTCTCGGTACCACTCGGCCTGGCCCACATCGATGTACGCGAGCACCAAGCGGCGCTCGCCGCTCGGTGCGCTGCCGAGTTCGTCGACGAGCATCTGGTAGTCGTATCCGTCGCCGCACGCGGTATCGTGAAGCTCTGCGGGGACGCCGACGTCGCTCGGCTCGAACGGTGCGCAGGACCGAATGTTATGTCCCGGCTCCACTACGACCATCTCGTAGGGCTCTCGATCGAGCGTCGCGATCGCGTCAGCACTTTCAAAACCGCCGAGCTGATACATCCAGGACGAAACCGCCGCGAGCCGCGTCTCTCGCTCCGCCTCTGGGCGCAGCACAAGGTCCAAGCCCAGCGCTGGTGGGTCGACGACGGCCTCGGCCGGCGCCGGTTCGGTGTCCCCGCCACCACAGGCGCCGAGCACCAGGGCGAAGCAGGCGATGAAAGGTCTGGGCCATGCATGCATCGAGTGGCTCCGAAGTGAGGTCACTGGACGCTAGTTGCCGACACTAGAGCGCGCAATGTGATGCGCCGAGGTGTCTCTGCACCATCGCTTGTACAGTTCTACATCATGGGGCATAAATGGGTTTGGCCCTTTGGTTTCCTGGGCTGAGTCACTGTCGGGTCCATGTAAACGCCTCTTGTGCTCTCTAGTTGTAACCATGTAGTATACCTCACACATGGTCACACTTCTCCCCGCATGTGAGTTCGGTCCGCCGACCGAGTCAGCCACACGAGACACGCCTCCTGATGGCAGCCAGCACGAACATTCTGCAGCGTGAGGTTCCCAGTCTCGAGGGTGTGCCTGTCCGGCACGAGGTACCTTGGTGAACGCCAATGATCGGTAGACGAAGCGACGTGGTAGATCCTGTCGACGAAGTACCTCCGCTGCACGTGGGGCACCTCATGGCCACGTTTCAGACGGGCGGGCTTGAGCGTGTCGTTGAGCAGCTCGCGATCACGTCACGTGGGTTCGGAGTCAAGACGACTGTGTTCGCCTATTCAGAGGACGGTGAGTTGCGACAGGCGTTCAACGAGCGCGGAATCGACTCGGTGTTCCTGCCGACGCGGTCGGGCATCCGTTGGGACCTCGGGCTCCGCCTCGCCAAAGAGATAGAGCAGAGGAAGATCGACGTTCTACACAGTCACCATCTGGGCCCGTATCTCTATGGCGCCGTCGCTGCGACGATGGCCCGCGTGGCGCACGTGACGACCGAGCACTCACGAGAGGCATACGACCACGTGCGGCGGCGCCTGCTAGGGCGTTCGATGTCGAAGATGGCTCGCGTCGTGACTGTGTCTCGTGAGCTGGCAGACTGGCGCGTCGAGAATTTCGGGTGTGATCCGGAGGTAATTCTCAACGGCGTGACTGTCCCAAGGCTTGATCCGAGTGCTCGAGCCATGGCTCGAAAACACTTCGCGGAGCCAGATGAGTTCATCATCGGGTGCGTCGCGCGCTTTTCTGCGGAGAAAGACCACTCGACGCTCCTGCATGCCTTCCGCAAGGTGGTCGACGCGGAGCCGCGTGCGCGCCTGGTCCTCATCGGTTGGGGGCCGGAGGAGGAACGCCTTGGGGCGCTCATCCGCACTCTTGGACTCGAAGATCGTGTGACGAATCTTGGTCGCCGCGATGACGTGGAGGTGTTGGTGCACGGCTTTGACGTCGTGACACTCTCGAGTGTGCGAGAAGGGCTGCCTCTGGCCCTCCTCGAGGGCATGGCGGTGGGCGTGCCTGCGGTCGGAACCGAAGTGGGCGAGATCGAGCGGCTGGTTGAAGGCGGGTGTGGAATCGTCGTACCGCCGTCGAACCCAGACGAGCTCGCGCAGGCCTATCTAGTCTACGCCACCGACAGTCATCGTCGGCTCCAGGACGGGCAGAACGCTCGGCGTCGTGTTGAGGAGCGATACTCGGCCGTCGCGATGACCGGCGCGTACGTTCGACTCTACCGTGAGGCCGTCTTGGACCCTGCGCAGAAACCAACATCGTAGGCGGTCACGCAACCGGAACGACACTCATTTGAGCCGCTCAGTTGGAGCGACTCGTTGGTTGGCTCGTTGGGGCGCTGGTGCAGTGCTCCGGCTCACGCGTTGGGATCGCAATGGGTTGAACGCTCATGAGGTGAATGCTGCGGCGGTCGCGCTCCAGCGGCCCGGATGCGATGCCGGTCGATGACGCGACCTGGAAGCCCTCGACGTCGATTTAGTCTGCGTAGTGGGCAGACCCCACTACGAACTTGAATTGGTCGCGCATCGTGTACTCGGCGTGGCCGAGCAGTCCGGTCTCTTGGTTAATCCAGATCACGTACTGGTCGACTCTGCGAGCCGGATCGTACCCCTCCCAAGTCGCATAGACCACGTCATAGACTACGGTATCTCGTTCCTCGGTCCCTGTGTACGCAACGTGGATCGCCTCTTCGATCCGGAACGGAAGCTCCAAGGAGTATTGAATTGCTCCGAGGTAAAAGGCGTCTGACCCGCGGTCTCGGTCCCGTTGGTTCCCGTTGCGAACGCGGCGTGTGTCGGGCCCGGAGATCGCGACAAGCATCCCGTCCTTTCGGCCCTCTTCAAGCCCTATCTCCGCGTCAAATCCGGAGCCACTCTCGAACGTCCAGCTGAATCCCTGCGCGTTTCGCGTGAGAGGTGTGATGTACCTCCGAAACATGCCGCTGCGCCAGTCGTCGACGGCATGCCAACTGGCCTGGCCTAGTGCGAGCCACTCGGCCGCCCCCCCGTGTGTTTCGCCGAGCTGCGCGCGGAGTTTTCGCCCCCTGGCAGCGGCTTCCGCATCCACGCGTCGACGATTGAGTCGGGCCGGATATCGGACCGCGCGCAGCCTTCGGAGACCGTGGAGAGCAGCGTAAATGCTGCCAGGAAAATGAATGTACGGGTGGTGTGTTTCGCATGACGATGCCCATGATGGAATGTTTGAATAAGGGAGCTGGCTGACCCCGCAGGGCAGGGCCGCCGATGTGTGCGCAGTGAGCCCGGTGCTGGGGGCAGGGCGGTCTCTCGCCTGCCGAGTGCTCGAGCGGGCAGCCTTGGCGCTGGGCGGAACGCTCGCCTACTTGGCCGGCGGAGCGGTCATGGACATGGCCAGCGTTGAGACGCGCTTCCCAGGTCAAACCTCGGAGTTGTTCATGACCGCTGCTCTCTTCTTCGGCGTGCTCCTAGGGAACGCCGGCGCGATGCTGCTCCAGCTGGTGACAGTGCCGCCGCTGAAAATGACCAGTAACGTCCCGTTTGCGGCGGCGAACTTCCAGACGTCGGTCGCGTTTGGGCTCGTTACAGCGTGGCTCGCCGTGAAGCACGTGACCACCTCGGGTGACGCTTCTGGCGAGGTGGTAGTGGTGCAGCATCTAGTGATCGCCGGATTCGTGCTGAATCTGATGTCCGTAGTGATGGCGAAGATGCACTGGAACTTCACCGAGAACACAGGGAAGGCGCTGCCGTAGCCTTACGGAGGAGGTCCTTTCCTCGCCGCCGAGGGGTTGCTCGAGTGTAGCGAAGGCGCGAAACCTCACCGGTGTATCGTCGATGACCGCGTGGTCGATGGCCCTGTCGTCATCGAGCATGTGTCATGGCGCAGGTCGTAGAATAGGACGGGGATAGCGTTGGCATGCAACGGAGTTCCGGGCTGCGGATGGCTGCGGATGGCTGCGGATGGCTGCGGATGGCTGCGGATGGCTGCGGATGGCTGCGGATGGCTGCGGATGGCTGCGGATGGCTGCGGATGGCTGCGGATGGCTGCACACTCCTCTGAGGTCGGCTCGCCCAAACAATTCTCCAACTTCGCGCCCCGCCAGACTCAATCAAGAATCTGATAGGCCTAGGGGATCCCTGACACGCCGGGTGTCGGCGGGGCACCTGAGTCGAGCAATGATCTGGCTCCTCCGCGCAGCGCCTATACCCATACGGGCACTGGCAACGGTCCCGTTCGGACAATCCCCTGATTGGCCCACCCAAGACGATGGCATGTGGCTTGCAGTGCTTGGGGGGCGTCAACTATTGCGGAATTCCGCAACATGTGGGACACATAACCCCATCATCGCTGAGAACCATGACTAAAAACTTTCGACTAACCCTCTTCGCTGCCGCCTTCGTGCTGCCGGCCATACTTGCAAGCGGCTGTGCTGAGAACCTCCAGCCAACCGCAAACACATGTCCTGGCGAGCGGGTCGCCTTAACCGAGGGTGAGGCCTGCGTATCGTCGGCATCTCTTCTTGGCGTCACGCTCGACCCGAGTGTCTCGGACCGTTTGGAGTCCGCAGCAGTCCTTCGCTCATGGCCAACGGCCGAGAGGTGGGCGCAAGTCGACGTGACGGTGCTCTGCGGTGACCTCGGCTACAGCCAGGCGCGTATCCGCGGAGAGGCTTTGGTTTGCACCGACGCGGGAGAGTTCAGCGCCGCCAGCGAGCGCGAAATCCTCGCCATTTCAGCTAGCAGCGCCGCTGCGGACGCAGAGGAGTGGCTCGGCCTCTGCGAGGCGTGGTGTGTTGGAAGTTGTGACGCCGATGTCCTCGCGGCGGCTGGCGAGTGCGAGACCTCCTGCGCGTACGGTCTAGCGGCAGCACGCGCGGACCTTGGCGTGGCGTGCGCTGAAGCACAGGCCGACCTCTACGAGTGCGAAGCGGGGGCGGCATGCGACATCGCGGACGGCGATTCGTGCAGAGAGGAAGTGGATGCGGTCAACGCAACATGCTGGGCATGTGCGTCGGATGCGGATTGCGACACCGGTGACGAATGTGAGAGCGGCCTCTGCACCACGGTAGACCCCTGCGCTGCAGTTCTCTGCGAGGTCGGCCTCTGCGTCGATGGAGAGTGCCAGCCCGAGGATCCATGCGCGCTCATCGATTGCATCGACGGGTTCACCTGCGAAGACGGTGAATGTCTGGAAGCGAGCGCGTGCGCCTCAAGCGCCGACTGCAGTGAAGGAGTTTGCGTCTCTGGCGTGTGTCAGCCGGAAGATCCGTGCGCCACAGTAGACTGCTCGGAGGGCCAAGTCTGTGAGGGAGGGGAGTGCGTCGATCTGACCTCATGCGCCACCCCGGACTACGCATCCGACTGGACCGTCGACTCCGTTGATGCTCGCTTCGAGATGCGATTCTCGACTGACTACCCCGCCGCGCCGGGAGCCTTCACCGGCGACGACACGTGGGGATTCCAGAAGCGCCGCTCCGACGAAACGGTCGTGTTTGAGTTTGAAGAAGGTCCAGGCACACCTGAGGCCCGAGAGGAATACGCGACGCTCCCGACCGCAGGTGAGCTCGGCTATGAGAGCCGGTCAGACTTTGACGCCGGCTGTGGCGCAGGCGCGCTGTATGCGGTCGGCGGGCCGGGGAGTTTCAGGGACCGCGAAGGACTGATCGTATTCGAAGATGTCTCGACCGGCCTCTTCCACCAAGTCCTGTTTGTCGGGTTCGCAGCCGCTCAGGAAGCCGAAGTGCTCTCGATCGCGCGAACGCTCCAGCTCCGCTAGTTCCCGACGCGCGACCCTCGGGCTCGCGCGTCACACCAGAGGCGATCATGTGATGCAGAACGAGAACCCAGAACCCCAAAAAGACCCGACGGCCATCTCCGAGGATGAGCTGGTTCGGCGACTGGTCTATTCGCTCCTCTTCCCCGCCGCTCGGCTGGCGAAGCAGTTTCGGCTCCCGCTGAAGGAGATGACCGCGTGGCTCCAACTCGCGTACTTCCAGGAGGTGCGTCGGAGTGGCTTAACGCTGAAACAAGCCAGCGAACTTCTGAACGTCGGAATGAGAAAAGCGAGCGAACTCTCGAAGAACTTGAAGGACAACTTCTTCGACCCTGAACGCGAATACGGGCTGCCTCGTCGCGTTGAGTTCATGGTCTGGGGAGAGTCGCTGAGTCGCGCTCGGCTCTACCAACTGATCCGCGAGGAGTCAGAGTCAGACATCGATAGCGCCATCCAACGGCTCATCAACGAGCGACGAATCGTCGAGGCCGAAGACAAACCTGACGTCTTTGCGGCGTCGTCGCCGGAGGCTCGCCTCTACACGCCCCAATGGATGGCTCAGATCGATGGCGTGAACAACTTCATGGCCAGCACGTTGAGCGCGACCTTCGCTCGAGTGATTCGGCGATCTCCGACGAGCCTACTGCGAACGTTGAACTTTCGAATTCGTCCTTCCGACATCGAAAAACTAAATGAGTTCTACGAAACAGAACTCTTCCCGAAGCTCGCCAGCCTCGAGCAAGACGCGGTCGGCGACCCCGACGCGATCACCATGGACCTTTCAATTTGCTGGGCACCTTCCGGAGCCCAAAGTGAGGATAACTAATATGAACCGTATGCAATCCAAGAGTGTTCTGGCCGCGACGGTGTTTGCTCTCGCCGCGCTCGCGGCTGGCTGCTCGGCTGACCCTGAGTCCGAGAGCCGCACGTGTCCCGGCACAGAGCTGTCTGATGGCGACAATGTCATTTGTCTGATGACCGCCGATGAAGCGGGCGCTACCGACGCTGCGGCGCTGGTCTACATCACTGAAACAGGTGCGATTCCTCGCCCGTGGGTCGACGGGTCCATCTGGCGGGACGTCACGATCATCGACGTGTGTGTCGGCTTCGGTTTCACTACCGGCGCGACCCGCGGCGCATTGCTCGGATGTTCGCTGCGACTGGACTGGAGTGACGAGATCGAGCGAGTCATTCTCGTCGAGTCCGTTCGAAGCGCAGGTGGCGATCCCCCTGACGCCGACACCATCGAAGAGTGGGCGAGTAGCTGCGATTCT
>JBLHWZ010000282.1:0-7324 GCA_047629415.1 Bradymonadia bacterium | reverse complement strand
CGGGCGACGCGAGCGCTTACAACGCCGCGGTCCATAACTTCCCTATGATCGCACCGCTCGGGTGCACCAACTCAGATGACAGGAATGGAAGCGCAGGTCGGATCGAGAAGATTCTCACTGCGCTCTCGTTCGGCTCCTTCGACCTCCGGGCGCTGACACCAACCGCCCTACCCGAGCGCCCTACCCGAGCGCGAACCCCACCTACTCGAAGCGGCAGTCCTCGATGACCTGAAGCTCATCGAAACGATGGTAGTTGTAGTAATATCCAGTGGTTCCGGTGAACACTAGGTAGCCTCCCTTGAAGTTGAGGCCAGCGATGACCTCATCGATCATGACCACCTCGTCCATCAGAACGGTCACGTGGGCGCCCTCGATGATGACCTCCATATCGTGCCACTCGTTGTCCTCCAGCGTGGGCGCCTCGGCCCATGCCGCGTGGTCACCGGGGTCGCCGTTAAGCGTGATCGCGATGTGATTGCCCTCCACCGGATCCGTGTGAAACTCGGTCGATCCGTTATCGATGTTGTGCCACGTGTCGAACTCGATATGGAAGGCGTCCACCTCGCCTCCGCTGTAGGATCCCCAGCCGCCGGCGATACCATAGCCCAGCCCGCCGCCTGACCCGGCGGACGCGATGATGTCCTCCAGCTCCGTAACCTCGCTGACTTCGAAGATGCTGAGCGCGAACCCGTCGGCGCCGGGTTGACCGGTGTCCGGACAAGGGCCGATCCCATCGCACTGTCCTGTAGCGACACGGAACCGAAGACGGGTGTCTCCGCCCGCGATTGAACGTCCGGTGTTGGCGATCGCGCCGCGGCGACCGCGTGTTGCAGTCGTCATCTCGAGCCAGCCGCGCGAATCGCGGGTGGCGTCGTTGTAGGTCTCCCACTCCGCCGGCAGCCCGTCGTCGAATGTCGCAGCGTCCAACCACCCGCAAATACCAACATTCACCGACGCACTCAGCTCGCCATCGGGCGAGTATACCGTGAGAGTCACTGTGTGAATGCCGACGGACAGCTCGGACGTGCTGAAGGCCGTGATACCATCGGCGACGTCGGCCACTTCGACGTTAGCTTCGTAGAGGATGCCGTCCACATCGGAGGTCCAGACCGCGGTAAGATCGTCCGGCTCAAAGTCACCCGAAGAGACATCGGCCGAGAAGGTGAGCACAAGGCCAGTTTCTCCGGCAAACTCGTCGCGAGGCGCCGTAATGAAGACTCCGAATCCGCCAATGACGTCGGGCTCGGCGTCGGGCTCGACATCGACTTCCGCATCAGGCTCAACGTCGGTTTCAGCATCAGGCTCAACGTCGGTTTCAGCATCAGGCTCAACGTCGGGCGCAGCATCAGGCTCAACGTCGGGCGCAGCATCAGGCGCAGCATCAGGCGCAGCATCAGGCGCAGCATCAGGCGCAGCATCAGGCGCAGCATCAGGCGCAGCATCAGGCGCAACGTCGACTGCGATCTCGCCCGGTCCCGTATCGACGCTAGTAGCGACGCACTCGCCCTCCACGCACGCACCTGGGCAGAGATCTTCGCAGAGACCACTCTGCGCGGCCTCGTTGCAAGCAACAAGGGAGGCCAAGCCTAGGAGAACGAGGAGTCGAGTCTTCATAGTCAGATGGGGCGAGGGACGCCGCGAACATAGCGGGCCTCCCGTCGCGGGGGTAGTCCGTTTGACCCTATTGCGCTGACAAACTGAAACATGTTCTAGTCTCGCAAATTCACGCATCCCTCCTACTTAAGCAGAAGTCGCATGGAACCCGCTGCAATCGACACATTCGTCAACGTCAACATGGGCTCCATCAAGAAGCCCGAATTCCTTCAGCGCGTCGCCGACGACTACTTCAAGCGCGGCGACTCGATGTTTCAGGACGAAACGCCGCAGTCACTGCTCGACAAGATGGACGCCTCGAATATCGAGAAGGTCATCGTCACGATGCGCGCTCACGAGCCCGACGACCGCATCCTAGCGTTCCCGGACTTCGCACCGGATCGCATCGCGCTCTCGCTCTCGTTGGACCCACGCTTGGGCATGAAGACCATCCGCGCGCTGGAGTCGCTGACGAAGTCGCACCCCGTCGTGCTAGCGCGCGTCGTACCCTTCTTCTTCAACATGCCGCCGGACGATCGGGTCTACTACCCGGTCTACGCAAAGTGCTGCGAGCTCGACCTGCCGATTTCGGTCAACACGGGCATCCCCGGACCGCCGGCTCCCGGCATGTGCCAGCATCCGATGCACCTCGATGAGGTCTGCCTCTTCTTCCCTGAGCTGACCCTCATAATGGCCCACGGGGCGGACCCATGGTGGGCAGAAGCCATCCGCCTGATGATCAAGTACCGCAACCTGCACTTGATGACCTCGGCCTACGCTCCAAAGTACTTTCCGCCGGAGCTGATCCACTTCATGAACACGCGCGGCAAAGACAAGATCATCTTCGCCTCTGACCATCCGGTTCTCACGATGGAGCGCTGTGTAACAGAGGCGCGAGCGATGGAGCTGCGAGAGGGCGTGCTGGAGAAGTTCCTGTACGGCAACGCACAGCGAGTGTTCTTCGACCGAATCAAGCGAGACTCTCACGGTGAGTCCCTCAGGACCGGCATGGAAGGGTATTGATCGGCATCGAGCACAGCACGCTCACCTACGCTTGGTTTGGCCTCTCGGCCGTGACCTTCCTAGTGCTGCAGTTCATCTCTGCGCCCTACGGCAAGCACATCCGCGACGGATGGGGACCCACGCTTCCCAACCATATCGGCTGGGCGTTGATGGAGACGCCGCCGATCGTCATGTTTGTTTGGCTCTACTTCGCCGGAAATCGAGTCGGAAACGTCGTCGCGACGATCTTCCTCAGCCTCTTCCTGATCCACTATGTCTACCGCGGCTGGATCTATCCGTTCCGACTGCGGACCAATGGCAAGCGAATGCCAGTGCTGGTGTGCTTGCTAGCGACCTTCACCAATATCGCGATTGGGTACATCCAAGCCTACTGGCTCTTCACTCTGAGCGAGGTTCGCGACATCGCCTACATGGTCGATCCTCGCTTCCTGATCGGTATGCTACTCTTCGCGTTCGGCTATTGGCTCAATCACGACAGCGACTCGCGACTTCGGAATCTGCGAAAGCCCGGCGAAACCGGCTACAAAATTCCGAAGGGCGGAGGCTTCACCTATGTGTCCTCGCCTCACTACCTCGGCGAGTTGATCGAGTGGACTGGCTGGGCCATCGCAACTTGGGGTGCACCCACCCTTGCGTTCCTCGCCTGGACCTCCTGCAACCTTGTGCCGAGAGCTAGCGAAACCCATCAGTGGTACCTCGGCAAGTTCCCCGACTATCCCAAGCGCCGCAAGCGCATCATCCCGTTCCTCTATTAGCCACATGGACATCGACACGTTCCGCGAACAAGCGGCGATTTGGATTACCGAACACGCTCCGCGCTCGCTCTACGGCACCCGTACCGGCCGTTTCGACGGCTACTGGGGAGGCCAGAAGCAGAAACATATCGAGCCGGACGTAAAAGCCTGGCTCGACGCCTGCCTGGACAAGGGCTGGACAGCGCCCGACTGGCCGACCGACTACGGAGGCGGCGGGCTCGACAAGCAGCAGGCAGAGGTCATCAACCAGATCCTCATCGAACTGCAGCTGCCCCCGCCACTTGTCGGCTTCGGGCTCGCGATGATCGGCCCTACACTGCTGGACTACGGTACGGATGAGCAGAAACAGGAGCACGTCGGGCGCATCTTGCGCGGTGAGATCCGCTGGTGTCAGGGCTACTCGGAGCCCAACGCAGGCTCAGACCTCGCCTCGCTCGCCACCAAGGCCGAGCGCGATGGAGACGACTTCATCATCAACGGCCAAAAGGTGTGGACCTCCCACGCCGACAAAGCCGATTGGATTTTCGCGCTGGTCCGCACCAACCCTGACGCGCCAAAGAAGCAGACCGGTATCACGTTCTTGCTGATCGACATGTCGACGCCGGGCGTCACAGTGAAGCCAATCTCGCTGATCTCCGGGGCGTCGCCGTTCTGCGAGGTGTTCTTCGAGAACGTGCGAGTGCCGACCAAGAACGTAATCGGGCAGGTCGACGCCGGCTGGACCGTCGCAAAGGCGTTGCTCGGCTACGAACGCTCGATGATCGGCTCCGCAATCGGCGGTCAGCTTCGGAAGTCTGAGGCAGACATGACGACGCTCGCCCGCGAGGTGTTGGACGCCCCCGAAGGGCCGATTCCCGATGGCGTGATTCGCTCAAAAATCGCTGATTGGGCGATGGACCAAACGTGCTTCAACCTCACGCTTCAGAAGGTCGTTCAATCCATGAAGAGCGGCCAGACACCTGGGCCCGAGAGTTCGATCCTCAAGGTTGTTGGTAGCGACCTGAAACAGCGCCGATGGGACCTCGGAATGGAACTCATGGGACCCCAATCAGCTGGCTGGGAAGGGGACGCTTATTCCGACGAAGAGCGCCAAATGACCAGGGACTGGCTGCGATCACGAGGCAACTCCATCGAGGGCGGAACCTCGGAGATTCAGCTGAACATCATGGCGAAACGCGTACTGGGGTTGGGGTAGAAAATGCAGATGATTCTCAACGAAGATCAGACGATGCTCGCCGAGACGGTTCGCCGTTTTGTCGACGAACACTCCCCGCTTGAGCGGTTCCGCAACCAGCGCGACGCCGGAAACACAGAGGGCTACTCGCCAGAGCTGTGGGCCAAGATGGCCGAGATGGGCTGGCAAGCGCTGGTCCTTCCTGAAGAGCATGGCGGCCTTGACCTCGGCATGGCCGAGCTCGCGATCGTGATGGACTCGCTGGGCCGCAACCTGGCAGGCGAACCATTCCTCTCGACCGTGTTGCTCGCCGGCGGCATGCTCCAGACGTCTTCCCAGAGCGCCCTCGCCAAGAAGTGGCTGCCCAAGATCGCTCTCGGCGAGGCAATCGCTACCGTCGCGTACGACGAACTCGGACGCCGCTACGACCGGAGCTATTGCAAGACGACAGCGACAGTCGGAGCTGACTCGATCGTTCTGAGCGGCACCAAACATAACGTCCTCAACGGAGCGTCCGCCGATCTCATCCTCGTCGTCGCACGCACCAGCGGAAGTAAAACCGAGGCAGCCGGACTCACGCTGCTCGCGGTGGATCCCAAAGCGCCCGGCGTCGAAATCTCCCCACAGACTCGCATCGACCACCGAGGCGCCGCCACTGTGTGCTTCCGAGATGTCGAGGTCTCGCGTACGAACGTGCTCGGCGAAATCGGAGGCGCTGCCCCGGTTATCGAAGCTGTCTTCGATCGGGCTGTTGTGGGCCTCGCCGCAGAGATGGTCGGATCGGCCACCCACGCGTTCGAGATCACGCTGGCGTACATGAGGGAGCGCAAACAGTTCGGCGTCGCCATCGCCAGCTTCCAGGCGTTGCAGCACCGGATGGCCAAGGTCTTCACGCAAATCCAGATGGCCAACTCTGCTGTGCTTGGTGCCTCACGCGCCATAGACGACGGATCGGCCGACGCCTCCAAGCTCGCGTCTCTCGCAAAGACGAAGGCCGGTCAGGCCCTGGAGCTGGCGGCCAAAGAAGGCATCCAGATGCACGGCGGGGTCGGCATGACCGACGAGTACGACATCGGGTTCTTCCTGAAGCGAGCGCGCGCGGCAGAGACAACGCTTGGTGACCAAGCGTGGCACCGCAAGCGCTGGGCGGAGCTCTCAGGGTACTAGGAGCGGAAACACCGAGCTAGCCCCATTCGCCGGCTCGCGTTACCTTCTCGGTGTCCCGATTGCCGAGTTGAATGTCGTACCAAAAGACGATGCCGGCGGCGCCGATTCCCCAGGATATGCCGTCTACAGCGAGACTCTTCGTCTACCCTCGAAAGGGTAGCGCGTATGTGCGTCCGCTCTCGACAGAGATTGTGATCGGCCGAGCGCCCGACTGCGGTATTCAGATCGATGACCGGCGAGCCTCGGGGCATCACGCGAAGTTTCGACGCAGGAAGGACAGTCGTGAGTTCGAGGTGCAAGATCTCGAGAGCACAAACGGCACCACGGTCAACGGCGAGTTCGTCACCCAGGCTATTCTGGAGCATGGCAGCGTCATCCGGATTGGCGATTCGATGCTCGTCCTTGAGAAAGGGCCCCGCCCTTCTGCCGATATTCGCATGGAGTCGATCGAATCGCTCAGCATCGAACGACAGTTCGAGCGAGTCTGTTCCTCCGACGTACCGACACTGATTCTAGGTGCGACGGGGGCAGGTAAAGGGCACCTCGCCAAACGTATCGCGAACGCGACGACCCGCTCCGGGCGGTACGTGCACGTAAACTGTGCGGCCCTTCCAAGCGAACTCGTAGAGGCGGAGCTCTTTGGCTACGAAAAAGGCGCCTTCACCGGAGCGATCTCCGCTAAAGCGGGACTCATCGAGGAGGCCGACAAGGGCACACTCTTTCTCGACGAAATCGGCACGCTGGAGCCTGCGCTTCAGGCCAAGATGCTCGTCGCGGTCGAAGAGGGCGAGATTCGCCGAGTCGGATCCACGCGCAACAAGAAGGTCGACGTCCGGTACCTCGCAGCCACCAACGTCAACGTGCGCGAGGCCATCGACGAGGGAACGTTCCGCGAGGACCTCTACTACCGACTCGCTGCCCACACCGTGACGCTACCGTCGCTGGCAAGTCGCCGACCGGACATCCTCCCAATCTACATCGCCGCCGCCGGACTGAAAGACCACCATGGCCTCTCCGGCGAGTATCTGGAGGCGCTGCTGATCTGGTCATGGCCAGGCAACGTGCGCGAGCTCATCAACTACGCGCGCGTGCTGAACACCGACGCGCACGACCTCCGTGACTTTGACTCCTTGCCGCCCGCGATGACCGCATTTCTACGCACGCGACGGCGCGAAGACGCCCAGAACCGAGCATCGTTCGGTAGCACTGCCGAAAACCCTGCCATCCCCCGCAGCAAGCTCATCCCCCCGCGCGAGCACATGGAGGCGGTGCTCAGAGAATGCGACGGCAACGTCAGCGAAGTCGCCAGACGTCTGGGCAAGCATCGGAACCAGGTCGTTCGGTGGCTAGATGCCTACGGGTTGCGCAATTAGGCCCAGAGGCGACTGACCTCGACCAAGGCCCAGAGGCGACTGACCTCGACCAAGGGGGCCCCGAGAAGAGGAGCACCGAGAAGAGGAGCACCGAGAAGAGGAGCACCGAGAAGAGGAGCACCGAGAAGAGGAGCACCGAGAAGAGGAGCACCGAGAAGAGGAGCACCGAGAAGAGGAGCACCGAGAAGAGGAGCACCGAAGTCCGGCGCTACCGCAGGAACTCGTCAAAGAATACGCTG
>JBLHWZ010000281.1:0-7365 GCA_047629415.1 Bradymonadia bacterium | reverse complement strand
AACCGCAGATAGCGGTCCTTATCCTACATCCACCTATGTCAGACTACACTGGGATCGCAAGAGATAAATTCGGCCGTCGGGCATTGCTTCGTCCGGCCGTCCTTGCCCACTGATTCCTCGCGCGGCACAATGCATGAAATTCCCGCCTGAGCCGATCAGCACAGGCACCTCGAAAGTCCCCAAAAATAATGGGCGATCGCATCACAAAAACAACTACGATTGTCATCCACGACGACACCTTCCAACGGCCGGAATTTCAAGCTTCGTTGGTGGGGCTCTCTGGTTCCGTTTTTGGGCAGCGCTTTCCACTCGCCAAGGACGAGGTTCGAATAGGAAGGGACCTTGAGTCGTGCGACATCATAATCGACGATTCGGGGGTCTCTCGGGTCCACGCGCGCATCCTCAGAGAGCGAGGAAAACACCGACTCGTCGACATGGGCAGTAAGAATGGCTGTCGTATCAATGGGAGCAGAGTCGCCGATATCGAGCTCAAAGACGGCGACCTGATCGCGATCGGAACGTCCGTTCTTAAGTACCTGAAGTTGAACGCCGTAGAGGTCGACTATCACGACAAGATGAGCCTGCGGTCAAACACGGATCAGCTGACCGGACTTTTCAACCGCCGTCATGCTTGGGAGGTAATCGACCAGGAAGTCGCGAGAGCGATTCGCCACAAGCGCCCACTCTCGCTGGTCCTTCTCGACATCGACCACTTCAAAAGAGTGAACGACACGAAAGGGCACGCAGCCGGAGACGCATGCCTCGTCGGTCTCGCGAGACTTGTTGCCCAGGCCTGCCGTCGAGAGGACACGTTCGCCCGAGTCGGAGGCGAGGAGTTTCTGATCGTGCTGCCGGATTGCGAGATCCTTGAGGCCGCCGAACTAGCGACACGGGTGCGGGATCTCGTCGCCGGCTCCCCGATGGCATTCGAGGGAGAGACGATTCCCCTTACCGTATCGCTGGGTGTCACCGACCTTGAGGAGCTTCGGCTCTCGCATGGCGTCAGTTCGCACGCCGGGGATCGAACGCGAACCGTTGACCTCTTCGTGACGCTAGCCGACGCAAAGCTCTATGAGGCCAAGAACTTGGGACGCAATCGCGTCGTTGTATGACGCAGGCCCGTGCGGAGTTCGTTGCCGCCGCCCTCGCCCTCACAACCGCGCTGCTCGCCCTCGGCACCATTCTCGCTTTGCCTGTGCTTCCGGGCACGGACGCGCCGACTAACACGATGGTGGCTTGGGTCGCCTCGCAGAGCGTGCTCTTTGCGGACTACTTCGAGGTCAGCTGGGCGGTGACCGCCCAAGGGTTCGACTTCCTGACGTTCATACTGGTGGCCGCGTTCCCGCTCTTTACCGCCGCGAAGGTCGCGCTCGCGCTCTACGCTGTGATGCTGATGGCCTCGTCCGCGATCATCGCCAAGCGGGCGGGCGGATCCCCATGGCTCGCGCTGGCGCTCGCCGCCGCGTTTTCGCTTGGATGGCTCTTCGCGATGGGGTTCTACAACTTCTACTCAGGACTCTCGCTCGGCTCTCTGGGTATCGCCTTGATCGCGACTCCTCAGCCGAGCTGGAAGCGCCGCCTCGCGGGCGCCGCCATCTTCCTCACTGCGGCGTTCGGTCACTTCGTAGCCGCAGGTCTGCTCGGCCTCCACTCCTTGCTAGTCCGAGCGTTGGTCACGCCCGGAGGCGACCGGCGACGAGAATACGCGTTGGACGTCCTTACATGGACTCCTGCGGGCCTCCTCTCGCTCATCCCCCTCTTCGGACTACTCGGCGGTGGTTCCTCCAGCCCACGGTACGAGGTCGCTGAAAGCGCAATGCCGGACGCCCTGCCATTCTTGCTCGAAGGCGCTTTCGGCGGCTTCTGCGGGATCGGGTGGTTGCTCCCAATCGGACTGGTACTGGCCTTCCTCGTCTCAGACCGCGATCGAAGATCAGTCCCGATCTACGCAGCGCTCGCGGTCGTCTTAGTGCTACTCATAGTGATGCCTGTCCATGTCGCCGGCTGGGGTTTTGCGAAGCCGAGACCGATGTTCCTAGTCGCGGTCGCTTGGCCATCACTGCTCCTCTTCCGAGGTGATCTGGGGCGACTCGCTCCACCGTGTCTCGCAGCCCTGTGTCTCTTAGTCACGGGAACAAACGCGGTCGGAGCGGCGCGCGAAGCCAATCGCCTTGAAAGTTGGATAGCGAACTACGGCGCGGTGGAGTCAGGCCGGACTTTCGAGGTGAACTTTCATCCAGAACCAGCCGGGGCCACTGGTCCAGGCGTTCGCCCTGGTATTGGCGTGCCGCACTACGCCACCCGCCTTGGTGGCGCCACGCCTGGAGCGTTCGCGACGAATCCAATCATGCACACCACGCTCTTCGTCGGTGAACCGGCAACCCTCTTTCCACAAACGCCGCTCATTTCGATGATTCTGCCTGCCGAATGCCGGCAGGATCCTGCTTGTTATCGGGGCGATGAGTTCCGCGCCGACATCATCGCCACTATGGTCGTCCCGTGGGATACAGCTGCTCTGGTCGACCCACCCGATGCTGTCATCGAACGGCTGCGCGGGCGAGGGATGACCGAGCTGGCACCCTGGCTGTGGGCGCCGAGCGTGGCGGACCTGCGCGGCGACCTCCCTGCTGGTTTTCGGGGACCCATCGCCTGGCAGCTCGGATACCTCGACACCGTCGGCATCATTAGTTCGGGAGCTGCAGACATTATGGCAGATGGGATGGTGTTGCGCGTCACCGATATCCCAGGTGGCCCAACATTCCTGCGAGTTCACGTCGATCCCAACCAGGATGGGGACTATCAGGACGGCGAGGAAGTTCTCTTCCAAGAAACCGTGTTGCTCAGCGCCGAAGAACCGACGCACGTCACACTCGCTCGCTGAACAGACTCGCTCACCGAGCGACCGAGCGCGTCAGGCGACCGAGCGCGTCAGTCGCCCGCCTGTAGGCGCTCGGTCAGGAGCTGCCGAGCGATATTCCCAAGGTCGTACTCGGTCAGCATTCCAACCAGCCGGTCACCATCGACAACGAGCAGGCACTCGAGTTGCTTCTCTCGCATCAGCTCGATCGCATCGAGAGTGCGAGTATCCGCAGGAATCGTGACCGGGTTGGGGTCCATTACGCTTTGAGCCGAGACGTGCAAGCCCTCCCCTTCGGGCAGCCCGACCTCGACCAGTTTCAGGACCTCCGATACCGCGACCAACCCGACCAGTCGCTGGTCATCGTCTTCGACGGGTACTTGATCGATCTTCCTCCACCGCATCAGGCTCGCACAAAGATCGATCAGCTCATCCTCGTGAACCGTTACGAGATCCGTGGTCATGAACTGATCGACGGTAAAGAAGTTCTGCGACCAGCTGCCGGCTTCCTTGGTGGTCGCTAGCTTCCACTTGTGAACGGGCAGACCAGCCTTCTCGCGGTCCATCATCGCACCGGTGAGCGCGCGCATGCGCTCCGCGGAGTTCGCCTCAGGATCCATCTTAGAGAGGGACTCGAGCATCCAGAAGGCGCCCGTCCGACCGGTCCGCGTACGGGCGTCGATCGTCCCCATGTAGAGATCGATATCAGCGGAGTCGATTCCCGACGCCTCAAGTCCTGTGCGAGCCAGCGGGAGCAACACCTTGCGGACGAGCTCGCGAGCCGGACGCGTCTTACCGTCCAGCCATGTTAGCTGTGCGTCGAGTCCGTACTGTGATGCGTTTAGGAAGTTCTTGCGGGTTGCTGAGAACGAGATGAGGTCGCGCACCTCAACGCCACTCGCGACAATCCCGCTGAGCAATCCAAACCAGAACGCGGCGTTTGCGACCTCATCGTGAGGTGTGGGTCCAGAAGGCAGCACCCGATTCTCAATTCGCAAATGCGGCACACCGTTGAGAACGCCGTAACAAGCGCGGTTCCACCGATAGACTGTGCTGTTGTGAAGGCACAGCGCCGGCAGCCTAGGGGCCTTTCCCTCCTTCAAGAGGGCGAACGGATCTTCCTTCGCTGCATCGGCCAGGATGACACGGAAACGCATGATGTCTTCACGGAAGATCTCAAGCACCGAGTCGTCGACCCACTGGTTCCCGAACCCAACCCGAGGCTGCACGTCGCGCAGGCTTTGCGCTGCGCGGCGCGTATCGACTGCCTGCTCGAAGAGGGCGATGCGTGTCTCGTTCCACAGCTCCTTCCCGAAGAGCAGCGGAGAGTTGACCGCCGCCGCGAGGACCGGAGCGGTTGCGACCTGGGCGATGTTGTAGAGCTTCGCGAACTCGTCGGGCCCAACCTGGAAGTGCACCTGGAAGCTCGTGTTACAAGCCTCCAGCATGACGCTGTCGTGGGAGACTCGTACCTCGTCACTGCCCTTCACAAAGAACTGGTAGGAGTCGCCGCGCAGCGCCATCAAGGCGTCGTTGAGCGCTCGATAACGAGGCAACGGCGTCATGTTGTCGAGCGTCATGTCCGACAGCGTGAGCGTCGGCGCGACTCCGCAGAGTACGATGTCGGCGCCCTCCTTAGCGGCCGCCTTTCGCGCAGCGGCCACCACGGACTTCAAGTCTTTCTCAAGCTGGGCCAGGCAATTGCCACCCATCGTGAGAGGAGGCAGATTCGCCTCAAGGTTGAACCGCCCCAGTTCGGTGGTGAACCGATCGTCGAGGTGTTTGAGGACCTCCAAGTTCACCGGAGCCGGACGCATGGCAGAGTCGACGAGGAACATCTCCTGCTCGGCTCCGATCCGCCGGATCCCAGACTCGATCTTGCCGGTCTCGAGCATCTGCTCAAGTGCACGGACATCGCCGAGCAATCGTTTCATGAACGCGCGCAGGTCTTCGCTGTCTGCGCCAGTCTTCTCGATTTGAACGCCCATTCGGGTCTCCGTCCGCCTCGATTGCCGAGGTAGGGTTGGGGGGGACTACACCTACCCTACCCCACCGAAACCGCGCTCGCTACTCAGCGAGTCGATATCCAAGCCAAGTGAACGCTGGCAGACGGCCAGTGATCGACTCACCGTCCGCGCTGACCGTTGCTTGGCCGTACTGAAGCCACTCGGTCTCCGGCACATGCTCGCCGCCATCGATGGTCGTCTGAAGCCCGCCCAGAACGAAGAGTTCAACCGTCGCGCCCGCGTCATAACCGTTGGTGTTCGGCATCCGAAAGCTGGTCGAGCGCTCAAGATTGGCCTCGATCGTAAACGCGATGAGCCCGTCGACAGGACCATCGAGGAAGCAGAGTCCCTCCGCATCCGGCTCGACCACGACAGCACCAAGGTTTCCGTAGGCCTCTTCGGTGAACTCGAAGCCGAGCTGGCCTGGCACGAACTCCGCGATCTCAAGGCCGCCTGGGAACGTGACCGAGCGAGCGGCCTCAGGATCGCCATACGGAGGGAGTTCGGCAACAGCCTCGGTCTGGAAGAGCACCACCGAGTCGGCGATGTTCAGCGTGCCGTCCTCGTTCGCGAGGTCGATCGGGCAGTAGGTCGTCGCCAGCGGTGCGTTCGGCTTGAAAACGCGCATCGAACCGTTCGCCACGCAGCGAGTTGAGTTCGGCGTGCCGATCGCGAACGCGCCTTCTGCGTCGGTGTCTTCCGGACGCAGGCAGATCAGGTTGCCATCCGCGGAGCCAATATGAACGCACAGCTGCGCCTTCGCTCCGTCGACGAGAGTACCGGTGTTGTCGACGACAGTGCCGTTGACGACTTCAACCCAGTCAGCTTCGCACGCCTCGCGTGGATCGACGTCGGGCCCGGTGTCGACTGCCGTATCGGGCCCGGCGACGTCTTCAACGGCGTCCGCGCCCATGTCCACATCGCCGACCGCGTCGGCCGAAGTATCAGCGACGGCATCCGCACCAACGTCGGTCGTGCTTGAGTCTTCGGTCTCATCCTCATCGCCGCATCCGTATGCGGTGAGCGAGGCGAGTAGTGAGGCTAGGATTAGCTTTTTCATAGTGTCTCTCTTCGTGTGCGGACTTAGTCCGGCAAAAGTGCATCAGGCGGGCCGTAGCCCGCCCGATGACGATTGGATGCTCTTGCGAGATCAGTCGGCGGTGACCGTAAGGGTGTACGGCGTAGTAGCTCCGCGGAACCCGTAGACCATTATGGTCGCGGGGCCAGAGTACGAGAAAGTCTCGTCATCGCTGGTGGACTCCGCGCCGATCGCCGAGCCGTCGTCGCCCTGCATCGGAGCCTGTGCCTCGTTGTCCCAGACGTACATGTCGAGGTCGCCCGTGGCGGTCGAGAATTCAAGGTTGAGCGTCCAGTCTCCTTCGATGTCGATCTGGTAGTAGTCGGGCTGCGAGTCGCAGACACCGCCTTCGATGAAGTCGCCGTCACCAATCGCACCAGCCTCGTCCGGAGTGTTGTTCGGCTCGAAGACCTCCTCGTCGCCATCTTCACAGTTCGTAGCCAGCTCGGGGACGATGCCCGGCTGCGGCGGGGAGCTCCAATCAGCGTCCGGGTCCTGCGCGATCTCAACGAGCGGCAAGTAGTAGCTGCCGTCGCGCTGGTCAGCGATGAGGGTCATGTCGGAACGACGAATGACGAACGAGGTCGGGAAGTACTCGATGAGTCCGGAGTTCATGACACCGTCCGGCTGGACGTTGTCGCCGTCGCCAGCGCGAATACCGGAACCGTTCGGCGTGTAGTTTCCAACGTGCTCGTTCGACGGCGCGGTGAAGGTCATGTTGCCCTGATTGTCCTGCACGTCGAGGTAGAAGATCACCATGCCAGCTTCCTCAAGCTGGGGAGAGAGAGCGTCGATCCACGAGATGTACGCCGGGCAGTTCGGGCACCAGTCGGTGGTGATCAGGAAGAGCATCGTCTCGTAATCGCCCCACTCCTCGTCGTTGCAGTAGAAGTCGTACAGGTCGAGGATGACGGGCGTTCCATCATGGTACTGAGCGTTCCACGCGAAGTCGGGGAACGCGAGGCCGCGGCCCGAACCAACATTCGACGGGTAGAAGCAGGGCTCCGGCTCAATCGTGACGGTACCAGTCTGGCTGATCTCGCCGTCCGTCCCGTAGGTGGCGCCGAGGGTCACTTCGTGCGAGCCGATGAGGTCGGCCGATGCGTCGAAGGTGAAGGTGGCACCGGTGTTCGTTCCGTCGAGCTGGCCGAGCTCGGCCAAACCGTCGGTGGTCGAGCCGACAGTCCACGTCAGGTCGACTGCGTCGGGATTCTCAACCGTAGCGGTGAGCGTGATGACATCACCAACCTCAACCTCCAGAGCGCTCATGGCGGCCATACTAGGGGCGATCGCGGCAGTAGCCGTCTCGCCTTCAACGGTCGTACCGTCGTCGCCACAGCCGATCGCTACGGCGGAGCCGACAAGAGCCAAACTGGCCAATCGAATCGTGAATTTCGTCATCTAAATCTCCGTTGTTCCGCAGG
>JBLHWZ010000280.1:0-7422 GCA_047629415.1 Bradymonadia bacterium | reverse complement strand
CCGAGGTGGCGGTGATCACCAATATCGGCCTCGACCACCTAGAGACGCTCGGCCCGTCGCTCGAGCAGATCGCGTGGCACAAGGCTGGCATCGCGGCTCACGCTGCGCACGTCGTCACCACCCAGCGTGCTAGCGAAAGCCTCGCTCTTATTGAGAGAGAGTGTTCCGAGAGCGGTGCGACCCTGGCGAAAGTCGCGTGGCGTAGGAGCGACGTTGGGGGCGACGTTGGGGGCGCCGCAGAGGTGTCCTTAGGCGGCCACTGGGTGTCCCTCGGGGCAGACTGCGCGGACCACCAAGCGGCGAACGCCGCAGCCGCCCTGGTGACCGTGGAGTGGCTAGCGAGGCGGCATGGATTCGATTTGCCGCCGGTCCGTCTCGACAGACTCTTCTCTGACGGGCTCCCCGGCCGATTCGAGATCGTTCAGGAGAGTCCGCGCGTGATTCTGGATGGTGCCCATAATATAGACAAGGTCACGGCCCTCGTTGCGCAGTTTCAGCGAGAGTACCCCGGTGTGCGAGCGACGGTGGCGTTCGGTGTGCTGGCTAGAAAGTCCCCAGAATCGCTGATCCGTTTACTCGAACCCATCGCTGAGCGCTTCATCGCGCTCACGCCGCGGTCGGTCGGTAAGCCAGCGCTCGGGGCGGCCGACGTGCAGGCGCTGGTATCGAGAGTAACGGGTATGACTTGCACCATTGGGGAAGGCACAGTTCTGGCCGTCGAGCGTTGGATGCAAGAAGCGAAACCCTCGCAGACACTGATAGTGACTGGTTCGATGTATCTCGTCGGTGAAGTGCGCACGAGATGGTTTCCAATCGACCGACTGATCTAGAGAAGGTCTCCGACACAGTTTTGTCACAAAGCGTCAGCCGAAACGGCAAGATTCTGCGCGCCCGATCGACGTGAGTGTGTGCCGTAGCCCACACGTGATCACTCAATGCTGGTGCGGATCGTAGCATGAAACTCCGATAGGCGTCGTTATGTGACGGGGTGGCGAATCCCCGTCACACACTTGTAACAATTTACCAGCGGTGTTATCCTTCGCGCACTGAATGTGACGCCTTCGTTACAATTGTACTGAGAATCAGGAAGGAAACTATGTCCAACTCACCCACAGAAGAACAGTTCGTCGCGGCTCTTACTGCGCTCCGGTCTACACTTGGCGCCGATGGATGGCGCGTTAAGCGGACTCGTACCGGCGCACGCGCCTCCAACGGGATGCTCGCTGTCACACTGAAGTTTCGAGAGGGACGCAACGACGCCGGTCCTTGGCGTGCGCGTTTCCACGATGGCTTCATCGCGCGATTTACCGTCGCCGAGAACTGGGGGACGGACCTCAACGATGTGGTCGCGCCTGTCGTCCTGAAGTCCCGCGAAGTGTCCCGCTTCATCGATGGCCGCGGCGGTCTCATCCGCAACCCGTCCAAGAGCTTCGTTGCCCATCGACTCTGGTCAGCAGTTCGTCCTCATGGGAGCTGACCGAGGCGTAAGCCCGACGCTTTGAGGCAAGGCACGAGGAGTTCGCTCGCCGTGCCTTGTTTCGTTTTTGAGCGGGACGCCGCTACTTTCTCTTCCTCCGAGCCGGCCGCCGTTGCGCTGGCGCGGTCGAAGGGTCGTCGGGCCAGGAGTGCCGTGGATAGCGCGACCGGAGCTCCTTGCGCACCTCCGGATAGCCGTTCTTCCAGAAGGAGCCTAGGTCCGACGTGATTTGCTGAGGGCGTCCATTCGGAGCCAGGAGATGGACGACGAGAGGCACCTTACCCCCGGCAACCCGCGGGGTCTCCTGGAGTCCGAAGAGCTCCTGAATCCGCACGGCGAGCACGGGTGGACCGTCGTCTTCGTAGCGGAGTTTAGCGGTGCGGCCGCTTGGAATCGAGATCGACTCTGGAGCGAGTTGGTCCAGACGTTGCCACTCTCGATACGGCACCGCGTTTCGGATGTGCGACGCTAGGTCGATGGCTCGGAGCTCCTTGAACGAACTCTTGCCGTGGCAGAGCATTGGAAGGAACTCCCCAAGCCCATCGTCGTCGAGTGGGATGAGCTCGAGGTCCGGTCGAGCACTCCTCACCCACTCCCACCTTGCACGCAGCCGGTCGAACGTCTCGTCCGCTGTGTTCAGGGCCTTTGCAGGGGCGGCCCGCGCGGCCCCGAGCAGCGCTGCTTCCGAGGCGGCAGACTTCGTCAGCGGCGCGGGGTGTTCAGCGAGTTGCACCGCGAGGTACGAGCGAACCGCGGACGCCGTGACCCGCTCCAATGAGCGATCGAAGCGCACCTCGATACGTGACTCGATGAGGCTTTCGTCCAGCCAGCCTTCCTCAATTCTCCCCGCGATCGTGACGACGGCGTCCCCCTTTCCTCCGTGAGGGGGAGCGGCGTGCACAGCGACGAAGAGGCGGTCGTTCTTCGATAGTGCCGACGACGGATGTAGAGTCGCTCCCTTGCCGTCTGCGAGGTGCGCGGCTGGAGCCTGCTCTGTGCGACGGCGGCCTACTCGGTCTGGGAATGCTGCGAGAACGGCTCGCCCAAACGCTTCATCATGTTCGAGAGTGCGTCGATCATCCTTCGGAGCGGAGCGGAGCAGCTGTTTGGCGGCGCGTTTTGTCGGCGCAATGGATGCGTGTCGGAAGCGATCCCGAAGCGCGCCGGGCGTGCGGCCCCCTGACTCGATCAGCCGGACTCGGTCGAGTAGGTCAGAGTCCGATGTGTGTTTGGCGGAGTCTCGATGATGAGCCGGCTTGAGAACGTCGCGTTCAGAGAGGATGGCGGCGGCCAAACATGTCTCCTGCAGGACCCCCAGTTTCGCGCCGGCGAGAATCATCCTTCCGAGTCGCGGATGCAGCGGCATCTTCGCGAGCTTGGTTCCGAGCGGAGTGATATGCCCCGACTCTGACGCTCCGAGGGCCTCCAAAAGACGCAACGCCGCCGTCCACTTGCCCACCGCTGGAGCTTCGAACCAGCCGAACTGGGCGGGGTCGGGTACACCCCACGCGAGCAGCTGCAACGCGACGGGAGCCAAGTCCACGCGGTGTATCTCTGCCTCTAGGTCATCCGACATCCGGTGCTCAGCGGCCGTGCTCCAGAGCCGCAGGCAGTCTCCGGGTGCCTCGCGACCCGCTCGGCCAGCGCGTTGTTGGGCGGAGGCGAGCGAGATGCGTTCGAGCAGAAGTCGGTCGAGTCCTGTGCTTGGGTCGTTGCGCATGACCCGCGCCCAACCGGAGTCGATGACCGTTCGTACGCCCGGAATCGTGAGAGATGATTCCGCCACATTCGTGGAGAGGATCACCCGCGGCTGGGTGTCACCTGATACAACACGGTCCTGCTCTTTGGGGTCCAACGAGCCGTGTAGAACGTCTACTCGGGCGTTGAGGTCCGAGAGCATCTCCTGAGTCTTCCGGATCTCCCGATAGCCCGGGAGGAAGACCAGCGCGTGGCCGGAGGGATCACGCATCACCTCGCGCGCCGCCGCCGCCGCCTGTACCTCCATCGGTCTATCGTCGGGTCGTTCAGGGTAGCGGATTTCGACGGGGTGGGTCCGGCCTTCACTGCGGACGATCGAGGCGCCGCCTAGCCACGCGGCGATCGGCACAGGGTCCAAGGTCGCGCTCATCACGATCAGCAGCAGGTCCGGCCGCGCGTCGCGCTGAATCTCGCGAGCCAGCGCGAGTGCGACATCGGTGTCGACGCTGCGCTCATGAAACTCGTCAAATACCAAGGCGCCGATTCCCTCGAGGAAGGGGTCATTCTGCAACATGCGAACGACGATGCCTTCGGTGGCCACGACGATGCCCGTGTCGTCTCGTCTCTTTCGGTCAAAACGGACGTGATAACCGACCTCTTCGCCGACTCTAACTCCGGCTTCATCGGCGATACGCCGGGCAGCAGCACGTGCGGCGACGCGCCTAGGCTCGGTCATGATGATTTGTCCGTCGACGATCGACTGGATCGCGGGTGGCACTCGTGTTGTCTTCCCTGCGCCCGTTGGTGCTTCGAGAACGACACTGCGCGGTCGGCCAGATCCATCATGGGAGGCGGCGGAGACAAGCTCTCCGAGGACCTCATCTATGGGCAGCGGGACGAGGGTTCTACTAGCTCGCGACACGGAACTCATGGTCGGCGGGGCGGAAACGGCGAGTGAGATGGCGATAGACGAAACTGAAGCTCGGGAACATCGCGATGACGTGGCCCGACTTGCTCTTGTACCAGCTGTTGCATCCACCCGAGTGCCAGATGGTCCGAACGATCGCCTCATGGATTCGCTGAGTGTAGCGCTTCTCGGCCTCCGGGCGCACCGCGATCGCGCCGCAGCCCCGGGAGTCCGTCTCGACGATGGAGCGCACGATATAGTTCATCTGCGACTGGATGATGAAGAGCGCCGACGTGTGGCCGAACCCTGTGTTTGGTCCGGTCACAACAAACATATTGGGAAATCCAGGCATCGCCGTGCCGAGGTGGGCGCGAGGAAACTCGTGCCATGACTCGGTAAGCGTTCGGCCACCGACACCATCGACCGGATAGGGGGGGTCTGTTTAGGTTGCTTCAGGGCAGGGCGCGCGCCCAAGATTCCAAGCAATCGCGTGGAGTACTTGAAGCTGAGCACACGGCTCTCAAAGTTCCAGTCGATCACTGTTCGGAGCACTCGCGTTACGAAGTCAGAGCGGAGCAGGAAACGCCCAAGCTTCGAGAAGACTCGATCGAGGCGTGGAACGATCCAGTGCGGTGCGCGCTGGAAGACGTGAAGATGTTCGACTTCCGGAGCGGTGGCAGGAATCCCCTGAGCTGCGCTGGCACCGCTACCGATCACGGTCACGGTCACGCGCTTGCCGTGATAGTCGTAGCTCGAATCCCATCCGTTTGTATGGAACGAGGTTCCATCGAAGCACCCTCGCGCCTCGAACTCGGGCATGAGCGTGTTGGAGCGCGGTCCCGAGTCGGGGATCGCAAACAGGGCATGGTAGTCTTGGATGTCCGATGTTTGCACGAACCAGTGGCAAGCACACTCGTCCCACGTTGCTCGCTCGACGTTGGTGTCTATGCCCGTAACGTCGTACGTGCCATATTTGTTAAGGACATGGTTCGTGTACTCATCAAGCTCGGCTTGGTCGGCATAGATCTGCGGGCACTCGTGAGGCTCATCACCGATCGAGTAGAGCGGCGAGCACACATGTTCGTCGACGCCAGGGTACGATGTTTGGGACCAAGTGCCCCCCATGAAGTCGCGCCGTTCAACGACTCGGAGGTCGGGGACACCTCTGTGGCGAAGCGCTAGCGCCGCGCACTGCCCTCCGAAGCCGCTGCCGACGATGAAGGCCTTGTACTCCGCGATGTCTTTGGGGCTGCTCACGCAGAGGTCTCTCCCGCCGATGGCCGCGACTTGCAAGCGTGGAGGTCACTCAGCGGCGGACGTCACGTAGCCCCCGGAGCATCACATCAACGGCTTGGTCCAGGAGGCTGTCGATGCCCTCAAGCGTGATCCCCGAGGTCGCGAGAAAGGGGGTCGGTCGCGGGAAAGTAAACCGCGTGAGTCAACGGCGGCCATGGCAAGAGTCGTTCGGCGCCCGCCGCCCGGCCGAATGCGACCGCGGGGAGTCGCTATCTCTTAGGACGCTTCATTTGCAGCTGGGTACCTTTGATCACCGCGCGATTCATCAGGTTGGGAGCGAACCGCCGCAGCCGCCACATGCTCTTCGCGTCAGCTTGCGGCACGATGTAGAGCTTCTCCTTCGCGATGGCCCGCATAACCTTGCCGACGACCCACTCAGCCGAGACTTTGGAGTTGTTCACGAGCTTCTTTGCCATCCGTTCGCCCGCTGGGTCCCCGCCGCGCGAGTTGTTCGCGATGTTGGTCTTGAAGAACGACGGACAGAGCACCGAAACTCCGATTGGGCTGTCGTGGAGTTCCACTGCGAGCGTTTCGGAGAGCGCGACAACGCCTGCCTTTGAGACATTGTACGCTCCCATCTTCGGGGCACATGCGTACGCTGCAATCGATGCAACATTCAAGATGTGGCCGCGGTCTTGCTGCTTCATGCGTGGCACGAAGTGGTGACATCCGTGGATGACGCCAAAGAGGTTGATCCCCAGCAGCCACTTCCAGTCACTCAATGACCCAAAACCGACATCTCCGGCGTTCGCGACGCCCGCGTTGTTCACCAGGAAGTGACACGCTCCATAGGTCTCGAACACGTAGTTCGCCCACTCCTCCACCTGAGACTCGTCGGCAGTGTCCATGCGTGTAACGCACCCATCCCCGCCAGCCGCTCGCACCTCGGCTAGCGTGCCCTCGGCACCGTCCAGGTCGATGTCTGCGATCGCGATCTTCCATCCGTGCGAAGCGAGTTCCAAAGAGAGCGCTTTGCCAAATCCGCTTCCGCCGCCGGTGATGGCCGCAATTCCAGGAGTCTCAATTCGCATGACATGTAGGGTTCGAGGGGGGGCGAGCGCTACCACGAGCGTCGGAACCTTGCCACGAGTAGTACGCCCACCATGCAACCCCTCCGACCCGACCGCGCACTCGATGCTAGTTCCGCACGACTCCGTGGACCTGGACAGTCCAGTCATGGACTCGGCTAAGCAGTACGCATAGGTGCCGCGCGGAGACCAGGACCGATGCCGGCGAGCTCGATGACGCGGATTCCCGCCAGTGGGCCTTTCATTGTCGTAATTCGCCTAGCGGTAGCGGCTTCTAAGGCGGCGTCCGAGATTGGATTGCCCGATGTTTGCGACGGACACTTCGTTCGTGTCCAGGAGTGAGTCCGCAGCTGGAGCAGGTTCCTGGAGGGACGAGTGACGAAGACACGGGCAGAATGAACAAGCAAACTTGGCAATCCAATGAAGGACGGCGCCTAAGGGGACGGAGTCTTCCCTAGGAGCCTAGATGCAAACAGTTCCGACGTCGTCCACGTCGAAGCAGCCATCAGTGCCGATGGTGACGCCAACCGAGAATCCAACGCCAGCGAGCTCCACCGAAACCGCCGCGTGGAAGAAGAGGTTGCTGCCGTCGAATCGAAGATCAACTTCAGCGCTGATGCTTGCTCCGGACACATCCAGGCTGAATGAAGAACGCGCCTCGAATGCGAGACTCGCGCCTGGGCGCTTCTCGATGGTGACATCGGCGTCGAACCAGCCCAAGTCGAGTCTTCCGTGAGCGAAGAACACTCCGGCGGAGTCAATGTCGAACTCCATGTCCGCGATGTGGAATCCCGAGATGCTCACGTGGCCTTCGCCGGCGATGTCCAGCGAGTTGTCCCATCGTTTTCCGAAGCTCAGCGCTACCGGACCGATCTCAAGGGGTGTGATCATCGGCCGTCGGTTCGAAGCCCCTATTTGCGATCAGTGAAGCATGGCAACGTCCTCCGGGTGACCAAAACAATACCCACCACGCCGTGCGCCAACACGGGGACGACGAAGCCATGACGGATCCTATC
>JBLHWZ010000279.1:0-7432 GCA_047629415.1 Bradymonadia bacterium | reverse complement strand
GCGAACATGGACGCTCCTCGGGCCCAGTAGCGTGCAGTTCGGACTCCTGCTCGACTGGTAGACAGACCAGTCGAGCTCTTCGTGACACCACCGAATGATTGTCGAGTTCGCGCCCAGATCGCGCCCAGATCGCACCCAGAACGCACCGTGTAGAAGCGCCGTGTAGCTGCTACCCGAGCCCGTACACCGTTATGTGCTGCGGGTACGTAGCCGGGTCTGTTTGGATGTTAGCGGGGACGTGGTCACGGTCAAACCCGCCATAGGAGTTGTCAAACACAAAGGCGCCCGCTGTGACACCGAATCCGAGGGCCGGCGGAGTGTCAACGTTGCTCCATCTGTTCTCAGCCGTGCAATTCCATCCGATGCCGAACGCATAGTATGTGCCCGCCTCTATGTTGATATGCAGATTGGATGCGGCAGCGGAGTACGACGAGGGTCGAACTCCGATATTCGACGTGCTCGCATAGAGCGTCTGCCAGGAGGTGTCCTCTATCGACGGTGTTGACCAGACGTACACATCGACGTCGCACGCCTCGTCAGACGCGTGGCGCTGATCGAACCCGTAGAGAACGGCATCCACTTCGGCCAAGTAGACGTTGCCGCGCATTCGAGCACGAACGCTCGAGGTTGCTGCCGGGGGATCCGGCAGGACCGCCACGTCGAACGTCTCCAGTGTACTCGGGAGACACAGAGTGCCCGCTTCGTCCCCAGTGCCTGCAGTCGAAAAGCTGCATCCGCGACATCGAAAGATGTGAGCGGAGCGCGCGTTCTCAAGACTCGTGAACTGCGTCCACGAGTCGATGTCGGCGATGGCCCCTGCGGGGTCCCGGTGGATCGTGAGTTCGAGTCCACCGAAACGTCCGTCGGCGATCACGTACATCCCCCGGCTCGAAAGCGGCCCGGAACGAGTCGATATCCGTATACCCATGGGTGCCGGGCTCGAACGCCATGATCTCGACTCAAATCACTGTGCGGGAGCGAGGATCAGCAAGTACGGATGTCACGGAGCGGCTCCACAGCCGGGAGTGACGCTGCGTGAATTCCCCCGGCACCACGGAGTGTGCGCTCTCGCTCGACCCCAAAAACAAACAAACGGCGCGCCTTGCGGCGCGCCGTTGTTTGTTCGCTCAGGCGATTACCACTGGGGGGAAATCTCTGAGATGTTCAGCACAGCCGCGGGAAGCTCCGACTGGTAGTAGCTGCCCACGTAGATGTTGTAGAGGCCCGAGGCCGGCGACTCGAAGTTGAGGAGCGGGTTAAGGCCGTAGGAGTCATCGTTGCAGACCCACGTGCCGTCCGGGAGGTTCACTGCGAGCGTCGTGTCCTCTTCCGAGGTGACGTAAATGTTGAGCGGGAAGGTGTCGCCGGCGGTGTAGTAGAAGTCGACGTCCGGTGCGGTGGCGATGAAGCCGAGGCATCCGTCTCCGAGCTCGGACGCTTCGTTCTGTCCACCCGCAACGATTTCCGTTTGGTTCGGATCCCCAGCGAAGCCCGTCTCAAGCGTCACGGTGCCGAAGCCCGGCTCGAGGCCGATGTTGGGTCCTGCGACCGCGACCTGTCCCGTGATGTTGCCTGCGGCCGCCATGAAGTCAGGCGTAAGCTCGGTGATCGAGAGAACGGCTGCCGGGTACTCGCCCGCAACGTAAGAGCCTACCCAGATGTTGTAGAGGCCCGACTGCGGAGCTGCGAAAGCGAGCGCCGGGTTGAAGCCGTCCGAGTCGTCGTTGCAGATCCACGACCCGTCCGGGAGGTTCACGACGAGGGTCGTGTCCTCGTCCGAGGTCGCGAAGAGGTAGAGAGGCATGCTGCCGGCGACGTAGTTGAAGTCAACGTCCGGTGCGTTGGCGATGAAGCCAGCGCAGCCCGCTGCGAGCTCGCCGGTCGCGGCAATCGTTCCGCCAGCGGTGAGGTCGACGGTGGTGGGGTCAGGCATGAAGCCGACCTCAAGGTCGACGGTGCCGAAGCCCGGCTCAGCCGAGATGTCCTGCGCGGATGCGCCGGCTGCTATTGCGATGATAGGGAGAGTGATGAATGCAGAAATCTTCATAGTATCGCTCCTATAGGAGTGTTTGTTGGGGAGTTACAGTTACCACCGGAAGGTGCCTTGCGACGATTCTCGTCTGCTTTCAAGTGCTCTCTTTCCGGCTGGCCCGCATTCGACGGACTGGATTCGATTCGATTCACAGTACTCGAACATTTTTTCAGAAGTTTCTGGAAGAGGTGGCGTCGTGGCGCAGCTGCCCCAATGGCGTCTGCTGTCGATGCCCGTTACGGTACCCCCGCACCAAACTCTTGAACTGGGTATCCCTATGTCGATCCGTCTTCTCCTTGTCGCTCTTGCCGCATGCGCCGCCCTCGTCGGCTGCAGCGACGACTTTGGAAACGCCTGCCTGATTTCGCGCGCGGACGGCACGCCCCAACAGTGCACCGCGACGACCGTGGCGATCCCAGGAACCGAGGCCGCGTGCAGCACGAGCGGTAGCACCGTGCTGACTGCCAACACCCAGTCATCTTGCCCGGACGGACAGATCGCGTCTTGCCGCATTACCGGCGGCACCCTCTACTACTACGAAGACCCCACCAGCAGTCTAAGCGCAGACGAGGAGCGCTCGGCGCTAGAGGCTGGCTGTAATCAAGTCGGCGGCACCTTCAACTAGCTCGCACTAGCCCGACGCCGTGTTGTGTGCCGTACTGCGCGCGCCACGCTGTTGGCCAATCGGCCAGGGCCGATTGGCCAACCTAACGCCAGCCACTACATTCGTCGCATGAGCCGATTCCTCCCCTATGTTACCTGCATCCTCCTCTCCGCCTGCGGTGGCGGTTCTGTCGTGGGCGAGGCGCCGGTAGCGGATTCGCCGTCTCCTCAGCCGGAAGCCGTCGAAGACACTCTCGTGCACGCGAGGGCACCGGAAGGGCCCATTGAGATGACGCGCGAGCTGCTGGAGGCGTTCGTTACGGAAGCCGCCGTCCTCACCGACGGTGGCGACGGTGTGCTCGCTGCTGTGTTTGACGACGTGCCCATGCTGGTAATCTCGGATCCAACCGCCGACCGCATGAGAATCATTTCGCCGATCATCGAGACCGCCGAACTGATCGGCCGCGAGAACGAGATCATGCTTGAGGCGAACTACCACCTCGCGCTCGACGCGCGCTACGCGACCAGCGACGGCATCGTCTACGCTGCGTTCGTGCACCCACTCTCGTCACTCACGGAGCCCGAAGTCCTGTCAGCCATGCGCCAAGTCGCCGCGCTTGTGCGAAACTTCGGCTCGACGTGGAGCAGCGACGAGTTGGTTTTTGGGTCCGGCGGCGACGTGCAAGACGTGTCACCGATCTATTGAACCGCGGCGGTTTGCGCCGCCTGCGCGATCATACGTCGTAGGGGCATCATGGGCCCGGAGGCGGAGCGCAGCTGAAGCGGAGCGCAGCTGAGGCGGAGCGCAGCTGAAGCGGAGCGCAGCTGAGGCGGAGCGCAGCTGAAGCGGAGCGCAGCTGAGGCGGAATGAAGTAGCGCGGAATCGTTCCTACCGACTTACGCCCGAGGGGTTTCTTCCATTGCGCGTTAGCGCAATCCCCAAACGATCGCCGCGATCCCCAGCGCCCAACAATAGAACGCGAACCGGTGTAGTTTTGCCGCTTTCACCACGCCGAGTAGCGCGACCAGTGCCAACACGCCAGCACCCGCTGAAACTGTAGCACCGACGATATACGGCATCATTCCGCCAGGCCCCGCCTGCATCGCCGCCGGATCGATCTCCAGGACGACGGCGCCGAGAATCGCGGGAATCGAGAGGAAGAAGGAGAATTCGGCTGCCTTCATTCGGTTCGCGCCCAGCGCGAGCGCGGTCACAATCGTCGAGCCGCTGCGGGAGATGCCAGGGCACACTGCTAGGCCCTGGGCGATTCCGATGATCAGCGCCTCTTTCACGCCGATTCCGCCGACCGAAAAGGTCCGCTCGTCCTCATCCGTTCGCTCGCCCTGGAAGAAGCGCGAGACGAAGAGAATTCCGCCGTTGATCAAAAGCATCCCGCCAACCAGCGGCACCGTGAACGCTTCGCCACCGACGATGTCCTTCAGCAGGATACCCAGCACGCCCGTCGGGAGGGTCGCGATGATCAGGAGGGCGAAGTACCGAAGGCCTTCATGCTTCGCCATCGCTGCGCCAACGCCGCCACTGAGATCTTTGAGACCACGGCCGATATCGGCGATCAGCTTGCCCACGCGCTTGCGGTAGACGATCAGCACCGCGACGAGCGTGCCGAGGTGCAGCACGATATCGAAGAGCAAGTCGTCGGGAACATCGAATCCGAGCCAGGCGTGGCCTAGTCGGAGGTGCCCGGACGAGCTCACGGGGAGAAACTCGGTCAGTGCCTGGATTAGACCCAGTAGCGCAGACTCAAACATCTAGGTCGTCTTCAGGTTGAGCTTTTCGCGCAGCTCAAGGTCGAGGAGGTGGGAAGCCTGAACGTTGCCGAGGGCGGCCATCATGCTGCCCTTCACGCGGTCGTTGTCCGCCGCGAGCTTGTTGAGCAGCACCTTCATCTCCTGTCGCTTCATATCTTCCTGCGTGCCGCATAGGTCGCAAGGGATGATCGGGAATCCGAGCGCGTTGGAGTAAGCCTCGATGTCCTCCTCGGCGCAAAGAGCGAGCGGCCGGATGACAATGTTGCGGCCGTCGCTGGACCACATTTTCGGCGGCATCGCGGCGAGCTTTCCTCCGTAGAAGAGATTCAGCATCGCTGTCTGCAAAATGTCGTCTCGGTGATGGCCCAGCGCGATCTTGTTGCAGCCGAGCTCGACCGCCGCGTTGTAGAGGATGCCGCGACGCAGTCGAGAGCAGAGCGAACACGTCGTTTTGCCCTCGGGCACCTTCTCCTTCACGATCGAAAACGTGTCCTGGGCATAGAGCTTAAAGTCGTACTCGTGCTCCGTCAGGTAGTCCTCGATCAGATGGCCCGGGAATCCGGGGTGGCCCTGGTCGAGATTCATCGCGATCAGCTCGATCTTGAAGGGGAGCCTCGTCATCAGCAGCCGCAGCACGTGCAGCATCACCCACGAATCCTTTCCGCCGGAGAGGCAGACCATGATTCGGTCGCCGGGCTCAATGAGCCCGAACTGTTTGCTCGCCCGTTGAACATGGCGAAGAAGTTTCCGTTCGATCGACTCGATATTCAGCGCGTTCATGCGCGCGTCGATAGCGGTATGCGCGCGCCTCGTCGAGCTAATCTAGAGGGCGACCGCGGAAAAATTCCGCTAGCTGGCTCAACGCTTCCTTGTCCGCGGAGCCCTCGCGCCACAGCATTCGGAACGAATCGTGGAGCAAATCGACGTGCGGAAGCAGCCGAACTAGCTCGCCGGACTCAAGGTCTGAGCGCACCATATATTCGGGCACTACCGCGACACCGAGGCCGGCGCGGACCAGAGAACAGACGGCGCCCGCCGTGCCACAAGCGCGGACGCGCCGAAAGCTCATCGGTGGTCCAACGGAGAGCAGGTAACGCGAGAGGGGTTGGGTGTGGTTGATGTCGAGCAGCGAGTGTTTCTCTGCGTCGTCCGCCGCGTCGAATGGATGCTCGTCCAGATAGCTCGCTGCGGCGCAGAAGAGGTATGTTTCGGGGTGCAGCACCTCCTGGTGCCACTCGCTGCGGGCGACGGGCGCGCTGGTGACCACCGCGTCGATGACCCCCGACCGGAGCTGCTCAAGCAGATCGGCTCCGGAGCCGAAATAAAGCTCGATCGTCCAGAGCGGCCGCAGGTTCTCAAGCTCGGATACCATCGGAACGATCCAACTCATTCCAAGCTCGAAGCGGGTCCCGAGTGTAAGTCGCAGCGGGCGCTCTTCGAGGTCGAAGACAGCCGAAGCGCAACGCTCAGCAGCCCGAATCGCCTCGCGTGCAGCCGGGACCAACGCCTCACCTGCCGCGGTCACTCGAACGCTCCTCGTCGTGCGCTCAAAGAGCTGAACGTCCAGCTGTTCTTCGAGTTGGCGAATGCGCTGCCCGAAGGCCGCCGGCGTCAGCGCTACTTGCCGCGCGGCGCGCCGAAAGTTCAGATGCTCGGCCGCGGCAAGGAAGCAGCGCAGGTTGTCGAGAGAGGGCAGCATTGCACGATGCTACTTGCCGCAACCCAAAGGAGCCAACCCTGCGGGACCCGAAGGTCCCTACCCTACTCGTTGCCGACGTCGTCGACTTCGCCACCATCGGGCCGAGTCACTGCCGGGGGAGTGGTGCCCGACTCGCCCGAGATACGCTGATGCGCCGCTTGCAGACTCTGAAGGATCAGGCCGATGTCCTCGGTGTTCACGGATCCGTCGGCCGAGCGCTGGAACATCATCTCAAGACCTGCGCCGCCGGACATTACCGTCGGTAAGACGCCGTCCCATTCCTCGAGGAACTTGTAGCTGTTGACGTCAAAGCCCGCCTGGTTCAGTGCGACGAACGAGAGGACCTGGGCCTCGTTCCGAATCAGCATCGCTTCGGCCTCACCACGCGCACGCTCTACTGCTGCCTGGCGAGCGGCCTGTGCCTGAACCACCTGCTGCTGCGACTCGATCTCGATTCGTCGAAGCTCGTTCTCCGCGAGGCGCGCGCGCTGCTCTTCGCGCTGTGTGGCCTCGATCACGGCTTCGAAGTCGTCCGAGTAGTCGATGTTATCGAGCGTGACTTGCGAGATCTGCACGGCCGAGCCGAGCCCTTCATTGCGTTCGTCGAGACGCTCTACGATCAGGCCCTGGATCTCGTCTCCGATTTCGATGCGCACCTGCTCTCGCTCCTGGATTATTTGGCGGAGCGTGTACCGACTGAAGACGGCTTTCACCCCTTGGCGCATCGCGGGATCGATTACGTTGGGCACCCAAGAGTCCTCGTTCTGGCTGACATAGCGGACCAACTCCCAGGCTTGCTCAGGGTTGACGTACCAGCCGATGTTCACCTGGAAGCCGACGGTCTGCATGTCCGAGCTGACCGCTGCGTTGGCGTCGTTTGCCGAGAAGCCAACGCTATAGCTACGCGCCTGCACTGAGACGGGCATCACGGTCAGATGTGGCGCCTTGAACCTCAGGCCCTCCGTCAGCGTGACCTCCTTCACCTCGCCGAACGCCATGACAACACCGACGTGGCCCGCGGGCACACAGGCCGTCATTCGGGTGGCTGTGAATGCCAGAAGTAGCGAGCATGCGACGAGGAGGACAAGCGTTCGAACCTTAGAGTTCATGCGTTCTCGGAGTGAGGGGCGGCCATCGCTAGGCACCCCAAAGAACATGCGGCGTCCAGGTCGCTGACCGCCGACAACCGTAGGGACGAACGGCCAAATAGCCAGCGGTTAGGCTCCGCGAACAACCCGGGTTCATTGGCGTTTCCAGGTGTCCCGCTCCATCACGACTGTCCGACAACACGAACACTCTCGCGATCGCTTGAACCCCATTTCCTCCTC
>JBLHWZ010000278.1:0-7460 GCA_047629415.1 Bradymonadia bacterium | reverse complement strand
AAGTCTTGTAGGAGCGGCCCTGATACAGAACGACGTCTCCGGGCGACTCGGCGGTGCCCGCGAAGAGGCTGCCGATCATCGCACAGCTAGCACCAGCGGCGATCGCCTTCACGATGTCCCCGCTATACTTGATGCCACCATCGGCGATCACTGGGACACCAAGCGCGGCCGCGGCCGCGGAGCATCGCCGAATCGCCGTGATCTGAGGGACCCCAACGCCAGCGACGATTCGAGTAGTGCAGATGGAGCCGGGGCCAATGCCAACTTTGACCGCGTCAGCACCGGCGCGAATCAAGGCTTCAGTCCCCTCGGCTGTCGCAACGTTTCCGGCGACGACCTCGACGCTCGAGTACGTAGACTTGATCCACTTGACCGCTTCCAGCACACCTTTTGAGTGACCGTGAGCAGTATCCACGCAAATCACGTCGACGCCGGCTGCGACAAGCGCTTCGACGCGTTCTGCCCGGTCGGCGCCCACACCAACCGCGGCGGCGACGATAAGCCGCTTGTAGCTGTCCATCGTCGCGTTCGGGAAGTTGAGGCGCTTCTCAATATCCCTGAATGTGATCAAGCCCTCGAGGTTTCCAGTCGCATCGACGACAAGCAGCTTCTCGATGCGGTGCGTCGCAAGAATGGCCTTCGCCTCGTCCATCGAGACCCCGACCGGAGCGGTGATCAGCTCGCGAGTCATCACGTCGGCGACCGAACGTGTGAGATCGGTCTGAAAGCGAAGGTCCCGATTGGTCAGGATTCCGACAGGCCGACGGCCTTCAACAACCGGGACGCCGCTGATCCTGTGCCCGGTCATCAGCTCAACGACTCGCGCCAGCGTATCACTTGGCGAGACGGTGATCGGGTCCACCACCATGCCGGACTCGCTCTTCTTCACTTTGCGCACCTCCGCAGCCTGTTGCTGGGGAGACATGTTCTTGTGAATGACTCCTACGCCACCGTTGCGCGCCATACAGATGGCGGCTTCGGCTTCAGTCACGGTATCCATCGCCGCGCTCGCGAGCGGGATGTTCAGAGCGATGTTCCGAGTGAGTCGAGTGGACGTGTCGGCTTCACCCGGCAGGAAATCACTGTACTGCGGCACAAGGAGAACATCATCGAAGGTGAGGCTTTCCTGAACGTCGGCGGTCTTCATACTGCTTCCTGGGCTTACAAGATGCGGCCCTATACCTTTGCTCCACTGGTCGATCAATCGCGATGGCACGCCATGAATTTGTGAGAAGATCCATGCGTTAGTATGGTGTCCCAGTCTCTCTCTACCGGTGTCATGAGCCTCTCAAAGATCCCCACATCATTTCGCGCGGCAGGGATCGCAATCCTGGCCTTGCCGTTGGGCGCCTGCTCCCTGTCGGGCCAAGCGCGGCCCACGTTTGACCAAGTCGCCCTGAATCAGACTTGGTACGGCGCGTACCACCGTCCGCTGCCGGTGGCCGAACCACGGACGGAAAGAGAGCCGCGAGAGCCGCGAGAGCCGCGGGATCGCGGAGCAAACTCGACTGCTGCTGCTACTGCAATCCCAGACGCTGCCGCTCAGGACTACTCACCCGAGCACGCCGCGGCGTATGTACGCGACGTCTACTCGCTCAACGAGACGCCAATCGGAAGCAGGGAGACGGACAACGTTGTCGATGTCTACCGATTCGTCAGCGAGAACGGCACCATCTACCACGACCCGCGACCGGCGGTGGGCGACCTCGCGTTCTTCCACAACACGTTCGACTCGAACTCGGACCGCCGTCCCAACGATTGGTACACGCACGTCGGTATCGTCGAGTCGGTCACTGAAGAAAACACCGTAACCGTGCTGAGCTTCGTCGATGGCGAGGTCGGCCGGCTCTACCTCAATCTCGAGAATCCGAGTGACGAGTCCCGTGGACGCGCGACCGTCAACACGCCGCTCAGACAGACGCGTCGTGACGACCCTGAGCACACGCAATACCTCGCCGGCGAGCTCTTCGCCGGGTTCGGTAGCCTACTCGGCGAGCGGACCCAGGTAATCGTGCTGGACGACTGGCACCCTTCGGGCTCACCGTCATTGCAGGCGAGCCGCTAGAGAGGCCCTAGCGCCCTAGCCTCCGCCTCGCCGGCCTTCGGATCCACAGGCTTAACCTGCTCTCTTAGGCCACTGGATCGGCCGCCCTAGCCTGCGGCTATTCCGCCACCGGCTGTTCCGCCACCGGCCCGACGGACCTAACCTTCGGCTTTTACGCCATCGGGGAACGCCACGGTGGGAAAGTCCGCCAGCGACAGCTCGCTTGGTTCCTTGTCCTTACCAACCGAGATCGCGTCGATCTGATGGACCCGCCAGCCGGATTCGCCTCGCAGCATGAACCAGCGCTCCGCGGTGTAGGAGCGGCGCTCCCGTTCTTTGAGCCCGATTGCGTTGATCAGGTAGGCTTCCGATTCCCCGTGAAGGCGAATCAGTCGAAGCTCGCCCTCGGTCAGCCCGAGCACCGGACGCAGCCTGCGCCTACATGTTTCGCCGAACTCCTCACGGGGCCCGAACGACTCCCGCAGCGAGCTGCTTTCAGCGCTGAGCTCGAAGACGAAGTCGAAGTCGCCGCGTTCGCGAGCCTTCCACCACTCTCGCCAGAAGAAGTAGGCGAGCATCTCGGGCTTCACCACCGCAACTACATCCTGGAACTGGCCGCTCTTTCGAGGCGCGGCCTCGTCCGGGGCAGCTTCCGCAGGAGCGGGTGCCGCAACGACTTCGTGGACGATTTCTGGCGCTTGAGCGCGTCTCTTCTTGCGTTTGACTTTAGCCATTCTGCTCTATCACCGTTTCCCAAACTGTTGCTGTTGCATCTGAGGGGGCTTCTCAAGGTGGAACTGGTACCACATCTCGTTCCAGCCCTTCATCTTCATTCCCTTGCTGTTCTGCACGGCGGTCAGGTTTCGACCGGTCCGCTCCTCGTTCCCGAGCTTCTCGACGGCCCGATTTAGGACCGAGATGGCTCCATCACGATCTTGTCGCTTGTAGAGGCACCACGCGTAGGCGTTCCAGAGAAGGGACTCCTTCGGCGAGTACTTGACCGCGTCCTCGAAGGCAGCCTTCATATCCTCGGGCCGCTTGCGCCGGTAATAGATCGCTCCAAGCATTGCCTTGGAGATCCAATTTCTCGGCGAGCTCTTTTCAAGGGGCTCCTGAGCAAGATCGAATCGCTTGTCGAGGTAGTAGAGCATCCCGATCTGACCGCAGACCTGCCCTTCGACGAAGAACTGCCATGGGGCCCATTTGTCGATCCCCTCTTGCAGCACCGCCACCGCGTCGTCGATCCGCGGCTTGGTCGCCTTGTTTGGATTCTTCGGCGTCAGAATCCGTTGAACGCGAGCCATTCTCTCTTGGACGTCTTTCAGGACTCGCCGTCCGAGGACGACGAAGACGATGACCGCCACGATGAGGCCCGGAATGACGCCGTAGCCCCAACCGGAGAACAGCAGCGCGAAAAGCGCACCGACGGCAAAGCCAGCCCCAAGGCTGATGAGCAAGTTCAGCATTCTAGATTTTCCTCAGGTAGTGCTTCGATGCTGATCTCACCCAAGTCTCTTCGCAAATGACCGCGCGGAACGTTCTGGTAGGCGAAGAGCTTCACCTCGCCACGGGCTCGCAAAGGAAAGACAAGGACTCCATCGGGGGTCAGCATCTTCAGCAGTTCTCGGGGAGATCGTTCGAGGCTGCCACAAACGATTATCGCATCGAACAGCTCTTCAGCCGCAGGATGCGGGAGAGCTTGACGGAGCACGACGCGCTCCGGGTGAGGCCCATGTCCTAGCGCAAACGCACACTCACCAGCGAGAGTTGGGTCCGCCTCAACAGCGACAACCGTGGATGCCAGCGAAGCCGCACACGCAGCCACATAACCAGTTCCAGCGCCGACGACCATCCATCGGGCGCTCCTAGATTCAGGCACGCTCAAGAGGCGCGCCACTGTCGACGGTCGAGGGCAGCGACGCCCTTTTCCGATCGGCAGATCGCGATCCAAGTATGAGACCATCCGCCGAAGGTCCGGCACGAAGTGATGACGGGGCGTCACTGCGAGCGCATCAACGACCGACGGTGGGGAGTCAGGCGCGAGTAACTCGCGGCCCACTCCCGGCGTCAGAGGAGGCATCATTCAGTCTCCAAGCCCGGCGCGGGGTAATCAGTGACGAACTCGCGGACTTCGTTCCGGACTCGATCGATGACGGCATCGTCTTCGTGGGCGGTGATGACCTCATCCATCCACCCGGCGAGCGTCTCCATCGTGTCGGGACCCATGCCCCGCGTTGCGACGGCGGCAGCGCCGATTCGGATGCCGCTCGGATCGAACGGCTTTCGTGGGTCGAACGGAATGCTATTGAAATTACAAACGATTCCGGCCCGATCAAGAGCCTTGCTCGCCTTCTTTCCGGAGACGCCCTTATTCGTGACGTCGACGATCAGCATGTGATTGTCTGTGCCGCCGGTAATAAGACGATAGCCTCGGCTGCTGAGCGCTTCGCCCAGTGCCTTAGCGTCGTCGACGACACGCTGAGCGTACTCGCGGAACGAGTCAGTGGCAGCTTCAGCAGCAGCCACCGCAATACCAGCAGTTGTGTTGTTGTGCGGTCCACCCTGTAGGCCGGGGAACACGGCACGATCGATCTTCTTCGCGAGGGCCGACTTGCACATGATCATTCCTCCGCGCGGACCGCGAAGCGTCTTGTGAGTCGTCGAGGTGACGACGTCCGCGAAAGGAACCGGCGATGGGTGGACGCCAGCGGCGACGAGCCCTGAGATGTGAGCGATGTCGGCCATGAAGTAAGCACCGACTTCGTCAGCCACTGTTCGGAAGAACTCCCAGTCTATAAACCGCGGGTACGCGGTGATACCGGCGATGATCATCTTCGGCTTGTGCTCGTGAGCGAGCGCTCGAACGGCATCGTAGTCGATGAGTTCCGTCTCGCGGTCGACGGCGTACTGCACGGCGTTGTACTGGCGGCCGCTAAAGTTGACCTTCCATCCGTGGGTAAGGTGGCCGCCATGCGGGAGGCCGAGGCCCATTACCGTGTCGCCGGGATCGAGCAGCGCGAAATAGACCGCTTGGTTCGCCGGAGAGCCAGAGTAGGGCTGCACGTTGACGTGCTCGGCTCCAAAGAGCGCCTTAACGCGGTCGATCGCGAGGGTCTCGACCTGGTCAATTACAGCTTGCCCCTCGTAGTAGCGCTTACCGGCGTAGCCCTCGCTGTACTTGTTGGCCAATGGAGATCCCACTGCCTCTTGCACGGCGGCTGACGCGTAGTTCTCGCTCGCGATGAGGCGAATGGTGTCCACCTGGCGCTGTATCTCAGCACCAACCAGGTTGGCGATTTCAGGGTCGGACTGTCGAAGGTGTCGGTACATTTTGCATGGGTTGCAAGAGGCGAGCGGCAGCTACCACATAGTGAGGGGCGTGGACAACACCACCTCCGCCTCGACTTCCGCTTCGCGGTGGTGTTGAACGCGCGACCGCCCTATGTTTCGACATTCGTGTGAACCCGACCTCAAACACAAAGATCTTCACAGCGATCGCTGTGCCCGTGGTCGCCTCCGTGCTGCTTCTAGCCGCGACCGCGTCCAAGTGGGTCGGGCGCCCACCGGTCGCGGAGGTCGCCACGCATGTCGAGGCGGTGGCACTGCCTGGTGACCTGGTCATCCTCACCCCCGAGAACCGGTTCATCGAACTGCATTGGTTCGACGAAGATCTTGCGGCGGTCGCGCTCAACGACCTTCCACCGGACCTCGATCGGTTCGAACGCGTCGTTCTCGTACGCCCCCAGACCACTAACTCGCCGCCTCTAAGAAGGCTGCTTGCGATCCGGGCAGACCTCTTGATGATAGAGGACATCCGCGGATTCACTGTTGAAGTTTATCAGCTCCGAGATCACCCCAGGGTGACTGCCGATCTCGGAGATCTCTTGCCCGAAGGGTTGGTCGCCGTCGTTCCCCAACGCGGCGAGCCAATTCCGTGTCCTTGGCTCGGCGACCGCTTCGATTGCGCCCAAGCCGATTGGACCTGGGTGGGTCCCACCGTTCAGACTTTCGACAGTCAGCCCCATCGCTGTGTCTGGATGCACCCCGTCGATGACGGAGAGGTCGTGCTCTCGTACGAGGGGCTCTCCGGAACCCATGTCACCGGGTGGTACGGACTCACGGATTACGCGGTCGCGCTTCCCGGCGGCGGTCCGGTTCGTATGCGGCTCTCGGCAGGGAGTGAGATCGGACGATTTCGGGCGCACGACCAGCGCGGGCGTCGGCCCGTCCGCTTCAAGTTCCCCGACGATCACGACGGAACGCTAGAGATATCAATCTCCGCGTCCCGAGCTGGGGGCAGGCACTTCTGCTGGGATCTGCAAACTGTGGAGTCCGACCAGCCATGAGCGACGCCGGCCCGTTTCGACCAAACCGGACCGCTTGGATTGTCGTCCTCGCTGCGATCGCGTTCATCTACCTGTTCCAGGCCCCCTACTTCGGGCGTCTGAACAACCCGAATGAGAACGTGCGGGTCTACACGACCCGTGCGATGGTCGAGTTCGGGACCTTCGCCATCGACGACGTAATCGACGACTGGGGCTACGTTAACGACAAGGCCGCGTTCAACGGACATCTGTACTCGGCCAAGGCGCCCGCAGCTTCGTTCCTCGCCGTTCCTGGCTACTGGGCTCACTCTCGCATCAATTATGCGCTAGGGCGCGAGGCGACCCAACAGGAGGTGACGCTCGTCTGTCGCCTGACCAGCACAATTCCAATTCTGCTGCTCTTCTTGTTCGCCTTCGCGCGGTTCTCTGACCGAGTGATGACTGATCCAGCCATCCGCATGTTGAGCGTTGTCGCGGTCGCACTCGGAAGCACCATGCTCACGTACGGCGGAATGTTCCTCAGTCATGCCTTGACCGCCGGAGCGCTATTCTCTGCCTATATGTTGATCTACAGGCAGCGGGAGGCCCCAAAGGCCTTTCTCCCGGCATTGCTGATCGGCCTCTGCGTCGGTCTGGCACCTGCCTTGGAGTATCCTGGAGGAGTTGGGGGAGCCTTCATTGGTCTCTACGCGATCTATCGGGCCCCGCACCGCGCCCGTTTCATGCTTTGGAGTGCCCTCGGAGCGGCGGTTCCCGTCGCGCTAATCCTCTGGGTTCATTTGGACTGCTTCGGCTCTCCGTTCGAGTTTCCTCACTCGCACCTGGAGGATCCCGACCAGGCCTTGCACCACGTCGATGGGTTCTTCGGCATGGATCACATCAGCCCAGTGGCCCTGCACGGCAGCCTCTTTTCTCCGTCCAACGGTCTCTTCTGGTTCGCGCCGTGGACGATGGTCCCCGTGGTCGGGCTCGTATTCGCGTTGCAGTTCAAGCGCCTTCGGGAGCCTGCATTTGTGACCGGCGGGATGCTCGTTTTGTACGTGCTCTTCGTTGGTATGGTGCACAATTGGAGGGGGGGATGGACCGCCGGG
>JBLHWZ010000277.1:0-7464 GCA_047629415.1 Bradymonadia bacterium | reverse complement strand
AGTCCCTCCGAAGCTGCTTCCAAGGAACACATCGGTGTCCCCGTCGCCGTCGAAGTCGATGAACCCAGCGCCGGAGCCGAGCCCAAGGATGTCCTCGCGCTCGTCGTGAACGATGACATGTCCGAAGGGGTCTGCGACCGGGTCGAACGTGACGGGAGGCGGCCCACACTCGCCATTGTGGCACCAGTCGTGCGAGCTCGCGTCGGCATCGTCGGCCACCGCGTCGCTGTCGCTCGAGGGGTCGCTCGACGGGTCGCTCGACGGGTCGCTCGACGGGTCGCTCGACGGGTCGCTCGACGGGTCGCTCGACGGGTCTAACGCAACGTCGGAGTCGCCGCCGGACGCATCGCTTCCGTCGATGTCAGGAGCAGCGTCTCGCGCTCCGGAGTCCCCTTGTTCGATGTCCGGAGCAGCCTCATCCGCGTCCCCAGCGCAGCAGGTTAGCAGTAGCAGGGTGACGGCGGCGAGGCTGCGCATGGAATCGATTGGAGGCTAGACCTTCGAAGTGTAGAAGGTTCCGCCGTCCGCAGCCATCGTGCGCAGGATCTGTGGAACTTCGAACCGCTCGCCAAAGCGTGCGGCGAGGTCGTCGCACTGCTCAACGAATGTCGCTGCGCCGACGGTATCAATGAGGGAGAGCGGGCCACCTGTGAAGGGGGCGAAGCCCCAACCCATGACCGCTCCGACGTCGGCGTCCTCGGGCGCCAAGAGGACGCCTTGCTCCATGCAGCGCGCCGTCTCCAGGGCTTGCACGTAGAGGAAGCGGCGGTTCAAGTCGTCAGCGGAGGGTTGCTTAGCGGCAACCGGATACTTCTCGCTCAAGCCGCTCCACAGCGAACGAGAGCCATCCTCGGCGTAGTCGTAGAACCCCTTGCCGACTTTTCGTCCGACCCGCTCGTTGTCTTCGACAAGGAACGCCAGGACTGGAGTTGACGGGTTGGCCTTGTAGTCGTCGCCGAGGTCTTTCTTGGTCGCGATTCCGACTTGGTGCATGAGGCCGAGACCGACCTCATCTGCGAGTCCGAGAGGCGGCATTGGCATGCCGCACATCTTGCCGGCATTCTCGATCAGCGCTGGCTCGATGCCCTCGGTGATCATCGCGATGCCTTCGGTAACATAGGTGCCGAACACTCGACTCGTGTAGAACCCGCGCGCGTCGTTCACGACGATCGGCGTCTTACCGATCTGCTGCACGTAATCGAGGGTCTTGGCGAGGCACTCGTCTGATGTCTCCTTGCCGCGAATCACCTCAACTAGGGGCATCCTCTCGACGGGCGAGAAGAAGTGCACGCCGATGAAGTTGTTCGGACGGTTGGACGCCTCCGCCAAGCCCGTGATGGGCAGGGTCGAGGTGTTTGAGCCGAAGACGCAGTTTGCGGACACGACCGCTTCCGTTTTCTTAGTGACGGCGGCCTTGATGTCCCGGTCCTCGAACACGGCCTCGATGATCAAGTCGCAGTCCGCAAAGTCCGCGTAATCCGTCGTCGGAGTGATCTTCGCGAGCAGCGCTTCCTTGTCGGCGTCGGTGGCACGGTTACGCGAGATCGCCTTGTCCATGCGCTTGGCGGTGTAGGCTTTGCCTTTCTCGGCGGCCGCTTGGTCGCGATCGAGGAGAACAACGTCCATCCCAGCCTTCGCTGAGACGAACGCGACGCCGGCTCCCATGAGGCCAGCGCCGAGCACGCCGAGCTTCTTCACGGCGGTCTTCTCGATGCCCTTCGGACGTCTCGCGAGCTTGTTCGCGTCCTCTAGGCTGAGGAAGAGCGTCCGCACCATATTGCCGCTCACCGGGTCGCAGAGAAGCGCTACAAAGTGGCGGTTCTCGATGATACAACCAGTGTCAAAGTTGGTCTGCAAGCCCTCGTAAACACACGAAAGAATCGCGAGGCCTGCTGGGTAGTTTCCGTAGGTCTTGTCGTTGAACATGGCCGTCGCCGCCATGAATGTGTTGAGCGACGACTTCACCTTCGAGTCACCGCCAGGAACAGCGAATCCCTTCTTGTCCCAGGGCTGAACTCCCTCTCCTCCGCCGAGGATCCAGGCACGAGAAGCCTCGATCAATTTGTCCGCCGGAACGACTTGGTCGACGATGCCGGCCTTGAGGGCCTTCGCTGGGCTGAACGGCTTGCCCTCCATCATGACTCCAAGTGACGCTTGGACACCGATCATGCGTGGGAGGCGCTGGGTTCCGCCCGCCGCGGGGAGCAGTCCGAGCTGCGCCTCGGGTAGTGCGACCTTCGCGGCCGGAGTGTCGGCGACGACTCGGTAGTGACAGGCGAGGGCGAGCTCGAGTCCGCCGCCCATCGCCGCGCCGTTGATCGCAGCAACAAACGGCTTGCCGCAGGTCTCCATCTTACGAAGAAGCTTGCCGAGTGATGCCGTGGACTCCGCAAGAACAGCTGGGTCCTTGGGGCCGAAAGCGAGCTCGCGGACGGCTTCGAGATCCGCTCCAGCGATGAACGTCTTCTTACCCGAGGTGACGACGGCGCCCTTAATGGCGTCGTCTGTCGTGACCCGCTCGATGGCGGCGTCGATCGCTGCCATCGACTCTCGGTTGAACACGTTCGCGGAACGTCCAGGAGTGTCGATCGTGAGTAGTGCGATTCCGTCGGAATCGACGTCAATTTTGATGATATCAGTCATATTCAGCCTCCTAGAGTCGTTCGATGATGGTGGCGGTGCCCATTCCGGCGCCGACGCAGAGAGCCACGCAGCCGAGCTTGAGGTCTTGCGCCTCCATCTCGTCGAGTAGCGTGCCGAGGATCATCGCACCGGTCGCGCCGAGCGGGTGCCCCATCGCGATGGCGCCGCCGTTGACGTTGACCTTGTTGAGGTCGAGTTCCAGGGCGTCGATGAAGCGGAGGACCACGGCGCTGAACGCCTCGTTGATCTCCCAAAGGTCGATGTCACTAGCGGCGAGTCCCGCCTTCTTAAGTGCGATCTCAGCGGCGACAGAAGGTCCCGTCAGCATGATCGTCGGCTCGGAGCCGACCGATGCGAAGGAGCGGATTCGCGCTCGCGCCGGCAATCCGTTCCTGGCACCGAAGTCTTCCGTTCCGACGAGCACGGCGGCTGCGCCGTCGACAATGCCAGACGAGTTGCCAGCGTGGTGCACGTGAGTGATTGACTCGTACTCAGGATATCGCTGCTTCGCGACGGCGTTGAAGCCGTAGTTCTCTCCCATCTTCTTGAACGCTGGGCGAAGCTTGGCGAGCGTGTCCGTCGTCGTCCCGGGGCGCATGAACTCGTCCTTGGCGAGGACTGTGAGGCCGTTCTTGTCGACGACTGGGACCACCGCCTTGTTGAACTTCCCGGCGTCCCAAGCGGCGATCGACAGCTCTTGCGAACGAACCGCGAGCTCGTCGCACTGCAGTCGGCTGTAGCCGAACTTGGTGGCGATGAGGTCGGCGCTGATGCCTTGGGGAATGAACTTCAGCTGGGTCGCGACGGCCGGGTTCGTCGCCCAAGGGCCCGAGGCGGAGCCCATTGGGACTCGGCTCATGCTCTCCACACCGCCACCGATGGCCGCGGTCGCCATTCCGGCCATAACCTTCGCTGCGCAGATGTTTACCGACTCCAGCCCGGAGGAGCAGAAGCGGTTGATCTGGAAGCCGGGCACATTCTCTGGAAGACCGGCGTAGAGTGCCGCGACGCGGGCGATATTGCCGCCCTGCTCGCCGATCGGTTCAACGCAGCCGAGGACGACGTCCTCCAACTCTGTGGCGTCAAACTCCTGGCGGGCCAAGAGGGCCTGGAGCGGCGTTGCAGCCAAGTCGATGGGCGCGACCGAGTTCAGGCCTCCCCCTTGCTTACCGCGGCCACGTGGGGTCCGAACGGCGTCGTAAATGTAGCAATCCATGTCGTTTCTCCGGAAACTAGAACGTGTTTCAGTGGGCGCACCTTAGCGGCGCGCCGGCTGGGAGGGAAGGGATTGCCGCAGTGCGTCGAGACCGTGCAACTTCCCTTCCCTCCGGATGCCGCTGAGGCTAATTAGTTCCTCACGTGCAACAGCGAGCAGAGTGTCTCTACTCTTCGCCCAGTGAATCAGAGCCTGTTTGGCTCTTCGCCCAGTGAATCAGAGTCTATATGCCCGAGGACGCACAAAATTCGAGTCGTCGCAGCAGGTCCGTGCATCTACTTGCCACGAGTGGCACGGCAGCCGCGTCCCACCCCTGAAGGTTCCCCCATCGTGACGTTTTGAGACGACTGACCATTCGTTCGCGATTTCAGTGTTCCGCAGAAGCGGCATTCGAGGCGCTCACCGATCATGAAGGCTATGGCCGCATGCCAGGGCTTAGCTGCAAGCTAGTCGAGCCAGGAACCCTCAACCGTAACGGTGTGGGCGCCCTACGTGCAATCGGAGGAGGAGGGATCCACATGTTGGAACGCATCACCGACTATTCGCCCAACCTAGGCTACTCGTACCAAATCGAAGGGGGGACACTGCCGTTGGACCACAACGGCGGCACCGTCTCGATCGACGACCGTGGAGACTGGTGCGACGTAGAGTGGACTACCGAGGTCGGAGTTCGCTCGGCCTTCGCGTCTGGAATACTGACCCGTCTGAGTGTGCCCTTGTTGAAGTTGAGTCTGGAGCGAATCTTAGATTTCGCCAGGCGAACCGCTGAGGAGAAGTGAAAGATGAGACTCGCAAACGCCTCAAATGGGCGGTCGCCACATGCATCGTTTTCATCGGGGTGGGACTAGTGGTCCTTCGCGCACTCCTGGGATTCGAGACGGTCCTCGGCGAGAGCGAGCCCGTCGCCAGTGAGCAAGTTTGGGACACCCTCGATGAGGTGCTGGCTGGTTCGGTCGGGGCCGATGGACTTGTCGACTATACGTCGCTGGCGGAGTCTCGGGACGCATTGGGTTCCGTCGCCGCGGCGTTGGCCGAATGGGGTCCTCGGTCGGCCCCCGATCAGTTCGGAACCGATGACGCGAAGCTCGCGTACTACATCAACGCTTACAACGTGTTGACGCTGCTGGGCGTTGTGTCTCACTGGCCGATTACCAGCGTTCATGACGTGCACGGCCGGCTGAACCCGAAAGACGGATTCGGCTTCTTCTACGGCCTACGCTTCCAACTCGACGGAGAGCGGCTCAATCTCTACAAGTTGGAAAATTCGGTGATGCGCGCTCGCTTCGTTGACGCTCGATTCCACGCTGCCATCAACTGTGCGTCGGGTGCTTGTCCGCGGCTACGAGCCGAAGCGTATCGGCGCGCCGAACTGCAAACCCAGCTGGCAGAGGCCGCTGAGGAGTTCGCGTCTGAGGCTCCGCACATGGAGATCGACACGGAGGCTCGGGTCATCCGGCTCTCCATGATCTACTCGTGGTATGCCGGAGACTTCGAAGCCCACGCGGGAGCGCAAGGTCACGGAGATGGCGTTCTGGACTGGGTTCATGCCCACGCCAGCGCTCCGGTCGCGGACGAATTGGCGGCCGCCCGCACGCAGGGATTCTCAGTCGAGTACACGGCGTACGACTGGTCGCTGAACGGCTATTAGCCGACCGCTCGCGATCCCCTCGCTTCCTCGCAGACTCCTCTCGGCCGTCTGGGATGAGTGCACGTGAGGCGCCCCGGTAGGGGCGACTCACGGCCTCGTCACCGTGGCCTAGTAGCCGTCCATTCCGAAGTTGACGTCGTCGCCCTCAACATCCTCCTCGCTCCACTCAATGGTCTTGAGATCAACGTCGAAGGTGCGGTTGGTGATCTTCTCAACGATCTCGTCGCGCAACGCTTCGAGCGACATCTTGCCGCGGTCGCCATCTCTGTAGGTACGAACGGAGAACTCTCCGCTCTCGATTTCCTTGTTGCCGACGACGATCATGTACGGCCGTTTATGAAGTTCTGCTTCGCGAATCTTGTATCCGAGCTTCTCGGACCGAGAGTCGACCTCCGCACGAATGCCGGCCGCCTTCAGGGTGGCAGCAGCCTCTTCGCAGTAGGGCGCGACTTCATCGTTGATTGGCAGGAATACGCACTGCACCGGAGCGAGCCAGGTCGGGAACGCGCCAGCAACGTGCTCGATCAGAATTCCGATGAAACGCTCAAGCGAACCGAAGATCGCTCGGTGAATGACGATCGGGGTCTTCGCGGTGTTGTCGCTGTCGGTGTACTGAAGTTCGAAGCGCCGCGGCAGCTGGAAGTCCAACTGGATGGTCGGGCACTGCCAACGTCGTCCGAGGCAATCGACGACATCGAAGTCAATCTTCGGTCCGTAGAACGCGCCGTCGCCCTCGTTGACCTTGTACGGCAGTTTGTTCTCTTCGATCGCTGCCCGGAGTGAAGCCTCTGCGACGTCCCAAAGCTCGGGCTCGCCCATGAAGTTCTCGGGTCGAGTAGAGAGCTTCACCTCGTACTTGAGATCGAAGAGTCCGTAGACGTAGTCGATCATGCGCAGGACGTGGCTGATCTCGCTCTGAACCTGTTCTTCGGTGCAGAATATGTGCGAATCATCCTGGGTGAACTGGCGAACGCGGAAGCAGCCGTTCAGAGTTCCGGAGAGCTCGTTCCGGTGCAGCATCTGGAACTCTGACACGCGCAGCGGGAGCTCTCGATACGAGTGCTTGCGCCGCTTGTAGAAGAGCATGGTGTCTGGACAGTTCATCGGCTTGACGCAGAAGGTGTCACCCTCCGACTCCAGCTTGAACATATGGTCGTGGTAGTGCTCCCAGTGCCCCGAGGTCTCGAAGATCGACTTGTTGTAGATCACCGGGTTGGAGATCTCGACGTAGCCCTCGTCCGCGTGGAACTTCCGGCTCATCTCCTTCAACTCGGAGAAGATGATGTAGCCGGGCGGATGCCAGAAGACTGAACCCGGTGAGACCTTCTGGAAGCTGAAGAGATCGAGCTCTCGAGCCAACTTTCGGTGGTCGCGCTTCTTCGCCTCCTCGAGCAACTCCAAGTAGGCGTTGAGGTCGGTCTTGTTCTTCCAAGCGGTGCCGTAGATGCGCTGGAGCATCGGCCGGTCGGAGTCTCCACGCCAGTAGGCGCCAGCGACGTTCAAGAGCTTGAACGCCTTGCAGTTCCCGGTCCTCGGGACGTGCGGGCCAGCACAGAGGTCGGTGAACGGTCCATTCTTGAAGAACCGTACCTCGGTCTCGCCCTTGGCGGCCAGGTCTTCGACCAGCTCTACCTTGTAGGGCTCGTCGAGCTCCTTCCAGTAGGCGATGGCCTCGTCGATGGGCTTGGTCCAGGTCTCAAAGCGGTCGTTCGCTTTGATCTGCTTCTTCATCAACTTTTCGATCTCTTCGAGGTCCTCTGGGACGAGGGCTCGGGGCAGATCGAAGTCGTAATAGAAGCCGTTCTCGATCGGCGGACCAATCGCGAGTTTCGCGTCCGGGAACATCTCCTTCACCGCGGTCGCCATAACGTGCGACGCGGAGTGACGGATTTGCCAGAGGCGTTGAGCGGCGGAAATAGGGGCACGTTCCGCAGGTGCGGAATCGGATTCGGTGTTG
>JBLHWZ010000276.1:0-7469 GCA_047629415.1 Bradymonadia bacterium | reverse complement strand
ATCTTGGACAGCACGTTCCGCGTTTTCTCCTGCGATCGGATCACGAACGATCACGTATCCACCGGCCGCTAGTCTCTGTCGTGCAGCGCTGAGCATTCGGCGTTGGGCGTCCAACGCGGAGTAATGCAGCATGTCGATCAAGAGGACGCGATCGTAGATGTCTGTGCCTGCCGCTGAAGATAAACTCCAATCAGGGAACCGAGCCGCGTGTACAGACGCGTGTGACGCCCCACGCGCCGCCAGAAGCTGTGCGCCGTGCCTGAGCTTGTCGGGGTCGAGGTCTAGCCCGACGTACTCCGACCCTGCCGAGGACTCGTGCAGCGCGCCCACCAGTGACATTCCGCAGCCGATGTCGAGGATTGAGCCATGAAGTAGGTCGTCCTCGAGCAGCGTCGCATAGACTGGATCTTGCCGCAGTTTCGCGCTGCCGTAGTGGCGAGAGTATGGTTCGAGCTTGCGGAGGGCGGATCGAGCCTCCGTGAATTGGGACCCGCTAGACCCAGGAGCGGCTCGAGGGAGGATGGCTTCAACCAAGACGCCAAGGCTGGTCGCGCCCGCGACAATCCCACTGAACGCAGCATCGCCGGTTCCCCATATCCACAGCCAAGCTGGAGCGAGAGCGACGAGCCATGACCAGTTGAGAAAACGGTCAAGGGTCAGGCGGAGACTGACGGTAAACGCCACGCCCAACGCGATCGATTCGGGACTGAATGGCAGGCCTGAGCGAATCCCAAGAAACGCCCCCACCGCGAGGCCGAATACGAACGAGAGCGACTGCACCGTGCGCTGGCGCCAGAAGGTCCAAGCCAGTGTCCAGCCAATGAGCCACGGCCAAATCGGCCCGCCGACCTCCATTTCGAGCGATCCAGCGGGGGCCGGAAACAAGAGCAGGCCGCCGACGAGAAGCGCCGTTGGGAGCAGCCAAAAAACCAGAGGAGCACCGGTCGATGCCGGAGGATCAATCGGCTTCGAGTCGATCGGCGCAAAACAAGGGATCCAGAGCGCTGAGATCAACGCGCAAAGAAAGATCACCGCGCTGAACGTAACAAAGGACGGCGCTGCCCCGATCGCTAGCATTTGGCCGACCAGCCAGACGAAAGACGTCGCCGTACCGTAGGCGTAGAAGCCGCGCTCCCGCCGCGTCCAAGTCAGAACCGCGGCCGGCACAAAGAGCGTCAGCGACATCGCAACTGGCAAAATCTCTAGTGCGGTGAACGCAAAGAGCGCGGTCAGGCTCGCGACGAGAGCGAACGAGCGACCACCTGGAAGGCCGGCGCGAGCCATACGTTGGGCCGGAACCCAAACCCTTGAAATCACGACGTATACCGGGGTACCACCGGTCTACGCGTCGGCCGGTTGAATGGAGACTCGTCCGCCGGTGACCGTGCACTGACACGCGAGGCGGAATCCTTCCTCGAGTTCGTCCGGCATCAACGTCATTTCTTCGTTCTCAGTGACGGCATTCAGAAACTCTCCTCCTTCGTTGACACGAATCATACAGGTGGCGCATGCGCCTTCTCTACAGCCGAAGAGGATGCCCGCGTCGTTCTTGTCGACAGCGTCCTGGACCTTGGTGCCATCGGGGACCTCAATCTCGATTCCGTCTTCAGCGAAAATAATGGTTGCCATCGTTCTCCTTCTTGTGATGCGTTGGTAGCGCCGACTCTCTAAGCAACCCTCTCCAGGACCTCAACTCTGATGCCAGCAACACGCTCGCTTCGCGTCACCGCAATCTCCAACATCACCCCAACAGTCCGACGGTTCGAATTCGAGCCAACAGACGGCGAGCCCTATACGTTCGTGCCGGGGCAATTTCTGATGATTCACTTTGAGCATTCCGGCGAATCGCTCAAGCGGTCCTACTCGCTGGCGTCGCGCGCGGAACTCGGGGAAGGCCCCGCGATCGTAGTTGCGCCGGTGGATGACGGACGTTGTACCGAACTCCTGTGGGGGCTCGAGGTCGGCGCAGAGGTCGAGGCGTCCGGACCATTCGGGCGCTTCGTCATTCGGTCTGGAGATGAGCCTAAACGCTTCGTCTTCCTCGGGACCGGAACCGGAATCGCTCCCTATCGTGCGATGCTCGACCAGCTCTCTGTGAGTAACGCAGAGGTCCACATCGGCCTCGGGGTCCGAAGGCGGAACGAGGCGCTCTTCGCCGAGGAGTTCCGCTCCTTTGCAGAGGCTGAGGGTTGGCACTTCCATCTCTGCGTCTCGCGCGAGAGGCCCAAGGCGCCCGACGAACGATCGGGTTACGTGACCCAGCTGATCAGCGCGCTAGATGTCCAGCCAGAACGAGACCTTGTCTTCCTCTGCGGCAACCCCAATATGGTCGATGACGGAGTCGACGCACTGAAAGAGCGCAAGTTCTCACCCCGTAAAATCCGCCGCGAGAAGTACATCTAATATGCGTCCAGACCTTCGCGAGCGACTCGCAGCCGGCCCCCTAGTATTCGATGGGGCGATGGGCACGGAACTCTACAAACGCGGCCACTTCATTAACAAGCCGTTCGAGGGTGCCAACCTCTCGGATCCGACACTCGTTGAAGCGATTCACCGTGAATACGTGCAGGCTGGAGCGCACGTTATCGAGACCAACACCTTCGCTGCAAATCGCCTGAAGCTTCAGAAGGTCGGGCTCGCTGAGAAGATGCAGGAGATCAACGAGGTGGGCGTGAGGCTCGCTCGCGCGGCAGCCGGGGACGCATACGTGATCGGCGCCATTGGGCCGACAGGAACGAAGTGGCCCAACCTCGCACCCGCCCGAAAGCTCGAGCTGGCCCAGGACTTTCGAGACCAAGCGGAAATCCTGCTCGCGGCAGGAGTCGACGGCATTGTGCTAGAGACCTTCAGCTACCTCAGTGAACTGGAAGCCGCGCTCGACCAAGTGCGGCCTCTGACCGACAAGGTGGTGGCTGCGCTGGCGACATTCACCGGCAACTCCGCCACGGGAGATGGCGCGGGGCCCGGTGTCGTGGCCCGACACGTTCTAAGGAAGGGCGCGGACCTCATCGGTGCGAACTGCGCCGAAGGGCCAATGGAGCTCTACCAATTGGCGGAGAAGTTCGTCGGGCACGGGGCGCCGGTTGCGATGATTCCGAACGCTGGCTACCCCAAGCCGGTCGATGGTCGCATGATTTACATGGCCACCCCTGAGTACTTCGGAGTGTTCGCGCGCCGCTTCTTCAAGCTAGGTGTGCGAGCGGTCGGCGGATGCTGCGGAACCTCACCCGCGCACGTCAAGAGCATGGTCGGCGCGGGAAGGATGATGGCGGGGGGCGCGGTTTCGCTGCCGAGCGTAAAACCCGTGGCGACCGACAGCCACACGACGCAGGAGATACAGCCAGTAAGGCAGCAGATCGCGTTCGCCGAACGCACACCGCTGGCCGCGAAGATTGCCTCAAATGAGGGCTTCGTCGTGTCGGTAGAGGTGAACGCACCACAGGGGCTCGACCCCCAAAAGGCGATTCGCGGCGCGCGAATGCTCAAGGCGGCAGGGGTCGATGTGATCAACATCGCGGACGGCCCACGGGCGTCCGTCCGGATGTCCAACTGGAGCTTGGCGCTCAAGGTCCGTGAAGCCGCTGGAATGGATGCGATCGTGCACGTCTGTATGCGTGATCGAAACTTACTCGGCCTCCAGAGCGACGTCCTCGGGTTCGATGCGCTCGGACTAAACAACGTGGTCATCATCACCGGCGACCCACCGAAGATGGGAGACTATCCCGATGCAACCGCGGTCTTTGACCTCGACAGCATCGGCGCCATCCGCATGGTCTCGGGCTTCAATAAGGGGATCAACCTCGCCGGGCGCGAGCTCGGCGGTCAGACCAAGTTCGTCATTGCCTGCGGTGCTGAGCCAGCTGCGCTGGACTACGATCGCGAAGTGAGACGGCTGGAGCAGAAGGTCGCCCACGGGGCCGAATTCATCATGACCCAGCCGGTTTACGATCCCGATGTGTTGGAGCGCTTCCTGAAGGACATCGCCCACCTCGAGATTCCGGTCCTCGTCGGTCTGATGCCGCTCGCTAGTTCCCGGAATGCGGAGTTCCTGCACAACGAAGTACCGGGCATGCAGATCCCCGGTCACATCCGAGATCGGATGTCCGATGTTGGCAAAGGGCCAAACGCCCGTCGTGAAGGCGTACTCATCGCGCAAGAGATGCTCACGGCCGTTCGCGACAAGGTCCGTGGCGCCTACATCATGCCACCATTCGGCCGCTACGAGGCCGCGATCGAAGTGCTGGAGGTGGTCGGCTACGAGAAGCCGGCCGATTACGTGGAAGGCTGGAGGAGCTAAGCAGCCTTCGCTGGCGGGGGATTGCTACGCGATCGGAACTGCGCGCTCGATCACCGAGTCGAACGCCACGTCTGCCGGCAGGGTGCCGAGCGCAGAACCGTGCTCTCCACCCAGACGAGAACGGATGAACGCCGAGGAGACCGCCTCCGGAGCGTTCTCCATCAGCAGTGCGCCTTGGATGAGCAGCGCGAGATCCTCGACGACCTTACGAGCGCGCATCTCGATGTGTTCTGCATCACCTGCGACTGCGATCGTCTCTGCGAGTACGCGATCATAGGCCGGGTCGGAGCCCCGGCTTCTGCCGAGGAACTCGAAGACCGCTTGAATGCTCTCTGGCTCTCGTTTCGCAGCTCGCAGGAAGTCCAGGCACTGCACGTTTCCAGCGCCTTCCCATACCGAGTTTAGTGGTGATTCGCGGAAGAGCCGTGGCATCGGACTCTCCTCAATGAAACCGTTGCCTCCCAGGCACTCTAGAGCCTCACGAGCGACAACAGTCTCGCGCTTGGTCACCCAGTACTTCGCGATCGGAGTAAGGCCCCGGGCGAGCGCTGCGGCCGCAGGGTCGGTGTCGGCCTGGTCGAAGAGCGACGCAAGGCGGAACGCAATCGCGGTCGCGGCTTCTGACTCCAGTGCGAGATCGGCGAGCACGTTTCGCATCAGCGGCTGTTGGATCAACGGCCGACTAAATGCCCACCGATGTGCCGTGTGGTGTGTTGCTTCAGCCACGCATCGCCGAATCAGTGAGGCGCCCCCCAGGGTGCAATCAAGTCGAGTATGGCGAACCATCTCGAGGATGGTCGCTATGCCGCGTCCCGGCTCACCGACCATTCGTGCCCACGCACCGCGGAACTCGATCTCGCTCGATGCATTCGACCGATTCCCGAGTTTTGGCTTCAGTCGCAGGAAGCGAAGGGTGTTCTGTGTGCCATCAGGACGGAACCGCGGCACCAGGAAGCAGCTCAGACCTTGCTCGGCGTAGGCGAGGACTAAGAATGCGTCGCACATTGGGGCCGAGCAGAACCACTTGTGCCCCTCGAGCAGGTACTCGGCTCCTGGCCCGCCTGAGCCGATTGGTGTGGCCCGCGAAGTATTCGCACGGACGTCTGAGCCCCCCTGGCGCTCCGTCATTGCCATCCCAAAGAGCGCCCCGCGTTTCTGCGACACCGGCAGGAACCGCGGATCGTACACGGTTGAGAGCACCTTGGGCTCCCACTCTGCCGCGATTTCCGGCTGCATCCGGAGCGAGGGGACGACCGCGAAGGTCATCGTCAGGGGGCAGCTGGTCCCTTGCTCGACTTGGTGGCGTACGTGGGAGATGGCAGCCCGAGCGACGTGCGCGCCCGGCTTCGGGGCGCTCCAAGGTGACGAATGGACCCCAGCGGCAATCCCGACGCTCATGAGCTCATGGTACGAGGGATGGAACTCCACCACATCCACCCGGTTGCCGAAACGGTCGTGGGTCTTGAGGATCGGCTCGTGCTCGTTGGCGAGGCGTCCGAGCTCCAACGCATGTGCCGTGCCGCACAGGGTCGCGAATTCGCGAATCTCTTCGGTAGCCCAGGCTGCACCCTCACGCTCGACGGCTTCCTGGAGCGGCACGTCCCCATCGAATGGGTTGTAGTCTTCGAGTGGCCGCGCCTGATTGAGGACCGCGTCGTGAGGCTGGGCAGCGAGCTCGGAGGTACGCATTGAACGATTAGCGGGTGAGGAACGGGTGTGTGCCGATCTTTGGTGTGATTAGCTCCGACGAACGGATGTTGTGCGTTAGCTCGATCGCGGGTCGCGCGTCCTCAATTCCGTACCCGCGACCATTCATGGTATCGTCGTAAACGGAGGTGTGGAGATCGCGGAATACGTTTGAGAACTCGAGTTCTTCGCCGTCGATCGTAATCGAGCGGAACGCCCGCTGGCCGGCATCAGCGCACTCGCTGGGAAGGTCTTCGCCATCAACGGATAAGAACCAGCGGACACGGGCGTTCTCGAGTTCAAGCGCGCCAGCCGCTTTGTGGTCGTTGAGCAGGTGAACCTCGCTGTCGACCGCTGGGCCAAATAGCCACATCAGGAGATCGAAGAAATGAACACCGATGTTGAGCGTGACGCCACCAGACTTCCCGATGTCTCCCTTCCATGAATAGAGGTACCACTTGCCGCGCTTGGTGACGTAGCTGAGCACGACATCTCGCTTTCGGGGGCCCTCCGCCCGGATTCGTTCACGAAGCGCGACTAGGGCAGGGTGAACGCGAAGCTGAAGTACGGTGTAGACTTTGCAGCCGGTCTCCTCTTCGACCATCTGGAGTCCGTCGAGGCCCCATGGATTCGCAGCGAGCGGCTTCTCGCAAATGGCGTGCGCCTTTGTGCGAAGCGCTAATCGAACGTGTGCGTCGTGAAGGTAGTTCGGCGAGCAAATGCTCAAGTAGTGGATACGTTCTTCCTCACCGCGCCGTCGCAGTCGCTCGACATGGCGGTCGAAGCGCTCGATCTCCGTAAAGAACGAGCAGTCGGGGAAGTAGCTATCGAGGATGCCGACAGAGTCGTGGGGGTCGATCGCAGCCACGAGCTGATTGCCGGTCGCTCGAATAGCTTCCATATGACGCGGGGCGATATAGCCGGCGGCGCCGATGAGTCCGAAGTTGGCCACTGAATTCCTGAGTCGGGGAGTCACCTGGAGACTACCGCTACGGCGCAGGCGCGCCAAGCAAAGCTCGGCGCGCTGAGTTCAACTCAGAGAAATCGGGTCCACCAGAGCACTAGTCCGCCGCGGAGAGTCCAGCCGAACGTTCGAAACCAATTGCCAGTGACCAACGACGCCCATGCCGCCTGGTCAAACCCGCCAGCCAGCCGGCTGTGCATTGGGACCTGCAAAAAGAACGTCGATCCCCAGACCAATGTGACGAGCGCCATACCCGAGGCTGCCTGCCAGATTGGGAGTCCTGGAGGCCGCATCGTGAGCAGCAGGCCGGCGCTCGCCAGTTCGAGAAGCATCAACGGAACAACGATCAGGCTGATCCGGGCGGAGTGACTGGCGTGATAGCCGGGAAAGCTCTCGGTCCCTACCTCGGCCAGGAGCGGGTAATGAACGAGCTGGATCAGCCAAATCAGTCCACAGAGCGGCAGAGTGGTCGCCAGCTGGATCAACAAGAGAGGTCGATGAAGTTCTGCGGGCGACATAGGT
>JBLHWZ010000275.1:0-7506 GCA_047629415.1 Bradymonadia bacterium | reverse complement strand
GCGGGATCCATCGGGTCCCAGAGCGTTTGAACGCACGCGAGCAGCACTGCCTGCTGCGATCGGCCAGGGTAGGCGCCGGCGAGGGCGACAAAGAACTGGTCGAAGTTTTGTGAACGATGGGTAAGGAGCGCGTAGTTTTGTCCGGGCACCCCGAGGTGTCCGCGCCGGATGTCATTTGTCAGCGCCATATAGGTCGCGCCGTTGATTCCACCCTGTGAGATACCCTCGAAGTAGATGCGCTCTGGGTCCACCACGAGGCCGCGCTCGACGGCCTCTGGAAGCTGAGCGAATCGCTCTCGCATCGAACGAGCGAAGAGGAGGAACTCCAGCTGCCCTTGATGCATCCGGTCGGGGAGCCATTTGAAGTGGTTCAGGTCGAACACAGCGAACTGAATGAGGCCGAAGTCCTCTTCGGCCATGCCAGTCCAATTGGAGCCGAACCAGATCAGATTGGCCTCGTTTCCCAACTGGCCGTTCGGCGTCCAGCTGCCGGTCGTTCCGTCACCTAGACCGAAGAATCCGTGACCGTACTGAGCCAGGCCGTGCGGCGTGCCATCGCTCGCCGAGTGCGGAACACCGATCCAGAACTCCGCTTCACGGGTGCCGTTCTGCTCGACGAGACCGTTGCCGTCGGTTTGCTCATTGAACGTCCAGCCGACGACGGTGCCGGACGGGTCCTCTACGATGTCCTCACGCATGAAGTGCGGCACGGTCAAATAGCCGCGAATGACGGATGCCCAGTGCGGGTGTTCCTCTACCGTGAAGTCCGTCCACTCTGTGATGGTCATTGGCGGGCCGTCCGGGCCAGCCGCCTCGAACCCCTCGCGCCGAATCTCGAGCATTCTTGAGTGCATCGCGTCGGAGCTGGCCGTGCTGAAATCCCAGGCCAAGAGAAGCTCATCCCTCGAGACGCCATTCTCTGCGAGCAGATCGAACGTGGCGTCGAAGCGCTCGGCTCGTTCGCGCAAGAGTTCGTCGTTCTCGGCCCTTCCAGAGACGAGCGACTCGAACGCTGGAGATCGCTCGAACGGATCACCGTCGTCGTTCTGTAGCCCACGTTTGAAGACAACTATGTAGCGTGTTGCCTCTTCAAGAATCACCGCGGGGCGGACCCAGAGCGCCTGGATTTCGGGGTCTTCCTCCCATGCGTCGAGTTCAGCGAAGTATGGAATACGAGTTAGTTCTTCGCCATTTACCTTGAAGAGTTGAACGAGAGCTTCATCATCGAGAGATGGGAGCACATTGAAATCGGTCGCGATCCCCTCGAGGTCAATTCGGGGATAGTGCACGATGATCGGCGTGGTGAATCCGAACCCATCCATGCGTCGATAAACGTCCGGCCGGAGGTGGACCCGTCTGAAGTTCCGCGGCAGAGATGTCTCGCCGAAGGAGAGGGTGAACCCAGTCGCGCGCGTGTCGTCCTCTTCGAGATAAAGGTTCGATGGCCAAGGCATCGCACACTCCAGGCCGACAAGCGGATCGCAGTCTGGGTTCGGAGGCTCAGGCCCGGTGTCCTCCTCGCTATTCGTATCGGAATCCCCTCCAGAATCATCGGCTGGGTCAGCCGCGGCGTCTTCTTCAAGGTCCTCGACAAGGCCCTCCCCGTCGGCGTCGGATACGGAGTCCGCTCCAGCATCTATCGGGTCAGGATTGGGCTCGTCCGAGCAGGCCGCGAGGACCAGCGTCGCGCTACAGAGGAGGGTAAAACGGTGATTCATGGGGAACCGAGTGGGCTAGGGATTCGTCATCTTCATAATCTGCGCTTCGAACACAAGAGGCCCGCGTGCCGAACTATGTCCGTCGGCGGTTGCTCTCTGGCCGATTGTGAGCGAGACCAGAGCTCGTGACTGGCGACACAAGACACCTAGGACTTATTCTCATCGGCCACGGCTCGTCGATCGACCGGCGCTCAGCAGAGCCTGTCTATCGAGCCGCGGAACGATTTCGGGCACAGTTTGCTTCCGTGCGGGTCGCGTTCTGGAAGGAGCAGCCCTCGATCGCTGACGCCCTTGACGAGGTAGACGCAGAGCACGTCATCGTCGTTCCCTACTTCATGGCGAACGGCTGGTTTGTGACGGAGGCGCTGCCTGCGGCCCTGGGCCTAAAACACTGGCCGGAGCTTCGAGCCGAGAAGGTCGGGGGAAAGCAGGTGGCCTACACGCACGCGGTCGGCGCTCACGATTCCGTGCACGAGATGGTTCAGGCGTTGGCAACGGAAGCGCTTGGGGATCGCCCCGCTGATGACGTAGCGATCGCGATCGTTGGCCACGGCTCAAGCCGCAGCACGACTTCGAGGTTTTCTGCCATATCTGCAGGCGATGCGCTGCGTGCGACCAATCACTTCGCTGAAGTAGTGAACGTCTTCCTCGATGACGAACCCGAGGTCGCGTCCATCTTTGAGACATGGTCGAGCGACGTCGTTGTGGTCCCGTTCATGGTCTCCGACGGTCCGCACGTGCGCGTCGACCTGGTGCGGGAGATGGGCCTCGACTCGATGCCTGAGTTTGGTGAGGCGGTTGCAACGAGAGACAAGACCGTGAGGTTCACCGAACCGGTTGGGGCATCTCGGCAACTGATGGGTGCGTTGCGGTCCCGAATTGAAGAAGCGAGGGTAGCGCTCGGCGCCGCGAACGGCATGGCGCTGACGCCCTGCAGCGACGCCCTGGGCTCCCTTGTAGCGCAGGCGCGCCGGTCGCCAGTCACTGTCGGTAACCTGGTGATCGATGCGCAGGACGACGATTGGGTCGTTTCACGGGTCGGCGACGAGATGCCGTCGGAGGAACTCAGTGAGCTTCCAGATCGTGCGCCATGGCGGTGGTGGCGCCGCAACACTGCCGGTGGGTATCGGCCGTGGCTAAGCGGAACTGACGCGCCCGATGGCTGGATTGTTCGTGGCACAGAGCTCGCGGCGCTCGGAGACTTGTTGGCTGTGCTCGCGCCCGGAGCGCTGATGGCGTGGAATCGCGCCGAGGCTGGCCGCCTCGAGCCAGCGTCGTTTGCCGCCCTCGCCGCGCAACAAAAGGGTCCGACTCGAGCTGCGCGGGGCTTCGCGCTGGAAGACCTCGATGAGCTGGTCGGCGGGATTTGTCACAACTGCGCTAGAAAAGTTGTCTGGCGGGCGTCTAAGGGCATCGCGGCCCCTCGCGGGGGCGCGGCGCTGGCACCGGCGTGCGAGACCCCCTGCTTGCGTCTCTTCTCGGAAGCCGCTCGGCGAGTCCGCTCCAAATCGGGGTAGGAAGCGGCGTTTCGACTCTTGGTTGCGGCGTCCGACCGTCCCAGCAGCGCCTGAAGATCAGTGGCGTCGGCGTTGTGTGAGCGCGCAAGCCCAGCTAGGGAGCGGTGAAACACGTTCCAGAAGGCCACCATGAAACGATTCGTTTTCTCTCTCGCGTTCGCCATCAGTCTCGCTGCTTGCGGTAATGATGACGTCTCCACGGTCGACACCGACACCGGTGTTGACGCTCCTACGGATGACGTCGGGACGGACGCCGCCGTTGATGTCTCGACCGACACCGCCGAGGCGGATGCTGAGCCAGACATAGAAGAAGTCCAGACTCCAGACCTCCGCAGTTACACGGGCGAGACCTGTCCGGTACTCGGTGCTGGAACCAACGATATCGTCTCGAGCGGGGCGGATCGCCAAGTCGAGCTCTACTTGCCACCAGACGTCGAGAACGCACCCGTAGTGTTCTTCTGGTACGGCGCTGGCGGTTCCGGCCAAACCTATGAGTGGATGCAGCCCTTCGCAGACGCTTACGGCGTGGTCATCGTCGTGCCACGCGCGGCGGCGAACATGGCGTTCGAGTGGCCAATCATCTCGACCAACAATCCGGCCAACGAACTCGTTTACTTCGACGATGTGATTCGTTGCGTCTCGGAGTCCCTCCCAGTGGATACTAGCCGAATCTACACGAGCGGTTTCTCCGCAGGCGCGCTCTGGTCGACCGTGCTCGTGATGCACCGTTCTGACGTCCTCGCTTCGGCTGTGATCTTCAGCGGCGGCACTGGCGCTTTGGTCCAGGCTTACGAGACTCCTGATGTCCAGATCCCGATTCTTGGTATGTACGGTGGCGAGTCGGATGTCTTCGGTGGACTCGTGAACTTCAAGGACACTATGACGGACTTCATGGACGGTCTGGTAGGCGACGGACACCTCATCATCGCGTGTAATCACGACCTCGGTCATACCATCCCGAACGGTGGTTTAGACTGGGGAATCGAGTTCCTGCTCGCCCATCAGTTTGGCGACACCAGCAGCCCATTTGACGCGCAACTGCCGTCGTACCTTCCTGGGTATTGCAACTACTGGGGCGAGTAAGGCGCCCACTCTCCGGCACGGTCACTTGACGAACTAGTCGCAGGATGGCGGTGGCGGCCCTTGGTGATTCGCGTCGATTGGGTGCATGACGCCTGAGGGCCAATCGAGGTCTCCGACGACCCACCAGGAGTCGGAGTAGGGCAGCTCTTTGTTCTCGGCGTTGAACACAAGCACGCCGCGTACATAGACCCGTAACGTAACAAGGCTGGGGCCAAAGTCATGGTCTCGGTAGTAGTGAACGGCCACGCCGTACCGAACCGCCTCGGGGTTGTGCAAGCTGACATTCTCCGGCCCCGCGCCGGTTGTGTCGTCAAGGTTTAGTCTCGGGTCGTCCTCCTCGGAGTCGGGGTCGCCCCAGTTGGGCTCCGGGTTCCGGTAGTAGACGTCCCACCGAGGCTCGAGCCAGCAGCCGCTCGGATGCAGGAAATGCAGATCGATGTCCGCCCCGAACTCATCGTGCTGGTCGAGGTCGCCGGGCGTGTTCCAGGTTAGGTCGATCCGTATGTCGTCGTCGGAGAGTGAGACGACGTCTACGAACGCGGTACTGCTCAGCCCGTCGTCGTCAGTCACCGTGACGCCTACCTGGTACTCGCCCGAGAGCGGGATGAAGACGGTGGTCCGCTCGGAGTTGTCAGGCGTGAACGTCGTGGTTCCGCCTGGGCTGACGTAGACGTCCCACTCCCAGTCTATGGCCGCACCATCGGTCTCCGCCGCCGAGCACTCGAGCGTGGTGAGCGGCGAGGTCAGGACATCGTTCGAGAACGGGCCGTTGGAGCCCAAGACACGGCACCCTGCGTGGGCGATCGGGCCCATTCGCCGGAGGCCTGTTCCAACGATCGGGACCTCAATCGTACCGAAGAAGGGGTCATTCGTTTCGATGATCGCTACGCCGCTGTCGGCCCCAACGCCCGTTGGGGCGTAGCGCAGAATGAAAGGGGCGGTGCCGCCAGGTGCGATCCGAAATGGCGCAACCGTCACTTCCTCGAGCGAGAAGTCTGCGCTTGCAGCCTGAAACGGCGGAGCGCCGAGTCGTAAGTCGGAGATTTCAACGATGGCGGTTGAGGGAGCAGTCGAACAACTGGAGATTGTGACGACGGACTCCTCGAACGTTCCGGTCTGCACCCCGCCGAAGTCGACGAATGGGGGGTTGATCTCCACACACGGTGTGTCCGAATTCGCACGAATTTCGACGGAGTCTGAGCCGTTCGCGTGCCGGACGACCAAGCTTCCGATCGATGTCCCACCTTCGCTTTCGTAGCGGATGAGCACGCCGCGCGATTCGTCCGAGTAGAGGTACTCCAGCCCGCCGTCGAGGCCGCCCGAGATGATCTCGAACTCGTTATTGGTGACGAAAATGTCGCGGAGCTCAATCGGGGCCACCCCGAGGTTATACAGCGTTACCTCGTGACTTCGGATGTCACCTCGCGGGACTCGGCCGAAGTCGACCGGATCAGGCGCTGCGAGCAGGCCGTTCGGGGTTTCAACCGTCATCGGAACGACGGAGATCCCGCGTCGCATCGGGTCGTTCGACAGAATGGTCAGATCACCACGTACGCCGGCACCGTCGGAGCGGTAGAGAATGCCGACTTCCAACGTCGCGCCAGGACTGATTGCCACGTGCCCGCCGTCGTGCAGCGGCATAAAGGCGTCGCTGTCGCCGCTAGTAACGTTGATCGAAAAGACGACGAGATCTTCATCGCCGGAGTTCCGCAGCGTGACCCATTGAATCTCTTCATTGCCGGGCGCCACCTCACCGAATGTCAGGCGCGCTGGCTCAAGCTCAAGGGCCGGCATCTGGTCGGTCTGTTCCGAGCCACACCCCGCGAGCCCTCCGCTAAGCAGGAACAAGGCGCAAGCGGCCAGCGTGCGGCTGACACCAATAGTTCGTCCATCACATCTCATCGGAAGGACTGACGCTAGGAGTCCGCGACTGGGTGAAGAAAGTGCCCTCGTTGCCTAAAGCGCGATTGCGACCGTGATGGCTGCGCTAACGATTCGCATCGGATCGTCGGGGTCCATCACGCTATTGTACCAAAGGGCGCCGCCCACGGAGGCCGGTCCAAAGCAGAGATCCACTCCGCCGCCGACATTGAATGCTGGCTCCCACTCGTGGTTCGTGAACGAGAGCGCGCCGCGACGAGAACTGAGCTGCGTCGTTCGACCGACGTACGCGAACCCGCCGTGAGCACCGACCCACGGATAGAGAATTCCGAGCGGAATGCCCACGCGGCCGCCGAGCATCATCGGGATGTAAGTTGTCCTCAGATCGGACGCCCCGAAAAGCCTCGGGTCGGTTGTTCCGTGGTGGTACCCGACCTGTGCCTCGGCGCGGATCGGCCCAAGTGAGAGCCCAGGGTAGATATTGAAACCGGGTCCGCTCGTGTCGTGGTCGAGGACTCGGTCGTAGCCGAAGTCCGCCGCGAGCGTGAGACTTTGAGCCTGAGCGGCCGCGGGCAGTGTGAAAAGGGCGACGACGGCGAGGGTGATGTACGAGCGCATGGGAAACCTCCAAAGGGCCGGACGGGGCCATGGAATACGGTCACAGACGAGACGCCGTGGCTCCTATTCAATCGCCGACCTAGAAGTCTCCGGATCTCAGACCACCTTGCACCATCGGCGGGAGCATCCGGCCCATCGTCGGGACGACGTCGACGGGCTCAACTTCTCTCACTTGGTCCTCGTTCGGCTTCTCGCCGTCGCAGGGAACAATCTCCTCCTCCTCCAGCGTGACGTTGAACTGGGACAGGATCTCAACGGCAAGTTGCTCCTGTTGGTAGAGCGGGTCGAGATCGATCGCGACATCTCCCATCTCCATCAGTTCAGGCTCCCACATGGACGCGCCCATCACTGGCCCATCGGGATAGGGTTCGATTGGCGGTGTGCATGGTTCATCAGGCTTCGATTCACCGAAGCCGCCTGTGGTCACATCTACAGTTTCACCTTTCGGTTGGACCTCGTGGAACGGGACGACCCCCATGAGGGCGGGCTCTGGGCGCTCTCCGATGGGCCTGGCGCAAGCGCTCAGAGCCGTTGCGATCGACGCTGCCTGGGCCAGCATCGTAGCGACTCCGCGGGCTTGGGCTACGGGACCGGTCGCGACGACCTTCTTCCGCGCGAACTTCACTTGCCCGCGAGTGTCGTAGCTGTAGCGAACACAGAGTCCGTCCTGGCCGGTGAGGAGTGTCTCG
>JBLHWZ010000274.1:0-7550 GCA_047629415.1 Bradymonadia bacterium | reverse complement strand
TCAAACGCGAGCCGCGGCTCGACGCGGAATCCACCACCTTGAAGGGTGTCCTGGTCTCCTGTTGGGAGATACGTGTCTATTGAGAGGGCAAGCGCTGGTCCCGCGTCGCGGCCATTCGGCGGCCCGAAGAGCAGAACTTTCGGAATCACTCGAATGTCACCGATACCGAAGCCTACGCCGCCATCAAAGAGGCCGCTGCCGTCCGCGACATCGCTGTCCTGGAGCATCGGAACGCGGAGGTCGACGGCGATCTCGAGGCGGTCGGCGATCCCGACTGCGCCCATCAGGTGGCCCGAGAGCAGGTTGCGAACAAGCTTCGCCTGTCGATCGCCGTTTCCGTCCTCGAACACCAATGGATCATTGGCATAGTTGAACATCAAACCGAGTTCGAACTGTCCAGCGCGAAGCGTACGGGCCTGTTGAAGGTTGAGATAGTTGGCCGACATCGCCGGCGCCATATTGAACGACTGGACGTCAAATCCGTCCTGAGCGCTCGCAGAGGCAACACCTGCGAGCAACGCCGTGGCCGCTAGGGCTGAAAGAGTGCGTTTCATTTTTGTGGAGTGTGTTGGTGCTCGGCCGCAGCGGAGGCGCTGCGGCCGAGCGATTTGGTTGCTTTATCGACGTCGACGGACGGCCAAGAGGCCGACCAAAGTCAGGAGGGCGAGCGGACCCGAGTCTCGACCAGTGGTCGAAGCGCAGATGAGTCCACCACCCGTTACACGGCCGCCTTCGAACTCGCCGACGTCCTCGTCACAGGCGTCGCCGATGCCGTCTTCGTCCGCAGCCTCTTGCTCGGGGTTAGCAACGTCGGGGCAGTTGTCCTCGTTGTCGGCTACGCCGTCTTCGTCGCCGTCTTCGACCACACAGGTGGAGTCGCAGCCGTCGCCGTCGTCGGTGTTGCCGTCATCACATTTTTCGTCGCCACCGAGGAATCCGTCGCCGCAGACAACGTCTTCGATGCACTCACTCGGCTCGTCGGCACACGACCAGCCGTCTTCGATTTCGCACGTTGAAGCGCAGCCATCGTCTTCGTCGGTGTTGCCGTCGTCGCATTCCTCGTCACTGAGGATGACTCCGTCGCCGCAGATCGCGGTGCAGATGACGTCTCCGGTTTCTTCGTCGGTGTCGCACTGCCAGCCTTCTTCAAGCTGGCAGACCGGGTCACACCCGTCGCCTTCGTCGAAGTTGCCGTCATCACAGGTCTCGTCGCCGAGCACGATCGCGTCGCCGCAGATGGCGAGGCAGATGACGTCTCCGGTCTCTTCGTCGGTGTCGCACTGCCAGCCTTCTTCGACCTGGCAGACCGAGTCACATCCGTCGCCTTCGTCGATGTTGCCATCATCGCAGGTCTCAGAGTCGCTGATGACACCGTCGCCGCAAACTTCGTCACAGATCCAAAGCCCGAGTTCCTCGCCGAACTCGCAATTCCAGCCGAGCTCGATGTCGCAGGTGGCGGAGCATCGGTCACCGTCGTCAATGTTGCCGTCCTCGCAGGCCTCAAGACCGTTCAAGACAACGTCGCCGCAGATCAGAAGGCAGCTGCCATCCGCGCAGTCCCAGCCCTCTTCGATTTCGCAGATTGCCGAGCATCCGTCGCCATCGTCGAGGTTTGCGTCGTCGCAGCTCTCGTCGCCGGCCAAGATGCTATCACCGCAAACCAGCGGGTTGATGTCGAGGCTGAAGTTACCGCAACGCGAGGCAAACCCGGACACGTAGACCGTGACGGACTCTCCCGCGAGCATGTCCAGGGCAATCTGCGATTGCACAGCGAGCCCGCTGTCGTCGTTGCACGCGAGCTCGGAGCCGCCGCAGGAGTCCCGCGCGTACAACGCGGTGTCGTAGTCGATGCCTCCGTTGATCGTATCGAACACGAAGGTGGCATTAGCGAGAGCGGTGAAGCTCACCGGGAAGTCTCCGCCACTCGCTACCGAGCAGCTCGGAGCTTCGTCGGTGTCCGTCGCTGCGCAGGTGTTACCCTCGACGACACTGTTGCCGGTTGTGACCACGGTTGCGAGCGGGCAGAGGCCGACTTCGATCTCACACAAGCTCGTGCAGCCGTCGCCATCGTCGAGGTTTCCGTCATCACACTGCTCGTCACCACGACGGAGGCTGTCACCACAAATCGTGATGCACGGAGCGTCTGCGATCGGGCAGTCTCAACCATCCTCAAACTCACAAGCAGCTGAACATCCGTCGCCGCCGTCTTCGTTTCCATCGTCGCAGAACTCTGCGCCGTCGATGAACCCGTCGCCGCAGCCGACGATTCGTGCATCAAAGCCGAACACACCGCAGTCAGTGTCGAATCCACTCACGTAGAGCGTGATGGTTTCGCTAGCGACCATATCAACCTGAAGCTCGGACCGGGTCCCGTCAGTGTCATCGTCGCAGGCAAGCTCGGCGCCGCCGCATCTATCACGCTGTCAGAGCACCGTGTCGAAATCGGTGGCCGGGTTGGCGGTGTCGAAGATGTAGGTTCCGTCGATGTCCGCGGTTAAGGCGATGGGGAAGTCTCCAGCGGAACCTTCAGGGGCACAAGAAGCGCTGTCGTCGGTATCGCCAGCTTCGCAGGTGTCACCGAATACAGTGCCTAGGCCGAGCGCGTTGGTCGCCGCGATGGGGCAGGGATCGCCACCCTCGATTTCACAGACAGAGTCGCATCCGTCGCCGTCGGTAATGTTGCCATCTTCGCAGCTCTCTCCCGAGGAGATGTTCAGCGTGGCGTCACCGCACTCGGCGATCGTGCAATCTACGTCGCAAAAGTCAGACTCGCCGGAGTCATCACAATCCTCGGTACCGACAACGAGACCGTCGCCGCAGACGCTGACGCAGATGCCGGTCGAGCAGTCGAAGCCGGGCTCGATGTCGTAAGCAGAGGAGCAGCCGTCGCCATCGGTGGCGTTGGAGTCGTCACAGGTCTCAAGGCCTTCGATGACGCCGTCACCGCATGCGGACTCAAGTGTGCACGTGTCCGAGCATCCGTCGCCGGGCGTTACGTTGCCGTCGTCGCATTGCTCAGCGCCGACGACGAGGCTGTCGCCACAGATTTCGAGACATGTGCCGGAGGAGCAGTCGAAGCCATGTTCCACAGCGCAGACATCGTCGCATCCGTCTCCAGTTGCGGTTCCGCGGTCGTCACATTCTTCAGCGCCGACGACCAAGCTGTCGCAGCAGATCTCAACGAAGGGGACGCCGGGCGTGGGGCAGGTGAATCCGGGCTCGAGGTCGCAGAACGGTCCACATCCGTCGCCGGCTGTTGGGTTGCCGTCATCGCACGCTTCGTCGGCATCGGTCCCCGTGTTCCCGCAGCTATTGACGACGAAGTACTTGAACGAGCCGGTGGCGCAGTCCGAGTCCCAGTTGCTGGGCTCCAAGCCGATGTCCACGACTCCGGGGGTCTGGCTCAGCGGGTGGCTGACGAAGTTGACCGAGTCGCCAGCGTCGAAACCAATTTGGGCGTGTGTGCCGCTGCTCGCGGACCCGAACGTCCAGTTAATGTCTTCGTAGCGAAACTCAACATCGAAGTCGCCGTCTGCTCGGTCAGAGCGTTCGGTGAGTACGACCTGGAAGGTGTTGAGGCCATTGCTACTATCTCGATTCCAGGCTTCGACCGTCCGCCAAGTGACGACCACTCGGGGGGACGAGTCCGTGTCCAGCACTCATTAGATCAGGTTCTCGTTCCCAGAGTTCGTGCGGGTGTCGACGTCCGGGAAGAACGGAGCGATCGATCCGGACAGACTGCGGGAACGCGAACGGGGTGAACGTTGAGATCGCACTGTCGAACGTGATGTTGCCGTTCTGGTTGATGAAGATCGACGTGTAGTCGGTGCCGAAATAGTTGAAGCCACCAGATCCGGAGACCGTGGTGATATCGAGCTCGAATGACGGGGTGTCATCGCCGCGCCCGATCGGGGTGCCAAGGTCCACGGCACCGCCGAGGCCTGTGTTTACCGCGCACTGAACATCGGCCTCATTCGGCGCCGCTAGCGGAATCAGTAATGGTGCCGCAAGCCAGCACAAATGTTGGTTCGTGCGACTAGGCCGCGCGAAGCAGGTTCGATTCATCATCTCGTATCGGGTGGAGTAGTGCCCGTTGCGGGACGGTCCGACAAATTGCCACATTAAGAGGTAGCGAATCGTGTGGGCCTGTGAAGAGAACCGAGTGTAATCTGCTTGCAGAACCTCAACGAAGCCACGAATCGAAACGCGCGGCGTTTTCGGCTGAAACTGTCGATAAGTTCCGGCCGGCCAGTCGCTTCCAATGGCGGAAGAACGAACGACTGGCCAGCGAGGACGAAAGTGAACGTTTTCCGACCACAAGGGTTGACATCGAGAGTCCCGATACGCTCATTGGACTCCTCAAACCTTAACGTCCCCCGACGCCTACTCCCATGCTCTATGTAGTCATCCTCGCCATCGATGGAAGCCGAGCGACCGACTGGGTCAAGTGGATGATCGACGTTCACATCCCTGAGTCCATGGCGACCGGGTGTTTTGTGAAGGCAACCATGGTTCGAGACGCCGACGGCGACCGAGCGGGACGTGTTGGATACCGGTGCTACTATCGGTCGGCGACGGATGCCGATTTGGCCCGGTACCACAACGAGTTCGCCAAAGACCTCCAGGCCAAGCACACCGGTCGTTACGGGAACTCCTTTACAGCGCGCCGCGAAGTACTTCCGGTCGTCACCCAGTTCTAAAACGGCTCCCGCCCCTCGCTCAAGGGAGCCTTCATCAGTTCTACCCCGACAGCAGCAATGCCGTCGTGCACCCGAACATTGGAGTCCCCCATGGCACGATCCGAAGCACTCGGAATCAAACGAATCGAGAGCGTTCACTTTTACGTGAACGACCTGGAGCGCTCCCGCGCATACTGGGTCGACCAGCTCGACTTCGCCGAAATTGCAGCGTCGACCCCAGACGGGGAAACAGCGAACAACGAGCGCACTCTTGTCGTCCGCGCTGGCCGCGCGACCTACCTCCTCTCGACTCCTAAAGGGGAAGGCCGCTGCGCGCAGTATCTCGCCCGCCACCCGGACGGTGTCAGCGAGATCATCTTCGAGGTGGAGGACGTCGCGAAGACCTTCGCCACCCTCGAAGAGCGAGGCGCGACCTTGGTCAACGACGTCGAGACCGCCACCGACGGCGACGGCACGCACGCCTCGTTCAGCATTACGACAGCCTTCGGCGACGTGCTCTTTACCTTCGTCGAGCGCAACAACTACGACGCGGCTTCGCCGGGTGTCGCGATGCACGCTGAACCACTTGGCGGATCGAACAAGTTCGGCTTCGGAGAGATCGATCACGTCACGTCGAACTTCTTGACCCTCGCGCCCTTCATCGCCTGGTGCAAGCAGATCCTCGGGCTTGAGGAATACTGGGGCATTGAGTTCCACACCAAGGACTACTCCACGGTTGAGGGACCCGGCTCGGGCCTCAAGTCGGTCGTGCTCTGGGATCCGCACTCTGGCATCAAGTTCGCCAACAACGAGCCGCTCCGGCCCTACTTCCGTAACTCGCAGATCTATCTCTTCGTTGAAGACAACCGTGGGCCAGGTGTGCAGCACACCGCCATCACGATCGAAGACATCGTGGGCACGGTAAACGGGATGCGCGAGTCCGGCATGCAGTTCATGCCAACGCCCAGCACCTACTACGACGCGCTTCAGACCCGCCTCGACGAAGCGGGAATCGAGCTTGATGAAGCGCGCGCCGACCTCGAAGCGACCGGGGTCCTCGTCGATGGTGAGGGCCCAGGTAAGTACCTCCTGCAGATCTTCGCGTCAGACTTCGCGACCGCGTTCGATAACGAAAACGGCGGTCCGTTCTTCCTCGAGATCATTCAACGAAAAGGCGACCGCGGCTTTGGCGGCGGCAACTTCCGCGCACTCTTCGAGTCCATCGAGAGATCGCAACTCGCCGTCGGGCGAGTTGGCCAATAGGGTACCATGCTTGATCGTCACTGCGCCGGCGACGTCCCGGCAAAACACCACATCGCGTTCCGAGATGAGGCCGGCAAACTCCGCCACGAGGAGTGCCTGACCCGTTGGGGCTTCGACGGCCCCTACGTGCTCATTTACCATGAGAACGAGCCGCACCGACACTCGAAGTGGTACGCGTCCGACCACGGTTGGGCTCCGCCCGTCGAGGAGGAAATCGACCCTGTGCTGCGTCGCCGCCACTTTAAGACGTTTGAGCTAGAGCCCGGCGGATCGCCGATCAATGCGCGCGTACCGATGCTCTTCAACGATGACGTCGTGCAGGGCGTGCTGCGCCCCACTGAGTCGGATCCGGTCTACCTTTCGAATGTCGACGGCGACGAACTCTTCTACATCCACGCAGGCAGCGGCGTGCTGCGCTCTGTGCTTGGGGATGTTCGGTTCGGAGAGAAGGATTATGTCTTCGTGCCGCGAGGGATCAAACACCGATTCATTCTCGACGAGGGCGTTGATCAGTATTGGGTGTGGTTCGAGTGTAAGCAGGACTTCTTCCTCCCGAAGCAGTGGCGCACCACGACCGGTCAAATCCGCATGGATGCCCCGTTCTGTCACCGCGACTTTCGAAAGCCGGAGTTCTCCGGTCCAATCGATGAGGGAATTCATTCCTTTGTCGTAAAGTCCGGCGGCCGCTTCACGCAGTATGAGCAGCCTTGGTCCCCGCTCGATGCGGTCGGCTGGGACGGGTCGGTCTATCCGTACGCGTTCCACATCCTGAACTTCCAACCGCGCGCCGGACTCGTGCACCTACCACCGGATTGGCACGGCAACTTCGCGTTCCCCGGCGGTATCATCTGCAGCTTCGTGCCGCGGGTGGTCGACTTCCACGAGGACGCGATCCCGTGTCCGTATCCGCACGAGTCGGTGCAGTGCGACGAATTCCTCTTCTACTCGGAGGGCAACTTCGTCTCGCGCCGCGGCATCGACCGAGGCAGCGTTTCGTTCCACCCGCGTGGCATCATGCATGGCCCTCACCCTGGCGCTTATGAGGCATCCATTGGCCACCGTCGCACTGATGAGTTGGCGGTGATGATGGATACCTTCAAGCCGCTAAAGGTTGCGAGCTCCCTGCTCACGATCGAGGACCCCGACTATCACGCGAGTTGGTGTCCATAGCAACGGGCCGCGAACGCTTTGAGCGCGCCGATGCCTGGCTGAAGTCCCTTATTCGTCCCGAAGGTGGAAAGTGGGCTTTGGTCGGCCAGCCGTGGGAGGAGAAGCTCAAACGCCACGCAGCAAACCAGGCCGCGACGCTCGCGTTCCTAGAATTCGTGGGCAACCCTCAGCGCGCACTCAGAGCGGTCGTTGTGGTCGGTACGGCAGGAAAGGGGACGGTCACCAACATGATCGCTGGGCTCCTGCGGGAGACGGGTGCGAACGTGGCGGACCACACGAGCCCCTATCTTCAGGTCCCGATGGAGAAGATGCGTCTCAACGGTCGGCCGATTCGCGGGGCCGAGTTCGCCGAGAGCGTCGAGGAACTCCGAAGGCACTACGAGGCTTGGTGCGCGTTGGGTAACGACTTGCGATACGGGCAGGCATGTGCAGCGCTGG
>JBLHWZ010000273.1:0-7574 GCA_047629415.1 Bradymonadia bacterium | reverse complement strand
TCGTCGAAGTCTGGAACCTCGTGTTCATGGAGTCCAACCAGGATGAGACGGGCGAGATGACTCCCCTTCCCCTCCAGTCAGTGGACACCGGAATGGGACTGGATCGAATCGCCGCTGTCATGGCGGGAGTGGACAACGTCTTCAAGACGGGACTCTTTGAGAACATCCTCAAGCGAACCCACTTTCTGCGCACCGGCGAGGACATCGACGTAGCGGCAATCTACGCAATGCCGGAGTTCGCCTCCTACTGCGTGGTCGCGGATCACGTCCGCACCTCCGTCTTCAGCGTCTGCGACGGAGCCAAGTTCGGCAACGCTGGCCGAGAATACGTGCTCCGGCGAATCCTGCGCCGCGCGGTGCGCCATGGCCGCGAGCTCGGTTTCACCGAGCCGTTCCTCTGCGATGTGGCAGACGCCGTGATCGAGGACTTCCAGCACGTCTATCCCGAGCTTCGGTTCAAAGGAGACGAGGCAAAGACCATCATTCGTAATGAGGAGAAGCACTTCCTCAAGACCCTCGACAAGGGCATCCAGCTCTTCGACGTCGTGGCGGAGTCGACGATTGATCAGAGCAAGAAGACCATTGAAGGCACTGACGTCTTCAAACTGCACGATACGTTCGGCTTCCCGCCTGACCTCACAGAGATCCTAGCGCGCGAACGCAGCCTTGAGATCGACTGGACGGGCTACAAGGCCCACATGCAGCAGCAGAAGGCCTCCTCGAAGAAGGCGGACGCTCGCTACACCAATGTCGGTGAGTGGGAGATTCTCCAGGAAGGCGCCGCCGACAAATACGTTGGATACGACTCGCTGAGCGCCACCTCCGACGTCCTCCGATTCCGCGACCTTGGCGAGGGAAAAGTCGAAATCTGCCTCAGAGAGACTCCGTTCTACGCAGAGTCCGGTGGCCAAGTCGGTGATAGGGGCACCATCGTGTCCGAAGACGGAATGCTCGAGCTGCACGTCCTCGACACGAAAAACACGCCAGCGGGAATCACGCACACGGTCGAGGTCCGCAACGGAGAGCTCTCGTCGTCGAGGCTACGCAAGCCGGTAACCGCCACCGTCGATGGAAAACTGCAGTTCCTGACCGCCTGCAATCATACCGCGACTCACCTCCTGCACTCCGCCCTGCACAAGTTCGTCAGTGAGCGCGCGTTCCAAGCTGGATCCAATGTCTCGGCCGCTCGGCTCCGCTTCGACTTCAGCTTCGACGAGCCGGTTCCACAGGCGAAACTGGAGGCTATCGAGAGTTGGGTCAACGCACGTATCCGCGAGAACACGAAGTTAAAGCTACACCTTAACGTTCGCCTCGAAGAGGCTGAAAGAATGGGTGCAATGATGATGTTCGGAGAGAAGTACGGTGAGGAAGTTCGAGTGGTCGAGGTGCCTGGCGTCTCCACCGAACTCTGTGGTGGAATCCACGTCAGCGAGACCAATGACATCGCCTATTTCCGAATCACATCGGAGACGGGTGTCGCGGCTGGCGTACGCCGAATTGAGGCCGTCACCAACGCGTCAGCGTTTGAGTTGGCAGCCGACGAGCGACGCCGCCTCACCGACATCGCGCAGACTCTGAAGGTTCGCCCCAATCTCATCGAGGACCGAGTCGCCCGCTTAATCGCCGACAACAAGGAGCTTGAGCGTAAGGTCACGTCGCTGGAAGCGACCAACGCAAACTCTGCCGCCTCAGACCTCGCCTCGCAGATTGTGGACGTTGATGGCATCTCGTTGATCGCGGCCAAGGTAGAGGTTGCGGATCGCGACGGCCTGCTAGCGATGGCAGACTCGCTCCGAGACGCGCTGGGTGAAACCGCAGTCGCGCTACTTGCTGCGGTAGTCGACGGAAGGCCCGCGCTGCTCGTCATGAGTACCAAGGCAGCCTTCAAGAACCGCGGCCTGAAGGCCGGCGACCTCATCAACGACGTCGCCTCGTACGTCGATGGTCGAGGCGGCGGAAAGCCGACCCTAGCGCAGGCTGGCGGCAAGAATGCCGCAGGCATCCCGGACGCGCTCAGCGCCTTTGAAGGCGCCGTTCGCGCCCGCCTAGGCTAGTCGCCGCGGGTCGACCGAACGACACGCGCACTGGCGACGCAATACCGGAGCGAGCCGCGGCCTCTGCCCTCCCTACCTTCACGCTCGAGCACTACTCTCTAGCACTACTCTCTAGCACTACTCTCTAGCACTACTCTCTAGCACTACTCTCTAGCACTGCTCTCGAGCACCACGCTGCTCGAGAGTTACACACGGCCCCGCACCAGTCTGCGCCACGGTCCGCGCAGTTCCATGCAGGAATGCCGGCCGTAACGTAGCCACCCAGTTCATCGAAGCTCGACGTTACTCGAGCAGCAACTGGTACCGGTCCTCTTCTTCCTCGGGCTCCGGCTCAGGCTCAGGTTCCGGCTCAGGCTCAGCGTTCCCACCAGCCGGCTCTTCACGCGCCGCCGCCTCGTCGTCACCGGCCGATGAAGGCTCCGGCTCGACACGCTCCGCGCGAACGCCCTCAGCCTGCAGCTCCGCAACAATATCTTCCACCGCGCCGGGGCGCAGAAGAATCGCGCGGCGCCACCGGCGATGCCCGGAGCGGCGAACCTCGATCGTATAGGTCTGGTTTGCCGGGAGTTCGAGCGCCTCAAGTGGCGTTTCACCAAGCTCCTCATCGTTGATTCGAATCGAGGCGCCGGTCGGTCGCGATGTAATGTTGATGACGCCGAGCTCCAACGCCTCCGCCAAGTCCAGTTGCACTTCGAGGGGGTCTGCGCTGTCGAGCCTTACCGGAAAGTAGAGTGTCTCGTAGCCTTCGCGGGACAGGCGCAGCTGGTGTTCTTGGTTGAGAACGAGGCCGTCCAACGCGACCGGAGAGCCAGTCCCGGCCAACTCGCCGTTGATGTAAACTGATGCATCCGGTGGATTGAACACCACACGGACCTCGCCGATCGGAGCGTTCTCTGACTGCACGTCGACCTCAAGTTCACCGAACATGCGGGCCGAACCTGGGTCGGCGGAGGCCGGAGTGAGTAGTTGCTGATACGGAAGGTAGCCCTCGACGAAGAGTTCGATCGTCGTCTCGACGCCCTCGGTCACAGTGATGTGCGCCGGAGTCGTCTCCGCCCTGACCTCGCCGTCGACCGTAACGCGGGCTCCCGGCGGGTCGGACTCGAGCGTCACCTGGACTAACGCAATCTCTGGCGAGTCCTCGACCATTGGCGCACCGGTGCCTGTCCCGCCAGGCTGCAGGAAGAAGATGGCAGCCGCGGCGATCAGTGCGACCGCGGCGACCACTCCCATCATTCGGTTGGAGCGCTTCGCGCGACGCAACTGCTCGGCCATCGCCGCACTTGCCGGCCCGTCGACCGGGCCGATCGAGCCGATCGGGACGCCGGGGTTCGTCAACGCCGGGGCCAGCGGCGATGCACCGCCGTCGACAGCCGCCGTATGGATTCCTGAAACCTTCTCAGCCTCCGCCCGCAAATCGAAGGTCGACAGATCGATCGTCGATTCGGACTGCTCGGGGGCGAGCAGAATCTTCTCGATGACAGCGCTTGTCTCGCTCATCTCGGCGGCGAAGAGCCGAGTCATGAGCTGCCCTAGAGCATCACGAGCCACCACAAGATCGTTCGTCGCCACCAAGTGGTCGACGAGTGCGAGTTGAAGCGCGTGGGCGCTCTCGTAGCGCTCGTCCACATTGCGAGCCAACGCCTTGAGAACGATCGCGTCGACCTCAGGGCCGACTCCCTCGCGAAGTGTGCTGGGCGCAGGAACGTCGTCCTCGGTGATCGCACGTAACGACTTGATGTGGTTGTCGCGCTTGAAGAGCGACTGTCCGGTCAGCAGCTCATGAAGAACGATTCCGAGAGCGAAAACGTCGCTCCGCGCATCGATTTCCTTTCCTCGGCACTGCTCCGGGGACATGTAGGCGGTCTTGCCCGCTAGCTGCCCGCCGCCGCCCTTCGATGCGGCAACAGCCACGCCAAAGTCAAAGACGCGAACGGCACCGTCGTACGCGATGAGTACATTCTGTGGCGAGACGTCTCGATGAACGATGCGGAGCGCCGTGCCGTCGAGATCCCGAGCGGTGTGCGCCTGGTGCAGTCCGTCCGCAGCCTCCGCGATGATGGAGAGCGCGAGCCCCACGGGCATCTTCTCCCCACCCTCCGTGAGTCGTTTCCCGAGCTCTTCCACGGTCTCACCCGGGACGAACTCCATGACCATCGTGTGATGGCCATCAATGACGTCTGCGTCGAACACTGAGACGAGGTTCGGATGCTCGAAGAGCCCTCCGAGACGTGCCTCGGTGTAGAACATCCCAACGACCTCTGAGTCGTCAGCCAAGTGTTCATGAAGGCGCTTAAGAGCGATGAGCTTTTCAAAGCGGTCTGGACCCCGCTTGAGTCCCAGAAACACTTCCGCCATCCCGCCCACCGCGAGCTTCTTTACAAGTGTGTAGCGTCCGAATCGTTTATTAAAGATCACAGGCGAGTCGGCTGCGGTTTGTTCACTGGCATTGGGTCTATCGCGGCGACCCGCTGAGTGTCAACGCGCGAGGCCCAGAACCGGTCTACTTCGTCGCACTTTCCGTCTCCGGAAGATCCGCCCAACCCGTGCCAACTTGCTTCACGCCCACGCCGATTCGCTGAGCCACTCCTAGCGCGATATTGTACGCCTCTCGAGTTGCCATCGTCGCAGGGATCACCGGCCAGACAGACCCATCGAAGAGCCTCAAAAATACGGCAGCACCCGCCACCTCCGCCCGAGATGTATTGGGCCGAAACAGTCGCTGAGCGAACAGAACCTCGTCGATGTCGTCGAAGTCGATGTTGCTGCTCGTCGTCAGGATTTCCTGATCGGGATGCTCACGTACACGCACCACGCCAAGTCCAGCGCTCAGCCAGAGTAGGGGGACCTCTCGCAGAACACGCTGCGGATGGCCGCGAAGGATAAGCAGCACAGCCATCGCCGAGTAGGCAAAGACTGCGGTCATCACGCCGAAGTCGCGCATGATTCCGCGACCGCTCATCACGGTCAGAAAAACCACGCCAAGGAGCAGCATTGTAGCGCCAAGGATATGCCAAGGACGCCCGCGCTCCACGGTTCGCTGGTCGATGATCAGCAGTGTCCGTGGCTTCGGCTCAATCGCGATCGGGTTGTCGATGACATCCTCAAACGCGACAGCCCCTTCGCGGGCCCGAGCGAGGACTTCGTCTAGCTCTAAGGGCTCACTCATTCTACGAGCGTCAGACGGCTCAGAGGGAGCCGGCGAACGTGCACGCGCCACTCATCGGCCTCGTTCAGCAAGACCACCCGCCGAGTCTCGTCCCCACTTACAAGGAAGACATCTTTCCGGCGCGAGGACTCGGCCTCGGCTTCTCCTACAACAGCGTCCTCCATCTGCTCCGGATCCTCCATGAGGAATAGATCGATCGGGTCGAAGCTGTAGGAAGCACCTCCCAACTCAAGTCGCCCCTCACCCAACGCTGTCTCCGCGTTTCCGTCGCCACCAGCAGACAGAAGGAGCCGAGTTTCAACGGAAAGTAACTCCGTCGCGCGCGCCCAGTCTTCTGCGCCAAATGCCTCGTAGAGCGCTACGAGCGTGCGTCGTGCCTCAAGATAGCGAGCGCCCGATTCACGTTCTTCCTGGGCGGGATCCACGTGGACGCTCACCCGTTGATCCACAGGTGGCACCTCAGGAAGCGTGTAGACCCGCGTGCATGCCACGAGAACGAACGGGATAACAAGTGTGAGCCGGCGGAACATCTTACTCCTGCGAGGAAGCCGCAACTTACGCGCACATCGCAGCGGGTCAAGCCCGGCGCCAGCCTTCTCACGGCTAACTTAGCCCGTACTTCTTAAGTCGCCGCAAGAGCTTGCCACGTGTGTAGCCCAGCGCCTCCGCTGCCTTCGTTCGATTCCCATCGACAGCGTCTAACGCAGCCAGAATCAGAGCCTTCTCGGCCTCGTCATCCGCCGGTGCCGCTGCCGAGGAGGCCGAGAGCGACAACTCGGTCTGGGCCGTCACCTCGATCTCTCGCTCAGACGTAGGCTCGGGTGCCGCTGGAGGACGCTGCTGGGCGGGGGCCGGAAGTACCGGCTTCTCAACCCCGAAATCGTCGAGGCCGACCGTCTCCGACCGTGAGCGCAGCACGGCCGCACTGACCAGCGCCTCCAACTCTTGGAAGTTTCCCGCTAGCTCCAGACCCGCGAGGTGCGCCAGCGCATCGGGTTCAACGGCAGTGACCATTACGTCGTATTTCATCCCTGCCTTGTGCAGGAAGTACTGCACGAAGCGCGGGATGTCGGCCCCTCGCTCTCTAAGCGGAGAGAGGTGAATGTTCCGATCATCGCAGAACTTGATGATCGTCCGGTCGACAGTCGAAGGAATACCCTCCTCCCTGCCCTTGTAGCGTTCGGCGAACACGATCCGGCACTCAGAACGGCAGAGCCGCGGCACGAGATTCTCGAGCCGCGAGATCCCCAAAGCGGACGCGCCTTTGAGAAGCAGTGTCCCTTTGCCAATCGCTTGGACCAGACCAGACTCGTCTGCATCGCCGAAGAGCTCGACCTCGATGATGGACGGCGGCCGAAGCGCACAATCCACAGTCGCGAACCGGCGAGCCTCGCCCCACATCGCCTCGTGCACGGCCCGAGCCAAGAACTCCTTACCGCTGGAAGGCTCACCGATGATGAGCGCCGGTTTGATCGACTCCCGCAAGAAAGCGAGCGCCAACCACTCTCGGTCGTCCAGTGCGTCGGGGTCGTCGACGGGGTACGCCCTCCGAAGCTCGTCTGTCAGGTGGTTCAGCCACGCCTGCGGCGCGATCGGCGAGGGAGTGCTCTCGGCTGCGACAGGCGCAGACTTCGCGGCCTCTCGCCGACGCGGTGGAGAACTCTCTCGCGTAGACTTACCCGCTTCTCTGATCGCTCGGCGCGCACGCCTTAGGATCGCCTCCGAACCCATCGCTATGAGTTCGCTGACGAAGACTGGGCTGTCGATTTCCTCGACGGTCTCGATGAAGTCCACCAGCGCGAAAGTGGAGGCGACCCCGGCCGTATCGCGACGGATCGCAGCAACGAATGTGCTGACGCCAGCGCGACGCGCACGCCCGCCGACCGGGACGATCGCCTCGAACCCCAATCGAACCCGGAGTTCGGCAAATGGATCGTTGTCGTCGTTATGGCCACCCAAGAGCATCGGCCGAGGGAACATCCCACCCTCGAGCGCCAACATCGACAACGCAGCAGCGACCTCTGGCTTCGCGTCCACGCTAACGACCGTTAGGTCGCCCATGCCCGTGGGGTCGTCCAGAGTGACCGCCACAAAATCTTCACCAATTCCAACAAAAGCGTAAGTGGTCTCTTCTTCGCCCGCCGTCTCTCGTAACCGAGCGAGACCATCAGCGAGCCCGAGCCCGTCAGCCACCGCAGCAGAGCGAGTCGCGCCCTCTCCGCCCGTGTGAAGGATTCCCGCAATATCGATCGGCCATAGTATGGCGCCGGCCGCGAGGAGCCCCCAAACAACGGAGCCTGTAACCGACTCGCCCGCGACCGTGCCCAGCACAACCGCGACCACCAACGCCA
>JBLHWZ010000272.1:0-7581 GCA_047629415.1 Bradymonadia bacterium | reverse complement strand
GCTCCGAAGAAGAGAGCTCCGAAGAAGAGAGCTCCGAAGAAGAGAGCTCCGAAGAAGAGAGCTCCGAAGAAGAGAGCTCCGAAGAAGAGAGCTCCGAAGAAGAGAGCTCCGAAGAAGAGAGCTCCGACCCGTGGACAGCCACACACGCAGCGGAGCTACCGTACGAAGTGCCGCCGAGTTGGGGGTCAGGAGCGATCGAGGACCCGGAGAACGGCTGGGGGTCAGGAGCGATCGAGGACCCGGAGAACGGCTGGGGGTCAGGAGCGATCGAGGACCCGGAGAACGGCTGGGGGTCAGGAGCGATCGAGGACCCGGAGAACGGCTGGGGGTCAGGAGCGATCGAGGACCCGGAGAACGGCTGGGGGTCAGGAGCGATCGGAGATCCAGAAAATACTGGGGGGTCAGGAGCGATCGGAGATCCAGAAAATACTGGGGGTATCTCCAATCACCAGAATCGAAGGCCCACGACAGCCCCCTCCGCAACCCCATCCCGCGGACGGCCCTCGGCCATCTTTTCCGGCGTTTTTCGCAGCTCGGCGACTGCAGATACCGTCCGCGACGATCAATTCGAAGACACGCTAGAGCTCCTGCAAGAGCTGGAGATGCGGGTTCGCTACCGTCACAACGATCGCTGGCGCTTCGTACTCGAAGGGCGTCTAGGGTGGCTGATGACTGGTGCCAGCGCTGAGGGCACCACCACGTTCATTCCTGAATCCGACTCCATCCAGGGTCGCGTCGTGGCACAACTCCGCGACTTTTACGTCGCGGGCCGGGCAGGCAAGTGGCTCTTGAGGCTCGGAAATCAATCGATCGTCTGGGGATCCACCGACTTCTCGAAACCAGCCGATATCATCAATCCGCTCGACCTGCGTTCGGGCCTCGCCGGAGCGAGGGACGATATTCGCACTCCGGTCCCAGCTCTTGATTTCACCCGGGTCTGGGACAACGTCACGTGGGAGTTCGTCGTGATCCCGTTCTTCCGCCCGCACGCGGTGTCTGTGTTTGGCGGCGATCTGGCCCCGATCCGTCCCTCTGGGATCAATCTGTCCCTGATTCCCGGGGCGGAAGATCTCGTCTTGATCGACCCGAGTCTGGAAGACCTCGCCCAACCGCTTTTGCTGCAAACCGAGCTGCCTGATGAGAGGCCACGGAATGCGAGCATCGGCTCGCGGCTGACCCTCATCAAACGGGGATGGGATGTCTCCGCTGGCTATCTCTACGGCTGGGATCGCACGCCGTTTACGCGCTTTAGTCCCGCCGCTATCACGCTCCTGAACACCGCTCTTGCCGGGCAAGGCTCGCTCAGCCTCGAGGCGCCTGAGGTACAGGCGGTGCTTCGATCGATCGCCAACGGCGAACCGCTCTACTCCGCCAGCTACGAGCGCATGCACACCGTCGAGATCGATGGGGTCACCTATGTCGGGCCGGTGGGAGTGCGCTTCGAGGCCGCTATGAGCCCGCGCCGCACCCTCTTTCTCGAGACGCTGGAGTCGGTCCGGCGACCGACGGTAACGTCCGCCTTAGGGCTCTCGTACGAGGCCGGTGATGGCGACCTCGTGTTGGCTGGCGAGGTCTTTCACAACTACGTCGCGCTTCGCTCCGATGACGCTGAAGGCCTCTTTGGCCTGGACAACTTCCTCGGGCTTGCCGCTGGCGCGCAGCTCGGCCTGGCGCGGTATGAGAAGTTTGCTGACCGCTTCGCGAGTCGTCTCAGGTTCCAACTCGGTGGGTTCTACCTGCCAACCGGACGCGACCTGATCCTCTCCGCTTCGGCGGTATGCGAGTTCAGCGACCGGCTTGAGCTGACCGTCGGGGCCACGTTCTCCGAGTCCCTTGGCGAACGGAACTCACTTGGAGATCTCGTAGACCGCACCGACTCGATCATGGTCAAGATTCAGCGCGTCTTCTGACGCCCCTGGGGAAGAAAACGGACGCGGCAACCTCGGCCGTTCAATCGCGCAGCCCTCGGGAGGTGGCGGACTCGTCGAGTCACTTGGACCGACGCGCACTTTGCGTCAGAGTCCAACGACTGGCGCGTCCAGGTTCTGCAGACGCCGGAGATATAGAAGCATGCGAACATCTGAGTGGGTTGTAGAAGGTCGCGAGGAGTCAGCTGCTGATCTGGCGCCGCACGTAGTGTCGCGAGTTGGTACGGTGCTCCGCAACCACTGCGACCGCTATGACGGCGTCTGCGTTCAGAACGGGAACGTCATCTTTGGAGCTGCTCATCAATCGCACCTCGTCTCAGTCGTCGTCGGCCCTGACCAGGAGAGCGGACGACTCGCCATACGCGTGCTCTCGAACGGAAACTCGGCCGCGAAGTATGCGGCGGGAGCGTTTCCTCTGACCACACTGGTGGTTCTCCTGTTGACCGTGAAGGCCCAGATTCCTGGTGGCATATTGCTGGGCCTGGTCGTCGGACTCGCGGCAGGAATGGTCGCCGCCTTTGCGACCTTTACTCTCGCGAACCGGCTCGGCGTTGGAACACGCGGCGATAGCGTCCGCACCGCGACCCTGGCCCAAGAGATCCAGCATGAGGTTCAGCAATCGCTGAGCTCGCTGGACCTTGAGCTGATCCCGGCCGAAGCCACCTTCGCCGGTCTCGACGGCAATCCGAGCGCAGTTGATGCGGAAGACTGGCGTCGAATCTTCGACTCAGCCGTCAGCGCGCTGGCTGGCTAAGTCCGAGGCCGGGTCTCGATCAGACGATCGAGACCCCCTTCTTCTTCGCTGGCTTTCCAGCCGTGTCGACCAAGTTCGCACGTGGCGCGGCTTTGTGCATCTCTTCAGCCGCCGCGCGGTCCTTGGAGAGGTGACAGTGCTTGTACTTCTTGCCGCTGCCACACCAGCACGGCTCGTTTCGGCCGGTCTTTGGCAGCGCAGGTCTTGCTCCGCCGGCGGCGGCCTTCACTGCCGCTGACGCTGCGCCGATACCGCCGCTGCTGATTCGTGGACGCTGGCTGGCGTTAACGCGGGTGCGGGTTGGTGGCGCCGCGGGCGTCTCCGTCCGAGCCCGAGCGACCAAGCGCAATACTCCACGCGCGACTTGCTGGTTGATGCTAGCCGTGAGCGCACCGAAGAGGTCGTAGCCCTCCGACTTGTACGCGTGCTTCGGGTCCTTCTGAGCATAGCCGTGCAATCGAACCGAGTCGCGGAGTGACTGCATCGCCTGGAGGTGGTCACGCCACGTCTGGTCGATGATGCGGAGGTACAGGTTCCGGATGACTTCGGTGACCTGGTCGCTCGCATTCGGCACCTCAGGAATCACAGTATCTGCCGGAAGCTCTCCCGACTCGACCCTAGCGCGTGCCTCATCGATATTGCGTTTCGAGTCGGCCGTCAGTTTCTCGGCAGACTCCATGAGCGATGCGAAACGCTCTTCGAACTTGGTCTCAATGCGCGGCCACACCAACCGTTCGATTCCGAGGCGGGTCTCTGGGAGTTCGTCGCGCTCCAGCTCGATGTTGAACTGCCACGTCAGCGACGGGACAAGCTTTTCCAAGTCCCAGTCCTCGACGCGCACGGCAGTTGATGCGTACTGCTCGAGTTCGTCGGCAAGGCTGGCATCGAGCACGTCGAGCAGAAGCTCGTTCATTCCCTCGCCGGAGATCACCTGGGCGCGCAGTTCGTAGACAGTCTTGCGCTGCAGATCCATGACATCGTCATACTCAAGCAGGTGCTTTCGAACGTCGAAGTTGCGGCCTTCAACCTGCTTCTGATTGTTCTCGATCAACTTTCCGATCAAACCGGTGTCGATCGGCTGGCCATCGTCCTCAATGCCCATCCGCTCCATGATGGCGGTGACCTTTCCGGCACCGAAGCGGACCATCAGGTCGTCTTCGAGCGAGAGGAAGAACTGCGACGCGCCCGGATCGCCCTGGCGTCCTGCACGACCACGAAGCTGGTTGTCGATTCGTCGTGAGTCGTGGCGCTCGGTTCCGAGGATAAAGAGCCCTCCTGAGGCGAGCACTTCAATCTTTTCTGCCCCGCAGATCTCTTCGAACTTGGCGAACGCCCTCCTATAGGCCTCCGACTCAAAGTCCGGCGCCACTTGGAACGCTAGCTTCTCTGGGTCGCCACCGAGCACGATGTCGGTACCACGGCCAGCCATGTTGGTGGCGATGGTGATCGCGCCCTTTCGTCCGGCCTGAGCGACAACACCGGCCTCGCGACCGTGCTGCTTTGCGTTGAGCACCGTGTGCTCGATGCCTTTCTTCGTCAGCACCTTGGAGATGACCTGGGACTTGTCGACCGTGACGGTACCGACGAGAACGGGCTGACCGCGCTCGTGACACTCAAGAATTTGGTCGACGATGGCGCCGAACTTGTCGCGCTCCGCCCGGTAAACGATGTCTCCGGCGTCCTTACGGATGATCGGCTTGTTGGTCGGGATCACGACGACATCGAGGTCGTAGATCTTGCCGAATTCTTCGGCTTCGGTCTCCGCTGTGCCGGTCATGCCGGCCAGCTTGTCGTACATGCGGAAGTAGTTCTGATACGTCATCGTCGCTTGCGTGACGTTCTCCTTCTTGATCTCGACGTTCTCCTTCGCTTCCACGGCTTGGTGGAGTCCGTCTGACCACCGACGGCCAGCCATCGGGCGACCGGTGAACTCATCGATGATGACGATCTCACCGTTCTGGATGAGGTAACGCTCATTCTTCTTGTAGAGCGTGTGGGCTTCGAGCGCCTTGTTCACGTGGTGCACGAGCGTGATGCTCGCGGGGTCGTAGAGCTCGTCGATTCCGAACGCCTCCTCGATGGCGTCGACGCCCTCGTCCGTCAGCGTGACGGAGCGGTGTTCCTCGTCAACAATGTAGTGCTCATCGCGGTGGAGCGACGTGATCAGTGCGTTGACTTCCGCGTACATCTCGGAGGTCGTCTGCGCGGCGCCCGAGATGATGAGGGGGGTTCGCGCCTCGTCGATGAGAATGGAGTCAACCTCGTCGACGATCGCGAAGGAGAGCCCGCGCTGCATCTCGTCATCGCGCGAGAACTTCATGTTGTCGCGCAGGTAGTCGAACCCGAACTCGGAGTTGGTGCCGTACGTGATGTCCGCAGCGTAGGCCTTCTTCTTCTGCTGGATGCCGTATTCGCCGTCGATCCGCTTCGTCACGCCGACGGTCAGACCGAGGAACGTATAGATCTCTCCCATCCAAGCGGCGTCACGCTCGGCGAGGTAGGAGTTGACTGTGACCAGGTGGGCACCCTGGCCATCCAGGGCGTTTAGATAGAGCGGGAGCGTCGATGTGAGAGTTTTTCCCTCGCCGGTGCGCATTTCCGCGATCTTGCCCTGGTGCAACACGATGCCGCCTACGAGCTGCACGTCGTAAGGACGCATTCCGAGGACACGCACGCTTGCAACACGTGCAACCGCGAAGGCCTCCGGCAACAGCTTGTCGAGGCTCTCGCCCTTTTCGATGCGGCCCTTGAACTCGGCGGTCTTCCCGACGAGCTCAGCATCAGAGAGTTCCTTGAACCGGTTCTCGTACGTGCCGACCGCTGCAACCACTGGTTGCAGCTTCTTCATGGTTCGGTCGTGCTTCGAGCCGATGACCTTGTTGACGAGCGATTTAAACATGCTGAAGCCGAGGGGCTGGTGGGGTCGGGCATCGCTGCCGACCGAGTGAGATACTTTCCAATCGGCAGACTCTAGGCGCACTTTCCGATCTTCCAAGTGGCGGCGGCGCTAGTGGACGAACCGAGCGTCCGCAAGCCCTGGGAGGCCTCAGCACGAGTGCAAGCGGTGTTCCGTCGCAACTTCGCACCACGCGTTGCCGCTTTGACCCTACACACCCCTAATGTTAGAACCGCGAAAGCACTCACGTTTCTTCGCGATAGGGTATGGCAACGAAACTCAGCGCGCTGCTCGTACAGGACAGGGTCGTCAGCTTCAGGCAGATGGATGCGGCTGTTCAACGACAGCAGCAGTTTGGCGGCCGAATCGGCACCAATCTCTTGGAGTTGGGGCATGTCGACGAGGGGATCCTTCTCTATTACATCTCGAAACAGCGCCATATGCCGGCGCTCGACAACGCGATGTTCTCAGAGGTCCGTGCCGAGGCACTCGCTGTCTGGGATGCTCAGACGGCGCTGCAGATGCTCGCCGTCCCAATCGACTTCGACGGAACCGCAGTCAGAGTCGCCGTCGCCGAGCCACTGGACGAGGAGTTCGTCGCTGAGTTCGAAGGGCGAACAGGCCTAAGCGTCGAGCAGCTTGTCGTCTTGGAGTTTCGCATTCAGCAGGCGCTAAATGCGTTCTATAACATCCCGATTCCGGACCGCTTCTTACCTCTAATCGAGCGGCTGCCGATCCCGATGGCAACGACCGATGGGGCGATTACGACGACTGGGCCGCAGGTCTCTCTCTCGGACCGTCGGCTGCCGAGCGGACTCCACGAAGTCGCGCCCGTCTTCGACGCGGACGGAGTCGAGATCCCTGGGTTGACGTGGACCGGCCAACAGCTCGCCGAGTTCTTCGAGTCCAGCGCCAGCCGCGATCATATGCTGCTCGCCATGCTCGGCTTCGCAGGAAAGTTCTTCCAGCGACGAATGCTCTTCATCGTCTCCGCGAAGGGACTTCGCGGCTACGCGCTACAAATGCCAGGCGAGCCCGACCGGCCGATTGACCGCGCCGAGACTCCGTTTACGGCTGACTCAGCGATCGGCAGACTCGTCGCAGGAGAGAGCTATATCTTCGGCCCGTTGGAACTCACCGGCATTGCCCCCCTCTACGATCAACTCGGACTCTCAGAGCCACCCAACGTCTGCGCTATTCCAGTCAAAGTTGGCCCCCGCGCAGCGCTGATCCTCATTGGGGATGCCGGGAGCGAGCGAATCGATCCGCAGGCGCTTCCCGTCACCCTCCTCGCCGTGAACCGCCTCGCCGAGGGACTCGAGCGGCTCATTCGCCGCCTCAAGCGTCAACGAACCAGCGACTCAGCGCAGGTCGAAGTCGAAGTCGCTCCGACCAAGGAGCGAACGCCCAACGTCACCGAACAGTCCGGGCGACTGGCTGCCACGGTAAACACACTCCGCGGGTCGCTCAGCGCTGACACCACGACCGAGACGGCCCCCGGCAACGAAGAACGGAACAAGCTACCGGTCGATGGATGGGACTTCGGTGACTCGCTCACCGAAGTCGCGCGGGTCGACGCCGACCTGCCAATCCCGACCCGGGACGATGCTGACGCAGGCAAGCACGACCCGCCGACCGCCGACGCGGAGTCGAGCCAAACAACCCAGCGAACAGTCGCTGAGTCCGCCGTAGAGAATGATTTGCTGCAGGCCACGGTGGCTGAGACGGGCGAGCGTGTTGCGGCGGACGACGAAGACGAGGAATCCGCAGCCGTAGCACTCGCCGAAGATGCCGCAATCGCCGAAGATGCCGCAATCGCCGAAGATGCCGCAATCGCCGAAGATGCCGCAATCGCCGAAGATGCCGCAATCGCCGCGCAAGCTACAGCCGCCGCCGAAGCTGTAACCGCCGCGGAAGCGTCAGCCGCCGCCGAAGCGTCAGCCGCCGCCGAAGCGTTAGCCGCCGCAGAAGCTGTAACCGCCGCCGAAGCGTCAGCCGCCGCC
>JBLHWZ010000271.1:0-7644 GCA_047629415.1 Bradymonadia bacterium | reverse complement strand
GGAGATTCTCACCCGCGCTCTTGTCGATGAAGAGTTCCGTGGCCCGTTCAATCTTGCGGCGCCAGAGCCCGTCACATCTGAAGACTTCGCCCGCGCACTTGGTAAAGCCGTTCGGCGACCTGCGAAGCTCCGCGCTCCGGCTTTTGCGCTGAAGCTCGCACTGGGTGAAGCCGCTTCGGTACTGCTCGCATCACAGCGAGCAGTACCAGCCAAACTGTCCGAGTGGGGCTATCAATTCCAGTGGCCCGACCTGAACGCATCACTTCGAGATATCCTCGAAGGAGGTGCCCCAGATATTGGCGCCGCCCCAAAATCCCTACCGAAAACTGAGTATCTCCGGCGCCGAGGTGCGACGCACGTCCTCCAAACCGAGACAACGCTCGACGCTCCGCTAGCGGAGGTGTTTTCGTTCTTCTCGCAGGCGGAGAATCTAGGAGCTCTCACCCCACCGGCTCTCAGCTTCGAGATTCAACCGCCCGTTCCAGCGACAATCGAGGTAGGGACGCACATCCGCTACCGCATAAAACTGGGCCCGGTACCGATGACCTGGGTCACGCGGTTTGATGTATGGGAGGATCAGGCGCGATTTGTCGACTCCCAAGTCCGCGGTCCGTATCGGAGTTGGTGGCACGAGCACGCGTTCGTCGCCGTGGGGGAGCAAACGATGATGAGAGACACCGTTTACTTCAAGGCGCCCTTTGGGCCGCTTGGGCGCTTGGCTGGATTGCTCTTCATCCGCCCTCTGCTTCGCCGGATCTTCGGATTTCGGCACCATGCGGTACTCGCTCGATACGGCGATCCCGGCTCCTCGGCGACCGAGGCGACTCCGGTGCGGGCCGCGTGAGTCTGGCGAAGGGCGAGAGGCACTGGGTGCTGAACGAGGATTCGCGATTCTTCGCTCGATCGTGATGGGCACGTAGAAAGCTTGACGCGGGATGAGATGAGGGAACAAACGGAGTTGTGTCTGGCAACCGAAAACTCAAACGTCGCCTCGAGCGTCAGCTGCTCGAAGCCGATTCTTACGTCCGTTGGTCCGAGGTCGCGCAGGAACTCGACCGACTAGCAAAGAACGAAGCATGGAGGGCTGACGACCAATCGCCCTATTTCGATGCCTCGCTGCTGCGGCGACACATCGGAGAGTTGAAGTCGCTCTCGGAAGCCGGAGACTTCGGAACTCTCGAGTCGACGGTCACAGAGAGCCTCTTCAGGAATCTTAACGAGGTCACATCGGCCCCGCTCTACGAAGATACATACACTGGCGAGACCAAGCTGGTGGTTGGTGAGTGGTTGGACGCTTGCGTGGACGCGTTGGAGATTCTGCAGGGCGCCGTCATCCCTGGGCTCAACCCCAAAGGCCGGCGCGCACGATTCTCTCGCGCGCTGGAGAACCTCGGCCACACGGCGCTGATGCTCTCTGGCGGAGGTGCCTGGGGCCTCTATCACCTCGGCGTCGTCCGAGCGCTCAAGGAGGCAGGATTGCTGCCTCGCGTCATCTGCGGCTCCAGCATGGGCGCGATCATCGCGTCCGGCGTAGGAACTCGGACAGATGCCGAGCTCGACGAAATGTACGAAGATCCGTCGCAAATCCACCGCGTCGCGGTACGCGTGATGGGCCCCGTGGGCATGGCGAAGAACCGTTCGCTTCTAGACCCAGCCCAACTTGACGAGCACGTCCGTACCAACGTGGGCGACTGGACCTTCGCGGAGGCATTTGAACGCACCGGTCGGGTACTCAACGTCTCGGTGTCTCCAACCCGAGCACGGCAGAAACCCCGTGTGCTCAGCTACCGTACGGCTCCTGACGTTCTCATCGCCGATGCTACGGCTGCGTCTTGCGCGATCCCGGGGCTCTTCACGTCCGTTGCCCTCCGCCAACGGCTCGCTGACGGATCGGTCGTCCCCTATGTGGCGACTGAGCGTTGGGTTGACGGTTCTCTGCGCGGCGACCTCCCGCTTCGCCGGATGGGAAGGTTGCACAACGTGAACCACTTCGTGGTTAGCCAAGCCAACCCGTTCGTTCTGCCCTTTGTCTCGCGTCACAATAGCGACCCCATCACCCGAGCCGCCCGGTTTGCCGGAGCGATCGCACGTGCCTCGACCGCTGCAGTTCTGGATGAAACCCGGAGACGGTCCAAGGGCCGCGCGCGGCCTTGGCTCGACGCTGCGCACGCGCTCACCGCGCAACATTACGGCGGCGATATCGATATACATCCGCGAATCCCGCCGACGAAATACCTGCAGGTGATGGCGAACCCGTCCCTTGACCAGCTTCATGGGTATATTTTGGGCGGCGAGCAGGCGACGTGGCCGCACCTCGCGCTCATCCGAGACCAGACGAGGATCACGCGTGCGCTGCAGTCGATTGTCGACTCCTTGGCGGACGAGTCTTAGCAACGAGGTGAGTGAACGGCGCACCCGCCGAGCCCCGTCTGCACGGCGTACAGGCCTAGGCCCGTCGATAGGCCAGCAATAAGCGACCGCAGCAGCGCATTCTTGGAACGCCTAGCAGCGCTAGATGGCGCCGAAGCTCGTAGATCGTGATGGAGCGACCCTCCACCGGTTTTCTTAGAAGGCCGCAAGGTCGCCTATATCGAGGGTTCACCGGGCGTAGGCTTTCGGCTCACGCGATCGCAGACCCGACGCCTTGACCCCAAAGAGAAGCCGTCTGCTACCTGCGCTGGACGTCAGACTGGGTAACGACCGACCTCGACGAGGCAGGCGATGACGTACTTGAGCCAGCGCTCATCACGCTACTTCAGGACGAAGAGCCGGTGTCAGCTACTCGGTGGACCGTGCCAAGGTCGCTACGTGCTGGACGATAAGGGCCGGGCACGTGGCTGATCGCAGCCCAATCTCGCACTGATCGCTGGCTGATCGCCAGACGGGCAGGTATTCTCCGAGAATGCGCCGCAAAATACCAGTAATCGCCGCCCTTCTCTGTGCCTGTGTCGCCGCTTCGGAGGAGAACTACTCTCTCCCCGATGACGGTGGGCCGGATACGCCTTCGGCCACCGGTAGCGCGGAGGTTGGCACTTCCGACGACGCTGCGAATGACGTCGCCGAAGACGACTCTGGATTCACTGCAGACGTGGGACCCGACTCAGCTGAATCCGATGTCACAGAGGACGCAGTCGCTCCTTGTCCGGACGGCGACGGCGACGGCGTGTGCGATGCTGACGATGTTTGTTTGGGCGATGACCGAGCCGACGCCGACGCTGACGGAGTACCCGACGCCTGTGATGCGTGTCCTGGCTTCGATGACGCCCAAGATACGGACTCCGACGGATTACCGAACGGATGTGACGAGTGCGACGGCGAGCTCGATGCCGACTCCGATGGAATCTCGGACGAGTGCGACATCTGTGAGGGCGGCGATGATGCTGCGGATGAGGACGAAGACGGCGTTCCCGATCACTGCGACCAATGCGAAGGCGGCGACGACCATCTCGACTCGGACGGCGACGGAGCCCCCGATGAGTGTGACTCATGTCCCGAGGGTCCGGACACGCTGGATGCAGACGGGGACAGCGTGCCGGATGCATGTGACCTCTGCACGGGTTCGGACGACCGAGAAGACGACGATGGCGACCTTCTCCCGAATGGCTGCGATAGCTGCCCGGATGACCCGGAGAACGACTCGGATGGCGACCGCGTGTGTGGAGATGACGACCTTTGCCCCGGATCGGACGACTTCGCCGATCGCGACTCCGACGGACGACCAGATGGCTGCGACCCGTGCCCAGACGACAACCCGAATGACTCCGACGGAGACGGGGTCTGCGACTCAGAGGACATTTGCTCCGAGGGCTCCGATCTCGAAGACATCGACGGGGACGGGGAGCCGGACGGCTGTGACGTGTGTCCCTACGATTCTCCAAACGATAGCGACGGAGACACAATTTGTGACTCAGATGACGTCTGCGATGGAGACGACCGCCTCGATCGAGACGGCGACGCCGTGCCTGACGCATGTGATTGGTGCCCGAGCGACGCGGCCGACGACAGCGATGGCGATGGCGTGTGTGATACGGACGACATCTGCCCCGGTGGCAACGACCGACTCGACACCGATGGCGACGGGACGCCGAACGGATGCGACGCGTGCCCCATCGATGCAGCCGGCGATAGTGACGGAGATACGATTTGCGATTCGGACGACATCTGCGCTGGGGACGACAGGGTCGACCGGGACGGGGACGGAGCTCCCGACGCATGCGATATCTGCCCGGTTGACCGACCGAACGACCCCGATGGGGATGGCATCTGCCAGTCCGTGGACCCCTGCCCTCTCGACAATCCAAACGATGCAGATGGCGACTGGATGTGTGCGTCGACCGAAGGTGGCGGCGCAGTCGACACTGACGGTGATGGGACGGCAGATAGCCTCGACTCCGACTCGGACGCAGACGGCCTCTCTGACGAAATGGAGGCGGGCGATTCGGACTTCGCCACGCCTCCACTCGACACCGATGCAGACGCAATTCCGAACTACCGAGATACGGACTCGGACGGAGACTCGCTCTTAGACTCTTTCGAAGGAACGGCCGATCCCGACGGCGACGGTAGACCCAACTATGTAGACGGCGACTCCGACGGAGACTTTGTGGTCGACGCGGCCGAAGGTTCGACGGACACAGACCGAGACGGGACGCCGGACTTCCTCGACGCGGACTCCGACAATGACGGTATCCGTGACGAGCACGAACTCTACGGCGACGCGGATGGAGACGGAATCCCGGACCGCTTAGAGCTCGACTCTGACCTGGACGGCATACCAGACTCGGTCGAAGCGGGGGACTCGGACCCTTCGACTCCGCCGGTCGATACCGACGGAGACGGATTCCCCGACTACATCGACTACGATTCCGACGATGACGGTCTTAGCGACCCAATCGAGCCTGGCTGCTCGGCTGGCGGCTCCAGCCGAACCTCTACCGACTCGGACGGTGACGGTTACTCAGACTTGGCCGAGGTTCTGGTCGGCGCCGACCCGTGCGTCCCGCACAGCGCGGAAGAGTTCACCGAGTTCACCGACTTCTTCTTCGAACTACCAGAGGATGGTCCATCAGAAGATGCGCCGCTCGAGTTCTCGTCAAACATCGTGCAGGCCGACGTGCATATCGCGATGGATACAACGGGCTCGATGGGCGGTGAGATCGCCTCACTACGTTCCAGCTTTTCGTCTCAGATCTTTCCGCAAACGGCAGCGCAGATTCCCAACGTCGCATTCGGCGTCTCGACGTTCGACGACTATCCCTGCAATGGTCACGGCAGCGGAATCGACTCCCCGTTTGTTCTCCACCAACGTATCACGACGAATATCTCGGCCGCGCAATCCGCTATCAATGGCATCCCGCTCCACTCTGGAGCTGACTATTTCGAGTCAGGCTACGAGTCGATGTATCAAGTGGCGAGTGGAGCGGGGGTCAACGGCTGCGGTGTGAGCATTCCTCCGTTCAACCCCGCAGCGGGGCGAGTCCCGGGTGTCGCGGATGGCACGATCGGCGGCTCCGGCTTCCGCGCAGGCTCGCTTCCGGTGGTCATTCACGTCACCGACGCTCCTTCACATGAGGAGAGCGCATACGGTTCCTTCGCCGCGTCACGAGACGAAGCGGTCGCGGCACTTCAATACATCCAGGCCCGATTCATAGGCGTCGCGTCGGGGTCCGATCCGCGGCCTCAGCTTGAGCATGTCGCACGCCAAACGGGTGGAACCGTGCCAGTGTGTGCCTGGGACGGCGCGCGACCAGCAGGCTGCTCCAGCTCTCAATGTTGCACCGGGGTGAGCGGAGCCGGAAGGTCTTCCGAGGCGGGAATGTGTCCGTTGGTGTTCGATATCAGCGGTAGCGGCTCAGGCCTGAACACAGCGATGGTGACTGCGATCGACGCGTTGGTGAACACGACAAACTTCGATGTCACAACGAGAGTTCGCCGCGATGATGACGATTTCGCAGCAACAGGAGTGGACACCCGATGCTTCGTTCGCTCGGTCACGCCTGACAGCTTCGACACGGTCGGCTCGTGCACGACCACGCCGGTGGCTGCGGACATCGATCCAGTCGATGGCGTGTTGGATGGGTTCAGAAACGTCACACCCGGCACACAACTCTTCTTCGATGTTGTCGCGCAGAACTTGGGATGCGTCGACGCGACTGAGGATCCACAGGCATTTACGGCCTATATCGATGTGATTGGAGATGGCACAGCAGTCCTCGACACACGGACAGTTACGATCATTGTGCCGGCCGGGGATACCAATCCATACGATTGAGCCAATTTTCGCTCCAAACAGCGTGTGATCTCGCACCCGAGTGGACGTCAAACCCCCTAGTTCACTGCTCTTTCGGGACTGATGATCGGGAAATAGCAGAAAAAGAAGCTAAAGATGCACATCACGGTTGAACAACCGCTCTAAGCCGCGTAGCCAATCGAAGAACAACGGGTGCCACACTGTCTTTTGAACGTGCACCCCTTAGAACTCCCCCCACTCTTCCAAGAAATCAGGAGACCCGATGACTAAGAAGGAAATGGCTGCAAAGCTCGCAAAGAAGACGGACATCAGCGTTGCAAAGGCGACTGAGGTTCTCAACGCGATCTTCGACGCCAACCCCGGCGAAGGCATCATCGCCGTTGAACTCGACGCGGGCCGCAAGGTTACGATCCCAGGCTTCGGTACTTTCAGCACGCGTACGCGTGCTGCTCGTCCGGGAACCAACCCGGCAACCGGAGCGAAGATCGACATCCCGGCGCGCACCTACGCCGCGTTCAAGCCGGGCAAGACCCTTCGCGAGCGCGTCGAGAAGTAGGTATCTGCCTCTCTCAGATACAACGGGCGCTTCGGCGTCCGTTGTTCGTTTTTGGACCTCAATTTTGCGCCACGCCGACGGTCAGCCGAGGCGACGCTCATGAACAAGGGTTCGCAGCGTGGGGAGCACATCTGTGCAGAACCACGGATTCCGCTTGATCCACGTGCGGCTGCGCCATGACGGGTGCGGCAACGGGAAGAGCTTCGGGAGGTACTCTTGGTGCGCGCGCACGGTCTCCGTCAGCGTGCGCTTCGCCGCCGACCCGAGGTACGATTGCTGCGCGTGCATCCCGACCAGCAAGACGAGCGCGTCGGCTCGCACTTCGGCTAACAAAACCCGATGCCATGTTTGCGCGCAGATGGGCGGCGGCGGCAGATCAGCGCTCGGCCCCTTGCCCGGGTAACAAAAGCCCATGGGAAGTATGCCGAACCACGATGGATCATCGAATTGGGCTCTCGAGACATCGAGCCACTCTCGCAGATGGTCGCCTGATGCGTCGTCCCACGGCACGCCACTGGCGTGGACCTTGGAGCCTGGCGCCTGGCCGACGATGATCACGGAGTTTGTTGGCGAGAGCCGAAGGACGGGCCGAGGCGCCAGAGTCTCCGAACAAATTCTGCAAGCTCTCGCCTGCTCTAGCAACTCACCAAGCGTCTCAGACATACCGCATCAGACAGGGATGAAGAGGCGACGTCAAGCGGGGGTATTCCCAGTGTCTTCGACCACTCTAGCTGAGGCTTAGGGCGATTAACGCAACCACGGGCAAGGTGACGATCGCAACCAGAGTCGACTGCACGATCGTCGCTGCAACTCGGTCCGTATCAGCCCCGGCATCGTG
>JBLHWZ010000270.1:0-7680 GCA_047629415.1 Bradymonadia bacterium | reverse complement strand
CGAGCGTGCCAGCGCCCTGGGCGTTGAACTGATCGGGCGGCAAACAGACCGAGCCGCGGGGGCATTAGCGGTGCGGGATCCGGTCTCCACTCCACGTGTCATCGCAGAGCGAGCAGCCGCCCATGTAATGGCCGCCGTCTCAGTCCATATTGCAGGTCGGGAACTGCGCGGCGCGCGAGTGGCCCGATGTCTGACAATCTTCTTCGACGGCGCACGGCTCTCCGATCAGCGCGTCCAGCACCGGATCCGGACGGGTGTCCAAGCAACGGCAGGGCCAGATGTCGCAGACGAAGCCTTCCTCGCACTCGCCTGGAACACAGGGCGTGGGCGAACAAGCGGGATCCAACGCACAATCCAGGTCCAGGCAGTCGATGAGCCCATTTCCGTCGTCGTCACCACCAGTTAGACAGTCTGCCCCTTCACCGGCCGCCTGGCACGACCAGTCCCCCGCCTCACAAAGTGCGGCGGGCACCTCGCAAGCCCCTAGGTCCATGCAGTCCAGGTCGAGTTCGTCGACATCACCGTCCAGGTCTTCGTCTATGCCGTGGGTGCAATCCTCCAGAGCCGATGCGATCGGAAGGTCGGGCTCCGCGTCGCCGTCCGGCGGCACGTTCAGAGCGTCATCCGGGGCGGCATCCAGCTCTGTATCCGGAGGTGTGTCCGCGGAGTCTCCCTCCCAAACCTCCTCTGCGTCCGAGGTGTCGGACGGTGCGGAGGCTGCAGCGACGTCAGCGACCGAGGCGTCTTCCACCGGCGCATCGGCGCGGACGGCTTCCAGAGCGACATCTTCCAGTTCCGCGTCGTCAGCTGGGGTCGAGTCACATCCAAACGACGATAGAGAGCAGCGCGCAGGTGCCTAGAGACGCAATTCGAAAGACGGACATCAGGACCTATGATTCTGATGAGTGCGAAGCCTACCAGCTTTCGAAGCGCCGACCCCTGCGTGCCATACACTCCCTCTGGTACCTCGCCTCCATCGCTCACGACCTCTCTACATGCCGCGATCCGCCGCGACCTCTAATGCCCCTCACCCCCGACGGCCCAACCGAACCTCAAGCACCGGAACCTCCCAAACGTCTCGTCGGAGCCTCTCTCGATAGTCCTCGCCTGATCGCTCCGCCGACCATCGGACCACCGCAAGCACCTTCGCCGAGCGGACGGTATCCAGGCGCGGCAAGAGGTCCGCGGCGGCGTTCTTCGCCAGCCACGCGAGGACCGGACCCGATCCGACCGCGCGTACGCCCAATGTACCTGAGCGCTCTCCGGGAACGAGCTCCACCTCGGAGCCATAGCGCAGCTTTCGAAGGCCTTCGGCGACCCCCGATGTGGTCGTGTTGCCGGCGTACCCGAGGTTCATATCTCGAAGACCGAGCACCCTAAACTCGATGGTGGGCCGCTCGGTCTGTGTCACCCAAGGCACCCGCTCAACGGCGCTGGAACTCGCAAGGTGGTCGACGAACGGATTACGAATGTCCTTCGTTACGACGACCGTGAGCGTCTGCTCCGCGCGGGTCATACCCACGTAGAGCAGGCGACGCTCTGACTCTGGATCCTGCTCGTCTCTCCGGAGGTCGCGCGGCAGCAAGAACACGTGAGGGAACTCCCGACCCTTGGCGGAGTGGATGGTTGCCAGGTGCACGCCGAAGCCGATCGACTGAGTTCTTCGCTGGTCGGCGACCACCTCGTAGAGCCGGCGCACCAGCAGCTGCGCCGGGATCGCCTCTGCATCATAAGCCTCGATACAGGCCCCGAGTTCGTCGGTGAGAAGTCGACGCCATGGGTCACTCTCAAGACAGCCTCTCAAGCGATTCGCGACCCTCTCACGAACCTCACTCACTCTCACGCGTTCCGCACCTAGCTCCTTCAGCTCCGCCAAGAACTCAGCGACCTCGCGCACGTCATGCAGCGGCAGTCCGCTCTTCTGCCCAACGGTCCACGTGCAGGGAACCCGAGACTCTCGGAGCGCCTCTCGCGCCGGAGCGAGAACTTCTCGAGTCCGCCCTAACACCGCAAAGTCCTCGAGTGCTGCGGCCTCGTCCAAGCTACGCAGACGGTCGAACTCGGCCGCCACAAAGTCGCCAACACCGAGCGCATTCTCGCAACAGATCAACCGCACTCGGCCACCACCGACAAGCTGATCGAGCCCTTCCCACTCCCCGCCCGCCGGATCGTCCTTTCGAGCGGAGTTGATGCGGATCGGCGCCGAGGCTTTGAGACGGTTCGGACCCGTCCCGATCAGGTGATTCGCAGCGTCGATGATGTTCCGGGTGGAGCGAAAATTCTCAACCAGTAGCTCCTGCTTTGCGCTGTACTCCGCTGCAAAGTCGCGGATGAAGCGAACATCGGAACCAGCGAACCCGTAGATGTTCTGATCGTCATCACCGACCGCCAACACCACCAGCTTTCGCGCGTCCCCGGTATGGCGCAGGCGCCCAACCAGCGCAGAGACAAACTCCGCTTGATGCTCATCGATATCTTGATACTCGTCGATGAGGAGGTGCGTACATCCCGCGAGCAGCTGCTCGCGGTCGTCAAAGTGCTCGTCACCGCTCAGACGAGCCGTGGCCGACTTGAGCAACCGACGAAACGCTTCCTGCGCGTTCTCCGCGGCGCTCGCGTCGAACACGTTGTCGCAGAGCCGCGCCGCCAGCCCATGCACGGTCTGCACTCTAACAAACCGAGCCTCATCCCCGATAAGCTCGCGCAGCCGCTTGCGAATCTCATGAGCCGCCGCGCGATTATACGCCAGCGCAAAAATCCCCGCTGGGTCCAACTCGGCGACTCTGACAAGCCACGCGATACGGTGCACTACGATCCGCGTTTTTCCTGCGCCTGGCCCAGCAAGAATCAGGTGGTTCTTTCCGACAGGCGCCGTCACGATCGCCTGCTGCAGATCGTGTTTGAGCCCATCTACGATGCGCCCGTATGAGTCCGCGGTGGTCGCTCGGCGAAGCTCGTCTTCTCGGCCCGGCATCCACTTCGCAAGGAAGTCCGGGCGCGCCATCTCGAACCAATCCAAGGCTAGCTCGGCAGCCTTCTGCATCTGAGTCGCTCCGAGCCGCGCGTACTCCGCCATCACGTGGATTTGCACCGTCCGCTGCTGGTAGTGCTCACGGAGTTCCTCGTAGTCACTCTTCTTAAACTGCCGTTTGGCATTGAGCTTGGAATGTTCGAGGGCCATCGCCTGACGGAAGACCGCGAGACCGTTCTGAAGCGAGATCACCTTCGCGTCATGCAGGAGCAACAGCGACGCCTCAATCACATCGGAAGGCCGCAGCGCGTGTGGTCGAATCTCGATGTCATCTTTCAGCGCATCCGCCAGATCCTCGCTGGTGAAATCGACCAATAACCCCTTGCCACGCTGCGCTGCAGTCGCCGCGACGATACGGCGTAAGATGGCCGCCGCAACCTGAAAGAATACGCGACGCGCCTCCTGCACTTCGCTCCACTCTCGGCGAAGGCGTACCTCGTACGTGTTGCGCCCAACAAAGCGGAGGGCAGCGCTCTGACCCCCGTGAGCGAAACCGAGCCCGTCCGCTGCGAAGGACTTTAGCAATACTTGGAGCATCGGCAGCGAAATCCGATCAGCCTCCGGGTCGTCCTCTCCAAGCTGGTCTCGCAGCGCCAGCAACTCCACGGCCGACTTGTCATCGACACCCTGGTCCGGCGCCGACTCCTGCAGGATACGCACGAGCGCGTCGTCCCAGCGCTGCAGCTGCTGGAGGCGTTCGCTCGCTTGATTGGCGACTCCCACGTCAACGAACGCTGTGAAACGAATGTGCTCGCCGAGCAACCCCACGTCAGCCAAATCCTTGAGCATCTTCAGAACGGACTGCCCGGCCCCCGGAGTTCCGCCGTCGTCCCACAGCCGTGCACGCGCAGCGATGTCGTCCGCGCTAAGCAGCTTGTCAGCCGAAGCGGTGGCCAATGTACTGAGGATGCGCACCAGGGCCTCGTGCCGAGCCTTGGAAAGGTCCATCGTCGCAAGTTTCTCCTCCGCCTCGCCGAGAGTCTTCGTGCGAAGTGATCCCTGGAACACTTGGTTGATGTTCTCGTCGCGCTTGAGCAACTCCGCACGCTCGAGCCAGGAAATCGCAGTGTTCACGCGTGTATGGTCCGAGCCTTCAGTCGGGTCAAAGCGGGCCCTCGCCGACCCGATTCGCATCAGCTCGACGCGTGTCACGACCGTCCGGCGGAGATTCTCAGAGTTCGGCAACCGAGAGCTAGGCGCCCGGCGAATCGAGCGATGGATCGCCTGAATATCCGGCAGGAAGAGGCGCGACATCCGCGAGAGCCGGAACTGAGTCTCCGCGTCGCCTGGATCGTAGAGGAGCACGCAGCGCGCGGGCTCCCGATCGCGGCCCGCCCGGCCAGCCTGCTGCAGGTAGCTCTCGAGAGAGCCGGGCAAGCTCATGTGAATGACGAGCCGCACGTCGGACTTGTCGACGCCCATCCCAAACGCGCTCGTAGCAGCAATCACACCGTACGAAGTGCCGATGAAGTCGTTCTGAATGTCTCTGCGCCGGTTCGCATCCAGCCCAGCATGATAAGCAACCGCCGGAAAACCCTCAGAGTGCAGAGACTCCGCGACGCGTTCGGTCTCGGCTCGAGTAGCGCAGAACACCACGGCGCTGCCGCTTTGCTGGCCCAGCTCCTCGGAGAGCAGTCGAACGATCTCTCCGTGTTTGCTCTGTTCGGGAGCGTTCAGAACCTCGAAGGTGAGGTTCTCTCGTTCCACGCCACCCAGGAGCCGAACAAGTCGTTGTCCGGTGTGCTTGAGTAGGATCGCGCAGACTTCGTCGACGACCTGCACCTGAGCCGTCGCGGTGAAGCAAGCAATGGGCGGAACCACGACCTCCTGCTTCTTCGCTAACTCGGCGATGAAGCGAGGCGCGTAGAGATAGTCGGTCCGAAAGTCGTGGCCCCACTTCGATAGGCAGTGGGCTTCGTCGAAGACCCAGCCAGTGATCTCTCGGGACGCGAGGGCCGTGCGTACCGAGCGGTTGCGGAGCTGCTCGGGAGAGAGATAGACCAGCGCCGCCTCCCCCGACCGGACTGCCTCAAGATTTCGCGAACGCTCCGGCAACGTGAGGCCACCATGAATCTGCGCCGCTGCGTCCGCCTTATGCGCCAGGCCGTCGACCTGGTCCTTCATGAGCGACTGCAGCGGCGACACAACGACCGTCAGCGCTCCAGTGCGCTCGTTGCGGATGAGCGCAGGGAGCTGAAAGCACAGAGACTTGCCGCCACCTGTCGGCAAGACCGCGAACGTGGGCACCCCTGACATTCCGCTGCGCACGATCGCTGCCTGCATACTCTCGCCGTTCACGCTCGGCTGAGCTCGAAAGCCTGAGAAGCCGAACCACTTCTCCAGTGCGGGCAACGGGTTGTTCGTGGTCTCGCAGTAGCTGCAACCCGGCGCACCGCAAGACGCCTCACGCAGCACGCGCACCAACTCGACTACCCCAGGGAACTCGTTGAAGACCCACCGGGGAAGCACCGAGCCCTTCCCTGCTACCTCGAGCCACGCAATGGCAAACGCCAGCTCGATGGCTCGGCTTGGAATGCTCACGAGCCCCGCCCAAACCTCTTCGAGAGCAGTCTCGCAGCAGCGATCAGCCAATTCCGTCCTACGCACCTCTGCGAGTGAAATCCGGGACTCGGGCATCGCTAGCCCGATCTCGGAGCAGAGCGAATGAACCGCCGGCGGGCTCCCCTCGCCGAACCGCGCGAGCAGAGACATTGCTAGCGCCTTCAGCGGTGTCGCCTCCACGAGGCGCGCCATGCAATCCGCCAGGACTCGGGCCGTCTGTCGGCAGTCCTCGACGGGGTCGTTGACCTCGCTCCGCAAAAGTTTGTGCCCCTTAATCAGCGGGTGATACGGCCGTTCCGCGAAGCAAATCGCGGAGAGAACGAGGGTGTCCAAGCACGGCAAGCGCGTGAGCGACTCCGCTCCCTTCAGCGTCGCAAGCCAACGTCGATCGAATCCCCAGAAGTTGTGGCCAACGATAAGCGACGCCCCGGTAGCGAGCCGAACGAGTTCGGCAACATCTCGCTGGCTTGCCGCGCGCCCGCGCAGCTCGCGCCCTGCCCGAATCGCCCCGAACTCAACCACGCGTTCTCCGACAACCTCAAGGTCGAGGAAGAGCCAGTGGTCAGCAGGTTTGAGGGGCGGGATCATTGGCGGCGGAGCCTACGTTCGGGCCGAGCCCCGGGCAAGCGAAGCCCCCGCAGACCGGGCTGCGGGGATCAAGAAGCCGTTCTTGTACGAGACCGTTGCGACGAACAATCAGCGGATAGCGTCGACCGTCGAGGTGCATCTGCGACGTTGCTCAGCCGTGACAGCACTCAACCGGCAGTCGACGCCCCCGGCTCTCGCGGGTAGTGCGCACCAATCCGACGGGCAAAAACACACAAAGCCCCAAAATCTCGAGTGATTTCAGGGCTTTGTCCAGTATCGCGTACGGGATTCGAACCCGTGTTACCGGCGTGAGAGGCCAGCGTCCTAGGCCTCTAGACGAACGCGACTGAATTGTGAAAGACGGATTCCGGTGAACCGGAAGTTCGGGGACTAGGATTCGAACCTAGATAGACGGCATCAGAAGCCGTAGTCCTGCCATTGGACGATCCCCGAGGAACGGACACTTGTCCGAGCAGGAAGCCTGCCCTTGGCGAGGGACGAAGCTTCTACGTAAACGAGGGGGGCTCCGTCAAGTGATTTATTCTCAATCTGTCGTCGAATCTTCACCGAGCACATCGCCGGGGTCGACTCCGCCGAGGCAGATCTCAACGATGTCGAGGTCGGAGGCCTGATTCACGCCGCAGAAATCGGCGATGAATGGGGTCGGGGTCTCACCGATGTACATGTTTCCGATGTACTCGCCGCCCGTGATGGCATCGACCTGCAAGTTGGCGTCAGCGTTCACGAGCGTTCCAGAGCCTCGAATGTCGAGCACAGCATCGAAGGAGAGGCCTTCGACGAACCCGCGGAAGATAGGTCCGAAGATTAGCCCGACGAAGTCCTCACAGAAGCCCTCAACGTCATCATCGCAGATGCAGGCGCCCAACGCGCACCGGCAGTCTCCATCGCCACCTGCGATAAAGTCGCCCAATCCAGCACAGTTCAGAATCGAGGACATGAGGTCGGAGAGCGTGACTGGCGGATCGTCGCCCGTAATCGCGGGAAGAACGAGGTACTCGAGGACATAGAGAATCAATCGTCCGTACTCGAAGTCGATCGGATGGCGGTCGATATCGAGACGGTCATAGCCGACCACACGCCCGCTCCAATCGCCGCGCAGGAGACCAAGGTCCACCGTGTCGAGTTCGATCGGGATACGACCGCAGCCAGGCCCATCTTCTTCTTCACAGCCGAGACGCCAGTAGAGCGCGAGTCCAACCCAACGATCCACACCGAAGATCTCGTAGTCGGAACCCAACTTGCCGATGTTCAGCTCTTCAATGACCTCTAGTTCGGCGATGATCGCTCGTAGGTCACGTCCGATCGTAACGATGTCGCTCAGGAACGGTGACGACTCGATCACCCCATTGATGGCGTCAGCGATGATGTCGTCGATCCCTGTGATATCGAGGAAGAAGTCGATCGCGAACGAGATGATGCCGCCGACGAAGTCCTCGACACTATCAAGGAGGAACTCGAGCAAGCCGGCGCCTGGGTCC
>JBLHWZ010000269.1:0-7720 GCA_047629415.1 Bradymonadia bacterium | reverse complement strand
CTCGGCGCCAGTGATCATGAACTGATAGGTCAGTTCAGGGCCGTCGACGACGCGGGCTTCACCGCCGGCAGCGGCTTCGTCGTCGGCGTAATGCTGCGCGACTTCCGCCGGGACTTCCAGGAGTTCAAGTGTGCCTTCGAACGTGACCATGGCGTCCACAGCGTTCTGCGGCACGAAGAAGCCGTAATCTACCATGCGAATTCGCACGGTGGACTCGACGTCCGGTGCCGCGATGGTGAACCAGCATCCGCTGACCTGGCAGACCGTGTCGACGGTACCCGTAACTTTGCACGCGGTTCCGGTCCCGGCGCAGGTAGCGATGGCGTCGTGGAGCGAGATTGCGTCGCCATCAATGGCGAATTGGGCGCCGTAGTGTCCGGTTTGGCCCGGCTCAAGTGGGCCCGGTCGTCCGTGCTCATCTTGGTCGTCATGGCCATCGGTCGCAGCCGTCGGCTGCGACTCGGCCTCTGCGAGTTCTCCATCGGCGGATGGCACGGCTTCGGGCTCAACCACCTGCCCGCCCATCACAATGGGGGCGGATACGGCAGCGGCATTGGCCGCTGATGCTTCGGAGTCGCAGCCGATTGCCGCGGAAGCTAGGAGCGCCACAAGAATGGCGGCGCGGGTCGAAAACGTGTTTTGCATCATGCTCTTGGTTGTGAGCCGTGCCCCGCCCTGACGTTGGGCGGATGGTGCACGGAGAAGCGGAAACTCCCCTAACCGCCCCTCCGAACACCGTCAACGCCACCCCTGCCGATTTGGCCGGGCAAGGTCGGGGTATTTCCCCAACCGATCACCACTTGGTTTCCGACGAATTCAATCCCAGATTTCTCGAGGTACAGCATGTTGAGCGTCTCAGGTTGCTCGTCGGTGAGCGGTTCAGATGCAGGGTATAAGCCGCAGCAATGACGCCATATTCCCCACATCGTCCATGACATGATCCGATTTAGAGAAATCGTAGGCATGTCCTGGCGATCCGAGAGGCCGAGGCCTCACCGCACCGTCGGACCGTTGCGGCCGACGGTCCAACCAAACATGACCCCGATACCCGTCGCTGCGTCAGATTCTTGAGGACCGACGGCGCAGGATCAGCAGTCCGAACGCGGACGCGGCGAGGAGGGAGAATGGGGGCAGCGGTCCACCTGTCACAGCGCATCCAGCGCTGGAGCGATAGGTGCTTGTTCCGCCGTCCGCAGCGGAGGCGTCTGCGCCAACATCGGGCTCGGAATCCACACCCGTGTCAGGCTCCGGGTCGGGTTCCTGCGAGACGAATCCCGAGAGTTCCACCGGCTCGACTGAGGAGTATCCTGGCCCTGTGCTGATGCTTGTGATGGCGTCCTGAGCCCAAAACGCGTCCAACTCGACCGCGCCGGTCTGCTGAGCCGCAGCCGCCGAATAGCCAACTCGTACTGTCTGAACGATACCTGACCATGCGCTGACTGAACCGACTGGAACGACAATAGTCTGAGTTCCGCTGCCGATCGAAAACTCCACCTCAGCGGAGGGGTCGCCATCGCCGTTCCCCCATTGGATCCACATGGTCTGCGCTTCGTCAGAGATAGTCTGCACGACGATTTGGTCGAAGCGTGAAGCGTCGATCGCGGTCCAGTCCGGGGACTCTGCACAACCCGCTGCGGCCAGGCTCAGGGTTCCTTCACCGAGGCCGAGCGGCTCTTGACCGCAACTCGTCCACCCCTCGAAACCAAGATCGCCGGCGAAGTCCCAAGCCCAGGGCGAGAGGGTGTCGAAGCGTGCGTCATCTCGAATATGCCGCCCGATCTGATCGGTCAGCGGGAACTGATCCCATTGCTCGTGCAGGTCATAGACCCCCTCCGCTCGTCGCAGCCAGCCGCGAAGGAAAGCGGGGGATACCGCGTCAGCTGACACGGACGATCCTTCGAGAGTGATTACCACGCGCTTCGTCTCACCAGGTGCCATCTCGCCGAAGTGCAGCCATCCCCCTCCCCCTAAGAGTCCGCGCGCTGGGTTATTCGGGTCTGAATCCGAAGCGTCAGTTCCCCACGACGTGCGGTCGTAGGCAGGTGCGTCGGTCTCAATTCGGTAGTCCCGTGCGAGGGCGTAAGGCACCTCCAGTCGATAGCTGAGTTCGACGCCCGTGAGGTCGGTCGTTGAGCGATTCGTTAACGCGATCGTAGCCTCGAAAGCTTCGCCGGGAACGGCGTCCACTATAGCGATCGAGTCTCCCTCCGAGAGCCGATCCGTGAGCCCGATCAGGACAACGTCAATCTCCGCATCGTAGGTCTCGCTAGGCTCTGGATCGGGGTCAGGATCGGGGTCAGGATCGGGCTCTGGCCCGGGGTCCGTGGTCGATGCCTCCGCAATGATGCGGTCGAGCCGCGCGAAGAGCTGGTCACCAGGGCACGACGTTGATCCCCACTCTCTGTGCCCCTTCAACCAGTCTCGCGTCAGGTCGACGTTGTAGGTGTTCGAGATCCACCGCACGATATTGGCCGCGCCGTAGAACATTGTGTCACTGGGCACGTCCTCGGTGAAGGTCCCGAGAAGCGAGACCCCAAGGTTGTCGGTGTTTGCGCCGCCAGCGTGAGCGCCGGTGCGAAGTTCAGACGAGCGACCTTGGTAGACTCGGCCGTCCTGCCCGACGATGAAGTGGTATCCAACGTCACACCAGCCGTTGCTGTCGATGTGATACGCCTGAATGCCGCGAACGCGCGCAGCAGGCGCGACGGAATCTACTGTCGGGGTCACGGTATGGTGAATGGTGATGTAACGAGGCGTATGCGGCTCGCCGCATACGCGCGATGGATCTCTTGCGCCCCACCCTTCCCTAGTGATGATCCAGTCGGGAAGCGCCAGTTGCCGCAGCGTCCTGAGACCTCCCGCGTCAGTCACCAGGGTGTCCGATGCCAGCGGCATCTCACGAGCGAGCGGCCAGGCCGGCTGAGCTTCCTGCTCGGCATAGAGTTCGACCTGAATCTCGGCGAAATCGCGACCATTCACGACCTGAAGCGCATCGTGCTCGGTGTCGAGAAGCAGACGCGCCACTCCGAGTTCCCCCTCACGCCACGTTACCTGAGCCCGAATCGGCGCGCTCCACTGTCCGTCTGAGCGGAGTCTCAGCGAGGGGGTCTCCTCACCGGCGAAAAGCAACCCAACCTGTTCGAATCCGGCGGACTCCAGGATGAAGGGCGTACTCTGTTCGGCCGCAAAAACGGCGAGAACGGACTCGGCGTGGCCATGTCCGTTCTCATCAGTAATTTTCGGCGCGCAACATGCGAGCCCAATAAGAAGAAGACCGAATGCGTTGCGCGCCAATGTCATCATTACTTACTTCTTGCCGAAGAGCCCGCCGACCTTGCCCATGATGTCGCCGACGGCGCCCTTTGCGTCCGTTGCACCACCAAACTTAGCAGCGGCTGCCTTCTTAGCAGCTTCCATAGCTGCTTGCTTCAGGGCCTTGACGGTATTCGGACCGACCACTCCGTCAGTGTCGAGTCCAGCCTGCTTCTGAAACGCCTCAACGGCGGCCTTGGTCTTGGTCCCGAAGATGCCGTCGGCCTTACCAGTATCGATGCCTGCGGACTTGAGAGCCCCCTGAAGCTTCTCGATCAGGTCGCCCTTGGAGCCTTCCTTGAGCATTTCCTTTCCGATTTCGAAGAAATCCATTCTTTTTCTCTATGTTGGTCGTGGAGTTGAGCAGCCTAAGCGGCCCGAGGACAATAGAAGCGCACACTCCGATCACGCAATGCCCGAACGCTCGATTGTTGGAAGCCAGTGCAGGTCACGATGCACGAGCCTCAGACGGACCTCAGTCAGCAGAAGCGCAGGAGCCCAGAATGCGGCGGCGATCTCCTTGTCGGCCAGGCTCATAATGCGGCGGCGTGGAACCACCCGAAAAGCGCCGTAGCCCACCGCTCAGGCCGATCTGGAGCCCGTCGTCCTCGATAGCGATCCATTCAAAACTCTCGACTCGTCGTCACCTTGCTAGGTGTTCGCGAGCAGATCTCGGGTTTCCTGCGCTACCGTATCTCGGTCCACGATATCCCCGTGCGCCGGAACGACGATTGTCGGCGGTGCCGCTTCGATGTCCTTCGAGAATTGCGCCAACATCTTCTTCTTGTCCTTGGCGACGAACTTCATCGCCAAGCCGAAGATACGGAACCCTGGAGCGCTGCCCGTCCATTTGAAGATGCGCTTGAAGACAAAGTGAGAGGGCAGAGTCGGCATGTTTGCCAGCACGTCTGACGCGTACCAAATGTTGCCCTTATCGGTTTTCGCCCAAGCCCATGTCTCGCCGATCCTCGTTGCAGGTGCTTCGCGAACCCCAAGGTTGTCGCCCAGTAGTGGCTGCAGCGCTGAGAGCGGCTCAAAGCTTCCGACCTCCGGGCACTTGTTCGCAATCCTCACAGCGGCTTCTGGCGGCGCGAAAAAACGTGCCTCTGGGAATCGGGCACGCCATTCGGGCTGGCCGAGGTAGTGAAATCCGTTGGTCGCCACGATTGCCCCGACTTCACCGAACTGAAGTAGGTCGTCGACGAGGCCGTCCGTGAGCCCAATCGATGGGCTTAGGACGACCAGTTTCCCGTCTCCCATTCGGGCCACGAATGCCTTCGAACTTCCGCTGGAGAATCGATAGGTATGGCAGAGGACGCCAGCGTCAGCGTCGAGAATTGTCCATCCGTTTGGGGTCGTGGCCATGGTGTTTCTCAGGGTGAGGGTTGCCGAGAATGAACTGCGACGGCGGAACGATGTCCAGGGTCGCCTCGGATGCCAGCTACTCGGCGGGCTCTGCCTCGACGAGGCGATGAAGCAAAAAATGCCGCGGTTCGCCCTTATCGAGGTCGTCACAGTTCAACCAGGTCTCGCGGCGATCCACGACGAGGCTGCAAATCCGAATTGTCCGGGTAGATCTCCGGCCATCCGAGGACTCGTAGACGATGCGCAGGGGGCATCGGCTACCCACGCTGCTTCGATCGCACGGCGAACCCCTTCGGGCACTGCGAGCCCAGGAACTCCCACAAATGACACATCAGCCGCCCGGCGCTCCACCGCGATCTGCTGGGCTAACGGCAGGGCTGCGCGGACCTTCGCTGCGGCGTCGTTCAGCGTATCGTAGAAGGGCAAGATTCGCTGACGCTGAATCCACTCAGCGGCCCAAACCAAGAGGGTCGCTTCGCGGACCGTGAAGTTCACTGGAGGGAGTTGGTACGCGCTGTCGATCGCATACCCGCCACCCGGGCCCGCCTCGGAGTTGAGAGGCAAATGGGCGGCCCTCAAGGCGTCGAGATCCCGATACATCGTGCGTACGCTGACGTCGAAACGAGCAGCCAGGGACTCGGCCGTTACGCCGTGTCGGCGTGTTCGCAGATGCTCTGCGATCGCGAAGAGTCTTTCGGTGCGTTTCACATCACTGACATACTACTGACAGTCACTTCGAGCAATCTGTCGCTCACCGGAATTCACCGGCGCACGACAAACGATTCGACCATGACGACAGACCCAAACGCCCTGCCCTCCCTCAAGCTCGCCGAGTTCGCCGCGCCCGACGGGTTCCCAATCGAGTCGTACTCGCCGTTCTGCCTGAAGGGGCACCGCGCTTTGCGAATGGCTGGCCTCACCTATGAGTCGCTGCCGATGACCCAGCCTTCCGAAATCAAGGCCCTGAATCCGACCTGCCAGTTACCAGTGCTACTAATTAACGGGGTGCCAATGGCTGACTCGACGACGATCGCACGTTGGATCGAAACTCGAGTTCCGGGGTCACTCGCCCCCTCGAGTGGATCCTCTGAGTTCTGGCTGTGGGAGGAGTTTGCGGACACCGCGCTGAACAACCTCGTTGTTGCCTCACGATGGGCGGACAACGCCAACTTCGCACGCCTAAGCGAGGCCTTCTTTGGAAACGCGCCTCTTCCGATTCGCATGTTAATCCCTCGGCAACTGCGGAAACGAATCCTAGGAGATCTCAGCGGACGCGACGTAGGCCGACACGGCTGGCCAGTGTTTTGGAAGCGTGCCCAGTCCTTACTCGACGAGTTCGACGCGCGTGCGCCGGAAACCGGCTTCTGGCTTGGCGAAAACGCTTCTATCGTGGATGCAGCCATCTTCGGCCAGCTGCAGAGCCTGCGAACTCCCCTCACCCCAGAGCAACGAGCCTGGCTCGAAGCACGACGAAGACTGACGTCCTACCTCGACCGGTTCGAGGCTCGCACGAAGGAGTCTGCCGATCCGGCGCGCGTTGCGGCGTAGCCGAAATGAGACCGTTCGAGACTCACTCTCGTTCGTTGCGCTGAATTCCGGCCGCCACTAGAGATCGGCTCACAACTCATCGAACGATCATTATGCTCAAGAACCACGTTACATCCGCACTCCTAGTAGCTGCTCTCATCGCTGGATGCGGCTCGGACGAGCCCATCATCCCGTTCGTCGACGCGACGACGGATACTGCGACCGACTCGGCCGGCGAAGATACGACGGTGGACGCCACGAGTTCTGACACCGTCGCGGAGCCGGATGCAATCGATGACACCCGCGCGGACGTAGCGCCCGATGTTCCTGAGGGAGTGCCACCGGCCGAGGACCTCGGAGGCTTCTGTCCCTTCGGCTGCGACTTGGATCTGTGTGCGGACACCGAATCAACCGACTGTTCGACGGGCGTTTGCTTGTATGAGGGCTTTGACTCTTGGGCCTACTGCACGCAGCCCTGTACCGACGGCGAGTGCCCAGAAGCATACAGCTGCGAGACAGCCGACGATGGAACTGGTGATTGGTGTAAGGCAGACCGCGCCGTTTGCGGCGACGGCATTCTACAACGAACGGAGCCGTGTGATGACGGCAACACAGAAGGCCGTGACCTCTGCGCGCCGGATTGCTCTGCAGAGACCTACATTCCGAGCTTCGGTACCTTCTCCTTCGGTCGCCCGGATGGCGCGCCGTCCATCTACGACGGTGAGGAGCCCCGTGTTTACGCCTACCGCAGCGTCTTTGACGATGGCCGAACCAACTTGGTGATCGGCACTGCGCAGAACGACCAGTTCTCGATTGAAATCTCAGACATCGACAATCTTGTCGCGCCGATCTCGGGCCCTGCGCTCGCGTACTCGTTGTTCAGCGTTTGCAATTACCGGAGCGATGCGGCGACGGTGACCGTTGACTCACATGATCCAGTGGCACGAACAATCTCGGGCAGCTTCGAAACCGTGCTCGTGTGCTGGGCTGGTTGCTTCGATTGCGGCGGTGACGGCGACGAGCGGGTCTACGTCGGCGAGTTTGATGTTACCTACATCGATCGACCGGAACTCTAACCCTGACGTTGGGTCGAGGTCTCCGCGACGGCCAGTGAATCAGTCCTCGCCCTACTTACGCGCTCTCAGTGGGCCTCCATCGGCCTGCGCTCGTTCGAGGTGGGCTTTGGCGGGCCGGTCGCGATCGGCAGCGAGAACTGATGCAAAGATTTCTTCTGCTCCGTCATCTCCGGCCTCTAGCAGAGCGACGCCACGCTCGAAGGTCTCACGACTCGCCTCTCGCTTCGCGCGCAGATCGGCCTCGTAGACACTCAGGAGCTCGTAGGTTTCGACCGGAGCTTGTTTCCCAGAGACGTGGGCTAGTCCGAGGCGTCTGACTCAGAATGAGTCGTCGCTCATTCGCGCCTCTTCAGACAGAACGGCAGTGGCTTGAAATAGCTTCGTCAGCCCTTCGAGCCGCGAGGCGGTGTTGACCACGTCCGAGATCACGCTGCCTTGTC
>JBLHWZ010000268.1:0-7726 GCA_047629415.1 Bradymonadia bacterium | reverse complement strand
CTCGGGTTGACGATGCGGTCGACCAGCTTGAAGTCTACCTGGATCGCGCGGCGCGGACCGGCGGCGTCCTCTTCGTCATTCACGGGCATGGTACAGGCGCCTTAAAGCGAGCGGTACGTGACCAACTACGAAACGCCCCCTACCGGCTAGATTGGCGGCCGGGAGAGCAGGGTGAAGGTGGTGACGGCGTCACCGTCGTGACCATCTGATAGCTAGTTCGAAGCCTTGTTAGCTCGCTAGGAGAGCCGTAATCGCTCGGTCAGCGCATCTATAGCTCGCCCCGAGCGGTAATCGCTCGGCCAGCGCATCTATAGCTCGCTCTGAGCCGTAACGGCTCGCGGGCCGCCTCGCCAACTCATCCGAAGTCTCTATACCGCCTTCGGATCGCTACGAGATTAAAAGAGCGACCGAGTCCGCCCGTCCCCCCATGGCCTCACTAGTCCTTCTCTAGCTCGCTGGTCTTTAGGACCTTGCCCAAGGCGATCGCGATGACCGCGCAGCCGGCAGACAGGAGGGCTCCCATCTTGGCCGGACCCTGGAATGCGCTCGTTCCTGGGAACGCCTCGCCAGCAACAAAGAGCGCGACGGTCAGGCCCATGCCGGCAATCACGCCGGAGACGACCACGTGGCGGGTACCCATCCCGTCCGGGTACTTGAAGCCCATCATGTTCCCGACTGCCGAGAACAGGGTGATGCCCAGTGTCTTGCCGATCAAGAGTGCACCCAGCACGATCCACGTGACGTCGTTGACGGCCCCGAGCACGACTCCGGCGTTCATCAAGCCAAAGAAGAAGAGGCCGAAGTCCACGAAGAGCTTCATGTCATGTTCGAAGTCATGAAGCGGGCTGTGTGAGTGCTCGTTGTAGCTCTCGCTCGGCCTGGATTCGTCCATCTCATCGTCCGCGCTAAACAGACCTGTATCGGTCTTCGGACCCGGGAGGAACGGGATGATTGGGACAAGCGCCAGAGCCGGGTGGAGCGATGCTTTTAGGAGTCCGATCCAAGAGATCAGTCCGCCGATTGCAATGTAAGGGAACCACTTCATCGACCCCCGCTTTCGGAGGAAGAATGCTGCAGCCATGCCGGCAAACACCAAGATCAGCCAGCCCGGGGCGGGCGGATGGTCGGGGTTCGGGTAGAAGATCGCGATGATTCCTAGGCCGATCGCGTCGTCGGCGATCGCCAAGAGGAGAAGGAAGTTCACCGCGGGGTGGGTGGTACCGAAGACCATTCGGGCGACAAGCCAAGCGAGCGCGATGTCGGTCGCTGTTGGGATGCCCCACCCATTGAATACCTCGGCTCGAACAGCAGGATCTGCGCCGTTGAAGAAGAACGCAGCGAGGGCGAAATAGACCGCAACCGGTCCCAGAACGCCTCCGAGTGTCCCCAGCAGAGGGTTGATCGCCTTCGATGGCGGGTTCAAGGCCCCGCCCGGCAACGCCGATTCTGTGATCTCCTTTGCGGCAATGCCGAAGAAGAAGAGCATGAAGATGTCGTTGACGATGAAGTGCAGCGTGAAGTGGTGTCCAAAGACCGCGAACACTGGCTTCAGCTCTCCGTGATCGATCGGCTCTTCTCCGAGCGCGTGCTCTAGCGCCGCAGCGTCGTGACCGTCGTCGCCAGCGTGATCTAGATCTGCCTCGCTCTCGTGGTCAGGGGCACCGCTGTCGCCGTGATCGGAATCTGCATGTTGCTCTTCAGCATGCTCGTCCTCGCCATGGCCGCCATGGTGGTTCAGGTCGATACAGGTGCCGCCTGGCTCGCTGTTCGCACACAGCATGTCTAGCGGACCGAACTCGATAAACTCATGATACGCGTCGGCATTGACGTTCGCGAATACGAGTGCGGCGAGGACGCCAGCGATGAGAGGAATACTGAATTCCTGCAGGACGTTAAGAAAACCGGTTTTATTGCTGCTCACGCGGACATCGACTGGGCAAGGTGGCGACTAGAGGCGTCTGAATATAGAGTTCTCGCGCCGCATGATAAAGGACTCCGGCATTGATCATCACAGGACATTGTTTTTGCTGGCGAAATCGGCTCGGGAAGGCGCTCCTAATTGCGCTTCTCGGCGGCTGTGGAGGCGCGCAGGCAGAGTGGGTTCCTCCGACGGAATGGGCGCTGGAGCCGGCGATGCTGACGGTCTTCCGTGCAACGAACGACGCGACGCGAGCTGCGCTCCTTACGCCGCAGGAGCTTGGCGCCCTGATGGACCGCGCGCACATGCTCGTTGACCAGGGCGCCTATACCGAGGCCGCCGATATCTTTGACGTGATCAGCCGCGGACTCCCCAACTGGTATGCTTACCGCGCTGGCTATATTCAGGCGTTGTGGCGGGGGCGCGGCGACATCGACGGAGGACTAGCGCAGTCGGACCGGTGCCTTGAGCTAGATCCCGACAATCTCGACTGTATCGCGCTACGGGGCATCCTGCTCGCGGAGGCAGGTGACGTTGAGGACGCGATCTCGATCTTGCTCACCGTCGTGGATGAGCCGTCGGTTTCTGACGAGGTCCTCCGGTTGCGTCTAGGCATTCTCCTGCTGCGCAATGATCGTTCCGGGGACGCTCTCCGAGTTCTCTCTCCGCTCGCCTCTGCAGATCGACTCTCGGTCCTCGACCGCATCGCTTATGCGCGCGCTGCCGAGGAAACTGGAGAACTCGAACTTGCTGAGGAATCGTATCAGTGGGTTCGGGACCACCATCTCGACGAAGTCCGCGGGGCGGCCTTTCTCAGAGACTTTCTCCGCAGGACGAACCGCGGGCGAGAGGCGGACCTGATCGACCGGGAGATCCAGGCCGAAATCGAGCGCAGGAGTCCGAATCGACCGATGCGAAGACTCTGAGAAGGCACAGGTCCAATCTCCACCCAAGACCTCAAGCGCAGCCGCGCTCATCCGGAAGAACGGGAGCTACTTAACGGCTGTCATGAGCTCACTCGCCGAGGAGAATCGGTCATCGGGCTTCTTTGCCATGCACTTGTAGATGATGTCCGAGAGTTCCTGACTGATCTTCGGATTCAGGTCGATGGCGTGTGGCGCGGTTGTGTGCAGGTGGTGATACGAGAGATCGCCCTTCGAGAACGGGACCTTTGAGGTTGCGCATTCGAACATGGATACGCCAAGACTGTAGAGGTCCGAGCGGCCATCGAGGTCCTTTCCGACGATCTGCTCCGGCGCCATGTAGTATGGCGTTCCGATTGCGCGGGTATGATTCGCTTGTGCTTCCTCGAGGAACTTCGCCAATCCAAAATCCATGATCTTCAGCGCGCGTTCGCGCGTGAGCATCATGTTGCCGGGCTTGATATCTCGGTGAACGAGGCCGCGGTCATGTGCGTACTGCAACCCGCGGCATGCATGCACAAAGATGTAGCGAACAAGCTTTTCAGGAAACGCGCCTTGGCGGTTGACGAGCGACTTCAACGTCTGCCCCTCAACATACTCCATGGCCATGTAGTATTCGTTGTCCTGCTCGCCGGCGTCGAAGACCGTTACGATGTTCGGGTGCGCCATCTTGGCGGCGGCCTTGGCCTCACGGAGGAAGTACTTCACCGCGACTTTGTTGTTCTTCAGATTGCCAGAGAGGACCTTGTAGGCAACGATACGATCCAACACACCGTCGCGAGCCTTGTAGACGATTCCCATGCCTCCGCGGGCGATCTCGTCCAACACCTCGTACCGGGATGGCTTCTTTTCAGGGCGGTCTGCTTGCTGAGAAGAGGGGCCGCCAGACGCAGGCGCGAAGCTTGCTCCTGCGCTGCTTGGGACACCCATGGACATTGCGCCGAGCATCGGCACGGCGGCGCCCGCTGTGGTGAGCTCGTGACGGATCTTCTGAGCCCGCTCGCTGGCGTCCTTGTAGTAGTAATCGACGCCGATGACTGACTCGAAGAGTTGCAGCGCTTGCGCGTGCACGTTCGCAGAATCCGCCACTAAGGCCATCTTGTAGATGACTTCGACGTTTGTCTTGTTGGGCGGGGCGTCGCCAAGGGCAGTCTTATACTTCTGGAATGCTACATCCAGGCGTCCAAGATCTTGGAGGATATCGCCCTGGATGACAGCAGCTTCCTGGTAGTGCCGGTCGTTGACGTCCATCCGTTGGAATGCAGCGAGGGCATCTTCTTTGCGGCCGTGCTCAAGAAGGATTGTCCCGACTCGGAAGAAATCATTCCCCGACTTGGCAGCTTGTAGCTCCGCCTTGTAGTCTCCCGCATCGCGGTAGAGCGTCATGGCTTGGCCGAAGTCGCCAGCCTTCTCGTAGGCCTGGGCAGCACGTGCGTTGTCGCCGACGAGCCGGTACAGATCTGCGGCCATTCGGACGTCGCCTGCCTTCTCGTACATCGAGGCGGCCTGGTCGTTCACCTCAAGCTCGGTATAGAGCTCAGCCGCCTTCATGTACTCGCCGGCCTTCGCGTAGTCGTCGGCGGCACCGCGTCGATTGCCCTCCGCGATGCGTGCTTCTGCGCGGTACTTTAGGGCGTTCTTCTTGTCTCCAACGGACTCGTAGAGCTTCGCGGCATGCATCGGCCGATTCGCGTCGATGTAGATGGAGGCCGCCCGATCGATCTCGCCTATTTCGGTGAAGAGTTCGGCTGCTCGGCGCTTAAACCCGGCCTTGTAGAGGAGTTCCGCGGCGTCGCTCGAGTTGCCAAGATCGGACATGTACTCGGCTGCTCGGGCAGCCAGTTCGCAGGCATCCCGAATCGTCTGAACCTCTCCTCGGGCGAGATCGTATTGGCGATCGAAGGCTGCGCTGAACATATCCGCTGCTTTCGCGTGCTCGCCAAGGCGATCATAGCACTCGCCGGCTTCTCGAAGGCGGTCTGCCTTCCGGAAGAGTTCGGCGGCGCGGTTGTAGTCCTTCGCTTTCGCGAAGGCCTCTGCGGCTTTCTCGTTGCTATTGGCGGACAAGTACTCGCGGGCCGCGGCACCCCATTGTTTTTTTCGAGCGAACGCATCCGCCGCCATACTTGGGGCATCGCCGCGTTTGTACATCGCGGCCGCCTTCGAGAGCGCACCGTCTTTCTCCAAACTCTCGCCCGCGCGTACGAAGTCTCCCGCCCGCTCGTAGAGCCCTGCTGCTTCGTTCCATCTCTCAGATGCGAAGAGGATATCGCCTGCAGATCCGTATTTGCCGGCGTTCTCCATCGTCTTGATTTCGACGCGGATGCTGCGCCCAAGACCTTCTCCGTAGCTCGATACCTGCCGCGCTCGTGAGCTCATCTTCATGATGAAGATGAGCAGCCCCAAGACGAATGCCCCGCCAATGATCGTCGCGCCGTGATAGACATCGAAGAACTGCTCCTGCAGTGAGAGCACTTGTCCCGAGCCCTCGCCTGATCCTTCGCCCGAGCCTTCGCCGCTGCCCTCGAACCCCGCAGCCTGGGCGAAGAGCAACGCACCGATGAGCGCCTGTTGGTACTCTGCCGTCTGGCCTCGCGTGGGGCCGGATCGTGTTTCCTGTCGCGGAAACTGCGTCACGCCGATGAACTGCCGGTAAAGGGGAAGAGTTTAACTCTAGGTTGACCTGAATCTAACACCCGGAATCCGTGGTGGTCAACTCTAAGAGGGTCGAGTAGAGTCCCCGGGAAGACATGTGTAAGGTGTTGTAAGGACGTGACTTTGTTTGGTTTTTCACAGCAGGATCTCGTGCGGCTACGCCAGCTACCTCTGCTTTGCTTCATTAGCTTGCTGGCGGGTGCGTGTGGGGCACAACAACCGGTGAGTGAAGAGCCCCCTACCGCCTGCGAGTTGGCTTCGACACTTGCTCGTTTCCACGCTTCACTCGCCCTCGGTTTAGAGGCCACGCCGTCGATGGAACTCCTCGACATCTGGTGGGAGGGGGCCGCTGCGAACGCGGCTGCGCTGTTCCATACGGACGGCCAATCGGCCATTGGTCGCCGCGAGTTCTTCGACCGTCACATATTCACCGATGCGCCAACACTCACAGTCGACGGAGACTCATTCGCGCTCACGTCGGACTTTGCGCTGGCCGCGGCGCGCTTGGCGTTGGCGAGTGAGCAAACGATTAGGGCCGAGACGTGGCTGCGCCGCTCGGTGGCCGATGTTCAAGTCGACCGATGTCTTACCGTGATCGGGTCGAGCCCATGATCTTCTTTTCCGGACTTGGCCGGTCTCGATGGAGCTAGTTATTGCCGCCGGCGTCATCGTATTGGTCGCCGCAATCCTGATCTCCCGGGTGTCCGGTCACGAAGTCGAGGTCAGCGGCGACGAACTGGACCCAGTGAAGGCCTTCCTCGCCGCGGAACATGAAGGAGGTGTGCCCACAGCCCGTGACCGGCAGAGGGTCCTCACCCTAGGTACTCGCGTGGTTGGGCCGCTCTACAGCCGACTTTTGCGCTTGGAGTCATACCCACTTGAGCCCGCCGCCCAGCTAGCGATCGAAGAGACGATTTCGGACTTCGGCGTGGCCGGCGTGAACGCGCTTGTATCGAATCTCGACGATCTTCATCGTCGGCATCCCGCTGTTCCGGCGACCGTTCGAATCGTTGAGCAGGTTGGAGCACCCATCCTCCCCAAGCTGAGCCGAGAACGCCGCATTTCGCTCGAGCTGCGAGTCCTGCTCCTCAGGCGCTTCGTGCGGCGCGGTTTTGCGGTGTGGGAGATCGCAACCGAGGGTGACGACAGCGCGCTCTTCATCGCATCGACAATCCGTGCGCAGGTCGCTGTCGACCACATCCCCCAAGAGGTCGCCGAAGCATGCGCGGCCCTGCCGGGAGATCGCGGGCCATCGCTTGAACACCTGATGGTGACGGCCCCGCCACACGTCTTCTCGTTAGATCGCTTCGACCGCGGCGAGCGGAATCCGGAGGACGATCTGCACTGCATGGTCCATCCTGAACTCGCGCTTCACCCTGCCGCTCGGGCCCGGGGATGGGGAGCGGCGGAGGAGCCGACCGAACGACACTCACACGATTGGTTGCGTTGGGCGATGTCCAACCTCTCGAATGTGCGCGCCCGCGAGGCGCTTCTTACAGTTGCTAGAGTTCCGGACGCCGCAGGGGCGCGAGCGCTTGCCTCGCTCGCACGGTGGGACGCCCGAATTGTCTGTGATGTGTTGACCTCAGCCCGTGGGGAAGAGTGGCCCACACACGAGGGCGACTGGTTGCGGCTAGCGCTGCGCGAGGGCGGAGTAGACGCTCATAGGCTTGCATTGGACCGACTGATCCGCGGCGTCCTGCCTGAGGGAGCGTTGGTCGGCAGCGCGCTCGCTGAACTCGAGGTCTCGGAGCATTTGGAGGCACTGCTCGACGGTTACTATCGGTCGACCGGGCGGAGTGCGGTGGAGATCGAAGCGCTTATCGACGCCGCGGGACCGGCCGTAGCGAAGTCTGTCACTGAACACATCAGGTCGGACAACCGCCGACATCGCCGTGCCGCGATCGAACTAGCGGGGCGTTTGGGTTGGCCGGTGGCCACTCAGTTGGTTGCGAACATCGAACTCAACCCCCTCGACACGCCATTTGTCGTTCCTGCGCTTGAGCTGATCGGGATGAGCACCAAAAACGCAGAAGGCGCGTCGAACGATGAGGTCCGGCGCGCCTGCGATCTGCTGGAACTGCTCTCAGCCTAGCTGGATTCTAAACGGCTGCTGGCCCATTAGAATGAGCGCACCGCTCGTGAGCTTGCGGCTGCCGCGCACGCGCAAGAACGTCCCGTTGCTGCTCTTCAAGTCCTCGATGAAATACCGCCCGTTATCTTGAAAGAT
>JBLHWZ010000267.1:0-7748 GCA_047629415.1 Bradymonadia bacterium | reverse complement strand
GACGGCGATGGCGACCTGGACTGGTTCGTGGCCGGTGCGCAGTGCTCGACCGCGGAATGTGGGACGAATCGCGAATTCGACTACGCCAACGCTAACCGACTTTATCGCAATGACGGTGACCGTTCGTTCTCCGACCAGACGGAAGCTGCTGGGATGCGTGTCGGCTATCTGGGCTGGGGCAGCGCGTTCTTCGATTCCGAGAACGATGGGGACCTCGACTTGGTGCAGACCAATGGCTGGGCAGCCGCCGCGCGGCTCCCAAACGAACCGTCGTTCTATGCCGAGGCCCCCACCAGATTTTGGCGCAACGACGGCGAATTCCCCTGGTCAAACGACGCGGAAGAGGTCGGACTCGATTTTACTCAGAACGGCCACGGCCTCGCCGTCTTCGACTATGAGAACGACGGCGATTTGGACCTCGTCGTGGCCGTCTCAGAGGGAGAACCGATGCTGCTTCGCAACATCCAAGGCGGCGATTGGCTGCGCGTGCGCACGAGCGCGGAGGATCGCGCATTCGAGGCGCTCGGTGCTCGTGTGACGGTCAGCCCCACGGGGGGCTCCGACAGCCAAGTCCGTCAGATCGGGGCTTCTACCCACTACCTGGGCCAATCCGAAAGGGTCGCTCACTTTGGGCTAGGCGAAGCAGCGGGTCCCGTCGATGTCACGATTCGATGGCCTCGCACTGGCGTCGTGACCACGCTGGAATCCGTCGAGCCGAATCAGGTTCTGACGCTAGTCGCCCCGGCGGAAGAGACAGCCCCATAGCCTCCGGTTGTTGCCCGCCAACCTCCTCCGATCGCAGCGCTCCACCCGAGCCCCGCGACCGTGCTGATGACTAGGTCTGCGGCGTCCGCCGAATATCCACGGTCGCGCAGTGAAACCCGCCGCCGAACATTCGGTAGTTTGCGAAGTTACAGGGCACTGGCTCGAAGCCCCAGTCGCGGAGAGCGTTCTGCATCGACGTCTGGGATGCTTCGACGATAACCCGTTTCTCATCGAGGCTGAGCACATTGAGATGGATCCACTCGCTGACCAAAGAGAGATACGAGGTGGACAAACCTGGGATCGGGTCCGCCTCCGGACCGATCAGGATGTCCCAGTCCGCGCAGACGGCGGGCAGCCTTCTCGGGTCGATGTATTTGGGGTTGATGAGGACGCGGCGGGGCGCGAGCGGAATGAACGTCGTGTCGAGATGCATCGGCACGCGGCAGAGTGTCTCGAGTTCGTGTATCCGATAGTCAGGACCCAGGTGGCGGCGCATCCACTCGATGCCTGCTTGGTTGGTGGAGTTTCCCTGCGCCACGAATAGGTCGTTTCCGCACCGAGCGAAGTCTGCCGCGTCGAAGATCGGCTCACTCTCACCGATGACGAAACGAAGCGGCTCGCCCTTCTTCGGTGCCGAGAAGTTCGCGTCGTAGAGTTCGTCGAGGAGCTGAGGCTTGGGGGCCGCGGTCCAACGCGCCCCCTCCCTGAAGTACTCGTTGAGCAGTTTCCGATAGGCGTAGATCTCGAAGTAGCGAGCGCGCCAGGCAGACGGCGCCTCGATGAGTTCGTCGCCCACTACAATCAACATGTCGCGGGGACTCGCCGTGCAAAAACCGCTACTTTTCCAGAAGGGAGTGCGTGACTGAAACGTAAAATCCATCGGCTCCGGGCGGCGGACTCGCACGCCCTCGGACTCCAGCAACGCGACGAATTCTCCGAGTTCCCGCTGCGCCCGGTCGTGGAGTAACCGAGGGTAGCGCCTCCCCGCGAGCACCCGATACGCCGTGGCGGCGATCCCCGTGAGGCCGCGAGCTCGTTCGATCGTGTGAGAAGGAGGCACGGCGCCGCCTTCAAGGCGACCAACGATCACCTCTTCGAGCGGATCCCACTCGTTGTGTGAACAGACAGGGCTAGTCGACATTGCACGCTCCGGGGCAAGGTGCGCAGTAGAGATCGCGAGGGAACCACTCGGGCAGCGGCGGTGCTTCGATCGTGTGGGCGGCGCGCACCTGCATGATGCGAACGCGGTCCATCTCAGCGAGGAGGTCACTGCTGCTTCGCCATGAATCCAAATCAAACATCGGCTCCACCCGGTCGTCGCCGTTCAGGATGAGAAAGCTGCCTGCCGGCGCAACCGTTGGGAGTTCGCAAGACCACAGCACGTCTCCGAAATAGTGCTCCTCGATCAGCCCAAAGAGCGCGCTCGCCTGATCATGTTCGTGATGTACGAGGGCGCCGAGTTCCAAGACGACATCGTACGCCAATAACACGGTAATTTCGTCGCCGCGATCCGCAGCGCGAAACACGCTCGCTAGCCTGTGCGAGTTCGTAAACACCCGCGACCCGACAGGCACTTCGGCTGGTGGCGGGCCTCCATCGGACGACGGCTGGGCCAGGCGAGTCGCCATCGGAGATGCGAACGAAACCCAAAACCCAACCCCAACCGTGACGGCGGCGATCACCCCCCGAAGACGTGATGGCGCGAACGCCAACGCGCAGGGAAGTGCCAGGAACGGAGCGAAATACACCAACTCCGGGTGCTGGTTGATACCAGAGAGGAGGAACACTCCGAGCGCGAGCGCCACGAACGGAACAGGGCTCGGTCTCGCCGGTCGTTTCGCATCGACAGATGCCGGGGGGCCGCTCAGCTGAGCCCAGGTGCCTGCGGCGACGAACGCACACGGAACAAGATGGTTGAGGAAGTACCGCGGACTGAAATCGTAGTTGAAGAAGCCGCCGACTAGCGGTGGCACTGCCTGAACCAGAATCGCCCCACCGACCAGCGCCGCGCCCCACTTGAGATGCTTCGACACGTCAGCGCCCCCCCGGAGACAAAGCGGCACCAGCATCAACGGTGACACGTGAAGCAGCGTACTAAGCTGCATCGACAGCACCCCTATCGTCGACTCCATCTCAGGAATGGTCGAGGGTCCGATCTCCTGCAGAAGGACGGGCGGGTAATGCAGAACCCAGAGGATGTCGCCGTGATACGCCGCGCCACCCAAACAGTAGAGAACCGGGAATGCTGCGAAACCAGCCGCGAAGCGCGTATTGCGAAGGTAGAGCACCTGATAGGCCGCGAACGCCCCCAGATAGAGCACCTGCTCGTAGCGCCCCCAAAGCGCGAAGCCGGCAACTAGGCCCGCGAGCAACGACCGCCGTTCAGAGCCGTCTGCCAGCCACAGCGCAAGCGCCAGCAGAAAGATCGCGCTCGTGTTGCTCTGACCGGTGGCGGCCGAAAGAAAGTAGAGCGGCGACGTGGCAAGCATCAGCCCGGCGAACGCCCCTCCTCCCCCAAACCAACGGCGGCTTGTCGCACCGACAAGCACGATCGCGGTAGCGGCAAGGGTCACGCTGACGACGAGGAACGGCACGAATCCCAACGCCGCCCCCGGGGCCCCGATGAGGCTGACGGCGGGGTGGAATTTCTGAAAGAAGAACGCCGCGAGCGGAACCGTCGCCACACCCTTCGCGCCGAGGTACGTCAGCATCCCTTCGGCGCTTAAGAGCAGCCGACTCAGGACGAGCGCGATCCCGAGAACGACGAAGCCGAGCGCAAGCCAAACTTCGAGTCTCGCCTTCATCGGCTTCGATGATGCCGCACTCCGTAAATCAGTCAATGGATGCCTCCGCGGCGAGCCCGGACATCGCAACGCGCCCGCCCCAGACGAGCAAGCAGAGGGTCGCCCCAATGCCCGCTCCAAGGAAGAACTTCGAGAGCGGATCAGGGGCCTCGGTGAGGTCGCTGGCCGCAGAGCCAGCGTAAACCAAGGCCAGCTCCGATGGGGCCAGTCCCACGAGGGTCCCTAGCGCGTACCGCCGAGCGTCGAGCCGACGTGCCGGCGCTGCGTAGTTGAGGGCTGCAAATGGTACGAACGATGAGAGTCGCAACAGGACGATCACCCGAACCGTGCGTTCTCGCGACCATTCGTCCAGCCGCGATAGAGCCGGAAAACGGTGAACCAGGCGGTCGACGCGCGAAGGAAATCGCGCTCCGATTGCCCATTGCAACGCGACCGCCAGAAGATTGGCCAACCCCGACAGGCAAAGACCTGGCAGAAAGCCGAACCTGAATCCCGCAGCGATCGAGAGCGCTGCCGATGCCGGCAGAATCAACGCCGCGGCAACGATGTAGGTCACGACGAAGATGACCGCGGACTGGACGGCCCCGAGCTGGGCGATGGCCTCAAGGGCCGGGGCGAGCAGCGCAGGTGAGGCGATCCAAAGTGCAGCGAAAACCGCGGTGAGGACGACGATAAAACCCGCGAGCAACGCGGTGTTAGACTGCGACCTCGTAAACATGGTCGAGGGATACTGGAGGCTCTCGGAACCCGCAACCGCGACTGGCGGGCTGGGGCCGACCGACTCAATGCGAACGAGGGGTAGAACCCGGCACATCAGCCAGCATCGCCCTGCCCGGTCCGCCCCCTCACAACCGACGGGTCGCAGTGTTCACGTCCATCGAACTCCATCCGCTCTCACGATGTGATGAGGTCGCCTCGGAGTCCCTCGACCCGGAGTGATGGTTTGCAGAAAACCCGAGTATTCAATGCGCATCCGAACACAGGATAAATCTCATTTACCAACCACTTAGAGACCTCATCCGCACGTCGACTCACTGGGCGAATGGCGTGCTCATAGCCCCCCCTCGCCTTGACGATGTTCGGCCGCTTCGTTAAACTGGACCATGCTTTCGGTCATCATTCCTACGTACAACTGCGCCGCCGACTTCGTCGCCCTCTACGAGACGGTCCGCGTTACGGCCACGCAGGAATATGAGATTCTGGTTGTTGATGACGCGTCGACTGATGACACGGCGGCCGTGTGCGAGTCGATGGAGGGCGTTCGTGTCATTCGTCTGGCCGAAAATGTAGGCCCAGCACGGGCTCGCAACGTGGCCGCGGCGGAAGCGAAGGGCGATGTCCTCGTCTTCATCGACTCCGACGTGCTCCTGCCACAGACACCAGATGTCCTCCTCGAGTTCGAGAGAATTCTTCGGGAGGAACCAGACGTCGACGCGGTGTCGACCATTAGCGATCTGCATCCGACCGTGCCGAGTGCGGTCGCGTATAACTACTCGATTTATCATAACTATTACATGAACAACTACCTCGGGGGCGAGTCCGAGTTGACCGACCGAATGATGTTGTTCACCACGCGCCTCTCCGCGATTCGTGCCGCTCGATTCCGGGAAATCGGGGGCTTCCATGAGGAACTCGCGTTCCAGATGAACGAAGATGGCGAGCTTGGAGTTCGGATCTTCGAGAAGGGTTTCCGCACGCGGTTGGATCGAAGGTTGATCAACCATCATCGCTTTCCCACGAGTCTCATCCGGACCCTCCGGAGTTGTTTCTGGAATGCGGCGGTTCAAGCGATGCTCGATCGTTCCACGGACACGACGGCCGACGAGGTCATGAGCCCCGTCGAGACCGCTCGACGCCTCTACGCGGTCAGCGTTTGGGGTTTGCCGTTGCTCCTTTTCGTGCTCTCGCCGGGCGCTGCCGTCATTGCGATGCTGGGTTGGGCTCTCGGCCTTGTCGTGTTTCTCGGGGGCCTAACTCGGCTTGTCATCATGCACGTTCCGCGTCGAATGTGGGTTTCGTGGTATGGTGCGTATGTCGCGATGACGTCGGTTCTCTTCATTGGGTACGCCTATGGGATACTGCGTCACGCAACCGGCTCTCTCGCACTCGGAGAAGTTCGCTCAACTCTCCCGTTTTTCTCCGCAGATACCGAGCCCACACCTAAAGGCACCTGATGGCACCGAGCCCCCGACCCTCACGCTCTCAGCGCGCCTTTGAGTCGATGCACGCAGCGCGCTCGGCTTCGCCGCGTGTAATCGGGGCAATGGACCGAGCGATGCGCTCCGCTTGGTTCGGCTCCGGAATCGCCCGAGGAATCGCTGAGCGCGACCGAATCTCGACGGCGATCTTCTTTCTCACGGATAGCTGCAACGCGAAGTGCCCGTTTTGTTTCGATACGTTTCTGCCTCACCTCCGTAAGGCGGGTACTAAGGTCGATAAGGACGTCTTAACGGTCGAGGACTATCGGAAGATCGCCGTGAACATGCCCCACATGTTCCAGGTAATGTTCGGAGGCGGAGAACCATTCCTACGCAAGGAGATCGACGAAATCGCGGCCGTGTTCCACGATCATTCTCGGATGCGTCTGCTCTCGATCCCCACAAACGGCTCCCTGCCTGACCGGGTGATGCAGAAGGTGACCAAGATGGCCGAACGTTGCCGCCGAGCAACGCTCAATATTGAGGTCTCAATCGACGCATTTGGCGAAAAGCACGACCGACTTCGCGTCCTCCCGGGAGGGTTCAAGAAGGCCATCGGCCTCGCCCATGAGTTGCGCCGCCTCGGCGACGAAATGGGCAACGTTAACCTGGTCATCAACACGACGGTTTCAGAGCACAACATCGACGACGTGGTCGAACTGACCGAGTTCCTCGCTGACGAGTTTAGCGGCACGCTTCGCTACCACAACATCCAGTACGACCACCGCCTCGGGGCGAAAGTCATGCAAGACCCTGAGCTTATCTCAAAGGTCGAGCAGCTGGAGTCCCTGGAACTTCACAACAAAGCAGGCGGAAACGACGCCTTCGCCGACCTGATGCAACGTGGATACATCGGGTTCATCAATTCGTTGGTGCTACATCAGATTCTCGAAGACCGGATGATCTACGACTGCAATGCAGGCAGGAAGCTGTGCGTCGTAATGGCCAATGGGCGGGTCGGGGCATGTGAACCCTTCATCTTCGAAGAGCCGTATGAGAACTTCACCCAGTTCAATCTGCGCGACCACGATTTCGATATCAGCCAGATCACGGCGCTGCCGGAATTCAAAGAGCAGCTCCAGTTCATCAAGAACAAGAGCTGCGAGAGCTGCCCATGGAGCTGTGCTGCGATCACCAGCATGACATTTGACCCGGTGAACTGGAGACTCGTCGCAACAGTCCCGCCAGCGATCGAGAGTTTGCGGCGCCGACTCAGCTTGGCCTAGCCAGTTCCATCACTGGATCCGCAACTCCGGCAGGAGACCCAAAGGTCTCGTAGCTAGGTCAGGATGCCCGAGATCTCTGCGGTGGAGAGGTTGTTCTCGTCGCCGAACTCGGCTGAATCTAGCTGTAGTGCCGCCGCAATCGTGCTCAACGCAGCGGTTGCTGGTGGGCGGCCATCCGGTCGAACATGCACATCTCCTCGGACTCGGCCGCGCGCTTTGCCTGCGAGGAGGATCGGGTGCTCGAAATAGTCGTGGTCCCATCCCCGGCCGATACAAGAAGTCGCGAGGATCAAGCTAGAATCTAGCAGAGTTCCATCGCCATCCGGCACCGATGCCAACTCGTCGAGGAGTACTGCAAACGCTTCCATCGTGTAGCGCACGCCACCTGTGACGAGACCAGAATCATCGTGCGGGGTGCCTGAGTGCACGATATTGTCATGGAACGCGAGATCGTAACTCGAGCCAAGTTCGCGATAGTAGACTTGCGCTCCTGGCGTAGTGAAAGCGAACGAGAGGACGTTGGTGAGATCACAAGCGAGGGCCATCGCGGTCATCTGCGCCATCGCGCGGTTGAGATCACGAGGGGCCTCAGCGGCGGAGTCTGACGTGACGCCAGGATGCCACTCTTCGAAGCTGACTGGGGTCGAACACTGGGCAGAACCTGCGGCAGAGAACTCCTGCAACCGCCTCTCAATCCCCCGAATACCATCGGCATTCGCTTCCAGTCGTTCTTGGTCTTCGCGGCCGACCTGGCG
>JBLHWZ010000266.1:0-7753 GCA_047629415.1 Bradymonadia bacterium | reverse complement strand
TGTGCAGGGGCGAATAGGCGGGCATCGGGCCGAATTCAATCGGAGTTGGCGTGAGCACTAGCTGCACACTCGGGCGCTCGATGTCACCCTCAATCGAGCCACAGGCGTAGTCAGCGACGATCCACTCGCCGTGCTCAAGTGTCTCGATCGGCTCACACTGTTCGGCCTTGGCGGCGGTCCAACCGGCTGTGAGCGCGAGGAAAATCACGATGTTCTGTGTCATTGGGTCGTCCGTTAGTTGCGGCACGAGGACGATAACGGTTGGTCGAAATTCGTCAACGTATGGACGCGCCGACTTGTCAGCGGCGGAGCGACTGCTAGGGTCGTGTTTGCTTCAAACGTCCCCCCCTCGCGTCACCCGATGAATGCCATGCGACTATCTCGACTACCAATTTTGAGTCCGTTTTTCGTATTGCTGCTAGCAGCTTGCGGAGGCGATACGCCCGGTGGCTGCGACGATCCAGACGGATGCTTTGAGACCTGCACGGGCGCGGATTGCGACGATCTTGGCGTAGACACGGGCGACGCGGAAGACGCTGTCATCATCGACGACACCGACGATGTGCCGGAGGACGACGTTGACGCGGGATGCGGCGGCGGGTTCCTCTGCCCCTGCGAGGCAGCGAACGACTGCGCCCAAGGCTACTGCATCGAATACGCTGGCGACGAAGTGTGCACGGTATCGTGCCTCGACACGTGCCCCGATCCGGAGTGGGATTGTCGGCTCCTGCAAGGCACGGGCGGTGACCTGCTCAGCATCTGCGTTCCTCCCGATGACCAGCTGTGCACGGAGTGCGACAACGATTTGTCCTGTGGCGGCCTGAGCGACCTGTGCCTCGAGCTCGGCGACGGACAGTTTTGCGGCTCGGAGTGCGCCGACACCGGCTGCCCCGAAGGCTACCTTTGTGAGCCAATGGCCGGCCGTGACGGTGACGAGACGCTGCAGTGTGTTCCTGAGTTCGGCGTATGCTCATCCTGCATTGACAACGACGGCGACGGCTACGGCGTTGGCCCTGAGTGCCTCGGCGCTGACTGTGACGACCTCGAACCGGCAGCCTTTGCAGACGCTCCCGAGCTCTGCGACGGCATCGACAACGACTGCGACGAACTGGAGGACGAGGACTTCGACTTCGTCAGTTCACTGCAACATTGCGGCTCCTGCGGCTCGCTCTGCGCTCCCGAGAACTCCTCTGAGTTCGCCTGCGAGGAAGGCGAGTGCCTCATCGGAAGCTGCGACGCGGGGTACGACGACTGCAACGCCGACGTGACCGACGGCTGCGAGGTCTTCACTAACGAGTCGCTCTCGCACTGTGGCGCATGCGAGGCGCTCTGCGAATTTGAGGAAGGGATCCCGATTTGCGCCGAAGGAGTCTGCCTGCTCGATGCTTGCCGACCGAACTTTGGGGACTGCGACGGAGACGCCGAAACAAATGGCTGTGAGATCGACCTTTTGGCCTCGAACGAGCACTGCGGCGGCTGCGGCAGCTCCTGCAGCTTCCGCAATGCCGTCGGCGAATGCCTCGCCGGCGAGTGCTCATTCATCGAATGCCTCCCCGGGTTCGAGAACTGCAATGGCACGCTCGACGACGGCTGTGAAGTCGAGTTGGCGGTCGACCCACTTCACTGTGGCGCCTGCACCGCGGCGTGCGATCTGGACAACACGAGCGTGCACGCATGTGCGGATTCGGTCTGCGCGGTCACGACCTGTGACGGCGGCTTTGAAAACTGCAACGGCACGATGAACGATGGCTGCGAGATCAACCTGGCCAGCGACGTGCTCAACTGCGGAACGTGCGACCTGAGCTGTGCGCTCGACAACGCGAATGTCTCTTGTGTCGCCAGCGAGTGTGCTGTCGCAGTCTGCCTAGACGACTGGTTCGACTGCAACGAGGAGGCCGGTGACGGCTGCGAGATCGACCTCTCCAGCGACGAGGTGAACTGCGGGTTCTGCGACTTCGCGTGCGACACGACAAACGTCGCATCGGGCGAGTGCTCGGGTCGAACCTGTAGCATCCTCGCGTGTGAGGAAGGCTGGGGCAATTGCAGCGGCGGGGCGGCGGACGGGTGCGAGCAAGACCTAGAATCGGACATTGACCACTGCGGGAGCTGCGGCAATCGCTGTGATCAGCCCAACGCGGTCAACGTTTGCGGCCTCGGAACCTGCGGAGTGACCGAGTGTGAGGCCGGCTTCTCGGATCTCGACGGCGACCTCTCCAACGGCTGCGACTATGAGTGCACGTTCCTCTTGGCGGACGATCAGCCTGACAACGGGTTCTTGGACGCTGATTGTGACGGTGTAGACGGTAACATCGAGGACTCTATCTTCGTCAGCAGCATCGGTGATGACCGCAACCGTGGCCAGACGCCTGACAACCCGGTCGAGTCGATCAGCGTTGGACTAGCGCTCGCGGCGCTCGCTGGACGCTCCAGCGTTCTGATCAGCGCGGACGCCTACGCCGGCACTCAGCTCAACGTCCCGAGCGGCGTCTCAATGTATGGCGGATACTCAACCAACTTCCGCAACCGTGATGATACGCTCACTCAGTACGCCGCGACCTCGAACGTGGCGCTGCGTATCTCCGGAGCGACCTCTCGTATCAACATCGACCGTGTCCGGCTCACCACGCCCAACCAGGGAACGAACGGCTGGACCGCGGCCATGACGGTCATCAATTCCGGTGGAAACGTGTTTGTCACCAACTCGGACATCGAGGCCGGCGACGGCGGAAACGGAGTGGCAGGCGGCAGCGGCGGAAACGGCTCGGATGGAGGCAATGGCGCAAACAGTACCGGGCAGACTGGCGGCAGCGGCGGTTTCACACCGGGGGGGGGTGGCCCCGGCGGCGGCGGCGGAACCGGACGATACCTTTTGTCTGGGTCGTCTGGAAACAATGGGGCTTCGAACAGTTCATCGAGGGGATTCGGCGGCGCTGGTGGTAACGACGGACTCGGCTGCGGAGATGGCGACGCAGAGACGGGCGGAAACGGAGGCAACGCTACCAACGCTGGTGGAGGCTCGAACGGCGGCGGCGGTAACAACACCGGCGGCGTCAGCGGTGTCGTTTGGTCGCGAAGCAATGGCCTGGGAGGTAGTATCGGTGGAGTTGGAGGATCCGGCGGCGGCGGCGGTGCGGGCGGCGGTGAAGAGTGCTTAGAAGTCTGCTTCTTCGGTTCCTGCATCTGCGAAGGGTTCTGTGGAACCGGACGCGGCGGCGGCGGCGGAGGCGGAGGCGGAGCACGAGCTGGAGCCGGCGGTACGGGCGGCGGTCTTTCGGCCGGTATCCTGGTCAGCAACTCCACCATCCGGCTCAACAACACGTCCGTTGAAGCCGGAAACGGCGGCGCGGGCGGTGTCGGCGGCGCTGGTGGATCCGGCGGAAATGGCGGTTCTGGCGGCTCTGGCGCGACGAGCTCTAGCGCGGAAAACGGCAACGGCGGAGACGGCGGAGACGGCGGAGACGGCGGAGACGGCGGATGCGGCGGCGGCGGAGGCGGAGGCCCCTCCGTCGGTGTCTGGGCAACCGGTCGTTCCTCAGTCATCCAGGGCACCGGCACTTCAATCAGTGCGGGATCCGGCGGCTCCGGTGGATCCAGCTGCGGAAATTCTGGAGCGAGTGGAATCTCACAGGCAACCAGGGGCCTCTAGTGGCGTCCGGCGTACCTCCCGTCGAGCTGCTGGAGTCCACTCACGACTTCCCCGGCGAATACATGCTCAAGGCGTTCGGCCCTCACGAGCAGACCTTTGTCGACGCTGTGACCGAGGCGGTGTCGCCGTTTCACTCACGCGCGGGTTCGCCCGCGGTGAGCGCGCGAGCGAGCTCAAAGGGAACGTACATTTGCGTGACCGCCGCCGTTTGGCTCGACGACGCGGGGCATGTGGAGCCGCTCTATGCGGCGGTGAGGCAGGTCGACGGCCTAAAGAGGATGCTCTAGGCAGCGGGATGTTGACGACGTGACCCGCCGGACCGCTCGGCGGCACATCTCGGGCGTAACACGGCGCGGGGGCTACTCGTCGAGTTCTCCGCGGTGGACTCGACTCGGGAGCTCGATTCCCCATTCCTTGAACGCTTCCTTAACCTTACACGTGACGTCGGAGGCGAACTTCGACTCGAAGCGAGCGTCCATCACGTAGGCTTTTACTGTCACGCGGGTAACGACCTCGTCGCCTTGCACCGTCTCGCTGAGGAGAACGGTCACGGGTTTGTTGAGGTAGACGTACTTGGACGTGACCGTGGCCTCGCGGACGAGCTTCATCGCCTGTTTGAAGTCGGCATCGAGCCCGATGTGGAACTGGATGACGACCATCATGTCGAGCGCGCCAGCGTTGGAGCTGGCGACCGCGTCGGTCAGGAATTTGTTGGTCGGGATCGAGACGAGGTTGTCATCCAGCGTTGCGATTCGAACCGAGCGTAGACCGATCTCCTGCACCTCCCCGTAGTAGCCACCGAAGTAGATACGGTCGCCTACTTGGAACGGCTGGTCGATGAGAATGAGGATGCCGGAGATCAAGGACGCTGCTGTGTCCTTCAACGCAAAACCGGCGGTGACCGCGAGCGTTCCGCCGAGGGCCAGCATAGCCTCGTCTGAGAGCGTCAAGACGTTGGATACCACCAGCGCGCCGGCTGAAATGGCGATAACGAAACGCGCGATGCTCGACACGCGCTTGAGCAGTAGCCGGCGACGGGCTTGGCCCTCGCCCCAACGATTGAAGAGGTTGGTGACGAACTTCGAGAGGAAGACCGCCGTCACGATGATCGCGATTCCCAGCAGGAGCTTGTCCGGCCGCACGAGCGATGCGAGGACTCCGTAATCGACGTCCATCTTAGTCCAGGTGGAGGAAGTTTTCTTCGCGCAGTCGATTGATGACTGGGAAGAACATGCCAACGGCGATTCGCATCCGGCCACTGCCGGTCTGCTCGATATACCCCGTCTCGCGGAGCAAGTTCACGGTCACCTCGACCTCGCCGAGCGCGAGATCGAGGATGTCGGCCAGCTCGTCGACGGAGAGCGCACGATGCTGAGCGATCGCGGTGAGTGCAAAGAGCAGCTCATCTTGCAGAGTGCGCAAGGCGCGGGCGTCGGGGCGCTGGAAGAGCGTGACGTGAATCTTGCCGTCTTCCTCCATGACGAGACTGCGCATCCAGAAATGCAGGGCCACACGCAGGTTACCGCGCGAATATTCCGCGAGCAGCCGGTAGTAGCCACCGGACGTCTTAACGACCTCGAAATACTGATCGTTCCTCGCCTCTGACCCGGTAAGCCGATCGAAATCTGGGTGGATTCCTACGGCGTCATTCCTGCGCTCAACAAGCTCCTTCAGCTCTTCCTCATCAAACGGCCGCAGGCGCACGATCTCTCGGAAGAAACCTCGGCGATCACGGACGCGATTTAGGTAATCCCAGGGATAGCTATCGAAGACGAGAATCCAGAAAATCCGGTGGTTCGTCAGCGTCGCGACATCGAGGAACTCGTCGACGCCCTCGAACCCGCCAATGGTGCGTAAGAAGAGCTTCTCGCACCGGTCGACGATCACCACGGTCGGTTTTCGCGCCGAGAGCGAGTCGACGATGCTCTGGCGCGGGGCCTCGGGGTTGAGCTCGATGTTCAAAGTGCGGGCGATCCATTGGTGGACGTCCGCCTGGGTCAAGAGCCGCTGCGTGATGGGCGTGTTCTCGACTATGTGGCCGAGGCCTTCGAGGCTCTTGGCCGCGACATGAGCAAATGTCGTTTTGCCGGATCCCGGGTCGCCGAGAAGCGCGACGGTGCCGTGGCCTCTCTCTTTCTCCCAGCCATCAAACGCTGCCCTGAGGACCTTCATCTCGCGGGGACGCTCCACCAAGAAGTCCCGTTGCCCACGGCTCTCGCATTTCGGCGTATCCGACGGAGGGGCAGCGGAGCTGGTGCGGAGGCGAGGAGTGGCGCCGGTGGTGGTTAGATCCACCTCCCGAGTCTCTTGCTCCCTTACCCCGGACCTAACGGCATCCTGTTCGAGCGCGGTCGGCGTAGGTTCGCAGTCCTCGCGCGCTTTGGCCTCCAAGAACTCAATGTGGTCGCACGGAGGGCCTTCAAGAGCTTCGCTGCGAACCCGAATCCGGCCACTGTCGATCGGCCGGTCATGGAAGATTCGCTGGTATGCCGCAGGGAGAACGGTGCGCTCGACCGCGCTGGCCTGGGCTGGATCCCCGGCACGCTCAAGGCGCTTCCGAACCGCGAAGTTTGCCACAATCTGGCCGATTCCCCGCCGGGTCAGCCACTTGGCGGCGGTGCGGCCGACCCAGGCGAAGACAAGGAACGCGCCGAGAAAGACGACAATAACGACGCTGTACCAATGGCTCTGGTGGGCGTTCAGCCACTCCGCGAGTGAGTCCGCGCGGTCACCCACGCGCTGACAGAACTCTTGGACGATGTCCTTCCGCCAGTACCATGCGATTGCGTACTGCAGCACGAAGAGCGCAGCCCAGACGAGGTTTTGCGTCCAATAAAAGACAAAGCCGGGCCCGAAGAGGAATCGGATGACTGCGAGAGTCAGCCGGCCCATCACGAGATAGCCCAGGATGGCGCGCACACTGCGTAAGACTAGGCGCCCGTGGCGCCCGTCCCAATCGAAGAGATCGACGCCTAGACGCACCTCATCCGGCGGCACGCCAATCAGGACCGGCTCCCGCTCCTCACGCGGGATCGCGAGCACTGCCACTACCTCCATCATGAAGCGGTACGCAACCAGCCACCACAACCAGCTGATAATGAGCAGAACCGTGGGCGACGCGGGCAGGAGCCATAACGCGGCTTGGATTCCCACGACCAAGCTCAAGGCGTGGACCGACTCGTGCAGGATTTCACCGATCTTCAGGATCCCTTGAGAGAGTCTGCGTAAGCGAGGCTTCTGCCGGAAGCCGATGACCCACAGCACGATCGCGTCGCGGTTGCGTGGAATCGCGCGGACCAAGAGCAGGAGCACGATCAGGCCCACGAAATCGCCGGCGAGACGCTTAAGCTGCCCACCCCTAGTCTCCCGCTCGATGACCGACTCCCCCTCGACCAGGTTACGCCAAGCCAGGCGGAACCCGATGATGCGCTCGCCGAGATTTAGGCGGGCCTCGTTGATGTTCTGGGCGTTGATCGCGAAGAGGCGGCTGCGGAGTGCACGCGAGATGTGTGGGATGAGCCGATCGATCGATCGAGCGTAGAAGTTGATCTGCGCTTCATTGAGCCGCCAACGGCTCGCCGCGTTCGCCGCCCGGAGTTCGGTGAGGTCGAGCTCCGCGACGAGAACGTTGAGTTCCTCCGCGCCCACCTCTCGTAGGTCAGCGGCCAGTTCGGGATGATCTTCTTCTAGCCCGTCGCTCCGCAGTTCTCGCTCCTTCTCTTCGATCCTCTCGCGTGCATTCTCGACGGCCATTTCGAGGGATCGCATCGTCTGGCGCCGACTCTGTGCCGTCTCACGAATCTCCGCGCGCTCGCTGATCAAGGCGAGGAGCAGTTCATCCGCTCTCGTCTCCATCGAAGCAGGGTCAGGGTCCTCGAGGATGAGATTGAGCAGTCCAGAACGTTCGATCTGTATGGCGGCGAAGGTCTGCCTGCGCGCGGTGATTTCGGCGATGGCCTCCTCCTCAGGGCGACGCATGTCGGTAATGGCCGCGAGGGCGGGCAAGATCGCTTCCGTTCGCGCGGCGATCTCAAGCTCAAGCACGGTGCGAGCTCCCTCGCGCTGTTGACGTGCTCTCTCTTCGACCTCGAGTCGCCGGTCCGTCAG